>NZ_AP018828.1:340000-709512 GCF_003966695.1 Asticcacaulis excentricus
GTCCGAACCGGTGTCTGTTGAAAAAGACTCGGATGACTTGTGGATAGGGGTGAAAGGCCAATCAAACCTGGACATAGCTGGTTCTCCGCGAAATCTATTTAGGTAGAGCGTCGGATGTATTCCTTGGGGGGTAGAGCACTGGATGGATGCGGGCGGCGCGAGCTGTACCAATTCTAACCAAACTCCGAATACCCAAGAGAACTGTCCGGCAGACACACGGCGGGTGCTAACGTCCGTCGTGAAAAGGGAAACAACCCTAACCATCATCTAAGGCCCCCAAGTTATGGCTAAGTGGGAAACGATGTGGGATTGCATTGACAATCAGGAGGTTGGCTTAGAAGCAGCCATCCTTTAAAGAAAGCGTAACAGCTCACTGATCAAGCGATCCTGCGCGGAAAATGTAACGGGGCTCAAGCCATACGCCGAAGATATGGGTTCACGTAAGTGAGCGGTAGCGGAGCGTTCCGTAAGCCTGAGAAGGTCAATCGTGAGGTTGGCTGGAGGTATCGGAAGTGAGAATGCTGACATGAGTAGCGATAAAGAGTGTGAGAGACACTCTCGCCGAAAGACCAAGGGTTCCTGCGTAAAGCTAATCTGCGCAGGGTTAGCCAGCCCCTAAGGCGAGGCCGAAAGGCGTAGTCGATGGGAATCCGGTGAATATTCCGGAGCCAGTATGAAGTGACGGATGGTGTAAGTTGTACGTGCTTATTGGATTGTACGTGCAGCGAAGCTGTCCCTGGAAATAACTCATACATAGACTGTACCCGAAACCGACACAGGTGGTCAGGTAGAGCATACCAAGGCGCTTGAGAGAACTATGCTGAAGGAACTCGGCAAATTACACGCGTAACTTCGGGATAAGCGTGACTCACCTTGCGCAAGCAGGACTGAGTGGCACAAGCCAGGGGGTAGCGACTGTTTATCAAAAACACAGGGCTCTGCGAAGCTGTAAAGCGACGTATAGGGTCTGACGCCTGCCCGGTGCCGGAAGGTTAAAAGGAGGGGTGCAAGCTCCGAATTGAAGCCCCGGTAAACGGCGGCCGTAACTATAACGGTCCTAAGGTAGCGAAATTCCTTGTCGGGTAAGTTCCGACCTGCACGAATGGCGTAACGACTTCCCCACTGTCTCCAGCATAGGCTCAGCGAAATTGAATTCCCCGTGAAGATGCGGGGTTCCCGCGGTCAGACGGAAAGACCCTATGAACCTTTACTATAGCTTCGCCTTGGCGTTAGCAGCAACATGTGTAGGATAGGTGGGAGGCTATGAAGCAGGGGCGCCAGTCTCTGTGGAGCCATCCTTGAAATACCACCCTTATTGCTGTTGGCGTCTAACCGCGGCCCGTCTATCCGGGTCCGGGACATGGCGTGGTGGGTAGTTTGACTGGGGCGGTCGCCTCCCAAAGTGTAACGGAGGCGCGCGATGGTGGGCTCAGAACGGTCGGAAATCGTTCGCTGAGTGCAATGGCATAAGCCCGCCTGACTGCGAGACTGACAAGTCGAGCAGAGACGAAAGTCGGCCATAGTGATCCGGTGGTCCTGCGTGGAAGGGCCATCGCTCAACGGATAAAAGGTACTCTAGGGATAACAGGCTGATTTTGCCCAAGAGTCCATATCGACGGCAAAGTTTGGCACCTCGATGTCGGCTCATCACATCCTGGGGCTGGAGCAGGTCCCAAGGGTATGGCTGTTCGCCATTTAAAGTGGTACGTGAGCTGGGTTCAGAACGTCGTGAGACAGTTTGGTCCCTATCTGCCGTGGGTGTTCGAGACTTGAGAGGATCTGTCCCTAGTACGAGAGGACCGGGATGGACATACCTCTGGTGGACCTGTCGTGGCGCCAGCCGCGCAGCAGGGTAGCTAAGTATGGAATAGATAACCGCTGAAAGCATCTAAGCGGGAAACTAACCTCAAAACAAGGTCTCGCTGAGGATCGTGGTAGACGACCACGTTGATAGGCTGGGTGTGGAAGCTCCGTGAGGAGTGAAGCTAACCAGTACTAATAATCCGATCGGCTTGATCGTTCCCTCAAATAAACGCACCGTGCGCGCTCAAACAGCGAGAGCGTTAGCGCATACAAAAACACCGTGCTCGTTCTTCATTCAATGTCTTCTCAGCTTGAACGTTATTGACCTGGTGGCTATGCCGGCCGGTCCCCACCCGATCCCATTCCGAACTCGGTCGTTAAGCCTGCCTGGGCCAATGGTACTTCGTCTTAAGGCGCGGGAGAGTAGGTCGCCGCCAGGTCTATAACGTTCATGTAACCAAACCCTTCAGGCACAAATATATCAAAGGCCGGATCGCTCAGCGTTCGGCCTTTTTTGTTGTCCAAAGCCCTGTTGGCGTGACTTTGAAAAGTCGTGGTAAAAGTCGGGGGCGACTGCGTTTTTAGGATTGAGCGCCCAAGCGGTTTAGCTTAGGGTCCGCCCTGTCCAAGGCCTCAACAGGCCTTACGCCCCAACGGGCACCCGTAGCTCAGCTGGATAGAGCGTTGCCCTCCGAAGGCAAAGGTCGTGCGTTCGAATCGCGCCGGGTGCGCCATAAACAAACAGCCTCCCTCAAAAGGGGAGGCTGTTTGTTTATGGGGGACTCTGCCGGTTGGAGGCACCTGCGTTCGGCGCGACCCGGAAGGGCGCGCGACGCCGAAGGCGCCCCGAAGGGGTAAGCCGCGTTAAAACGCGGCGCATCAATCGCGTCGGGTGCGCCCCTAGGGAGTCTCTTTTTTGCGACACGTAAAACTGCCTCGATATAGCGGAACAGTACATGCCGAGTCGCCGCCTGCTCAGTGATATGAGTCGATGGTATGTCGGCGAAAAAGCCGTGTTGGTGCATTTGCGGAGAGCGCCAAGCAAGCAATTCTGATGTCTGTAAAAAAATGCTTGCTGATTTTTAGCAAGCATGCATACTTCGGGTTCAGCAAGCATGAGTGTTGAAATGACTGATTCCCCTCAATCTAAAGGCGGCAAAAGCCGCGCTGAAAAACTGTCTGCGGATGAGAGACGAGAAATCGCTCGTCAAGGGGCTCAAAAGCGATGGGCTAAGCTTAAAGATCTGCCGCAGGCAACTCATGGGTCTGCTGACCAGCCACTTAAAATAGGTGACGCTGAAATTCAATGCTATGTGCTCGCGGATGGCCGGCGTGTCATATCGCAGCGCGGAATGAACGCAGCGCTTCAAAGAGCAGAGTCCGGTTCGATTAGTCGTCGTAAGCCGGTCTATGACGCTGTCGGCAATCTGCCATCTTTCTTGTATCCCAGCAATATTAGAAGCTTTATTTCGAATGACTTAGCGTTATCGGCTACTACGCCTATAGAATTTAAACTGCCGGGAGGAAACACTGTAGGGCATGGATATCCCGCAGAAATGTTGCCTGAAGTTTGTTCTGTATGGATGCAAGCAAAAGAGGCTGGTGTCCTTACCCCAGCTCAAATGAAGACTGCTGCTGCTGCCTCGATTATTGTTCAAGCTATGGCCAAGGTGGGCATAGTCGCTCTGGTGGATGAGGCGACAGGCTATCAAAGTGAACGTGAGCGAGGAGAACTTCACAGGCTGTTAGAGGCCTATCTATCGGAAGAGCGCCTAGCATGGGCTAAGCGGTTCCCGGATGAGTTTTATAAGCAAATCTATCGACTAAAAGATTGGACTTGGCCTCCTAATGGCAGAGCAAAGCCACCGGTGCTAGGGCACATAACAAATGATATTGTTTATGAGCGCCTTCCTACTGGTGTCCTGCCTAAATTACGCGAACTGAATCCAGCTGATGAAGAGTCTAAGAGGAGAAAATTCAAGCATCACCAGTTTCTGTCCCCAGAAGTAGGTCAGCCCGATCTGAGAGATCATATCCTTCAAATATTGCCGCTTATGAAGGTCTCAAAAACATGGGATGGCTTCAAAAAGTTGTTGGAACAAGCATTTCCTAAATCAGGAGATCAAGGACGATTGGATTTATAACTTGTTCAACTCCATCACGTTCTGTGTGGTGCCTATTTAAGCGCCTTACATCGTGCCCACAAAAAACCCCCTGCATCCGAAGACGCAGGGGGCGCAAAGCGCTTCAAAATAAAAGCCCTTAGTCCAGCTTCACCACTACGACCGACTTGGCCGGGATGGTCAGTTCCAGCGTGCCGTTCTTGATCTTGCCGCCCTTGAAGGGGGCCAGAGAGATGGTTTCCGGCTGGCCCGGCACATTGTGGGCGTCCATCTTGTCGGCCGTCAGGACGTCACCCGACACTGATTTGGCTTTCAGCGTGCCGAGGTTGATGTTCAGCACATAGCCTTCGGTCAGGTTGGTATTGGCGACGCCGATATAGGTCTTGCCGTCCTTGGCCTTGGCGGCGGTGACGTTAAAGGCCGGATAGTCCTGAAGCACGCCCTTACCGTCCTTGCCTTGCAGGTTCGGGGCGGTCACGTCGAGCGGGATGAGGGTGGCGTCCTGGAACGGCACGTACATCTTGTAGGCGTAATAGGTCGGCGTCAGGGCCATCTTTTCCTTGTCGGTCAGGATCATGGCCTGAAGGACGTTGATGGTCTGGGCGATATTGGTCATCTTCACGCGGTCGGTATGGCGGTGGAAGATGTTGAAATTATAGGCCGCCACAATGCCATCGCGCAGAGTGTTCTGCTGATAGAGGTGGCCGGGATTGGTACCGGGCTCAACGTCGTACCAGGTGCCCCATTCATCGACATAGAGGGCGATGCGCTTGGTCGGATCGTGCTTGTCCATGGCCGCAGTATGATCGCTGATGATCTTGTCCATGCGCGAGGTCTGATAGAAGGTTGAATACCACTGATCGACGGGGAAGTTGGTCGCCGGGCCCTTCTTCGACCAGTTGGCGGTCGGCAAGGTGTAATAGTGCAGCGAGATGGCGTCCATGCGCTTGCCGGCACGGCCGACCACGACGTCGGTCCAGTTGACGTCGTCGGCATTGGAGCCCGAAGCAACGCGCACGGCCGGATTGTCCGTGCCCTTATGGAAGAAGGCCGAGAAACGGCGATAGACGTCGGCATAGTATTCCGGGCGCATTTCGCCGCCGCAGCCCCAGCTTTCGTTGCCAATGCCGATGAAGGGCACCTTGAACGGCTTGTCACGGCCATTGGCACGGCGCTCCTTGGCCAGATCGTCCTCACCGGGGGAGGTCATATATTCGATCCATTCGCGCATCTCGGTCGGGTTGGACGAACCGACATTGACCGCCAGATAGGCTTCCGAGCCCGTCTGTTCGATAAAATCGAAGAATTCGTGCGTGCCGAACTGATTGGTTTCCGGCGTGCCGCCCCACCAGTTGTTCTTGCGCACCGGGCGTTTGGCCGGATCGCCGATGCCGTCGCGCCAGTGGTATTCATCGGCGAAGCAGCCGCCGGGCCAGCGGACGTTGGGCATCTTGATGGCTTTCAGGGCCGCCACCACGTCATTGCGGATACCGCGCGTGTTGGGGATGGACGAGTCCTTGCCCACCCAGATGCCTTCATAGACGCCGAGGCCGAGGTGTTCGGAAAACTGACCGTAGATGTGGCGGGGGATTTCCAGCCCCGGCTGATCCGGTTTCAGTGTGGCGTCGATTTTGGCCGGGGCCGCAAAGGCCGTGGTGACCGAACAGCCGACAGTGGCCGTCAGCGCCAGGGCGGTGAGAGATTTCAACATGGGCTTACCTCTTTGGGGGTGATGTGTCGGGTGGGATAGGGACGTTGGCAGGTGGCACTGCCTCCCAAGCCTCTTATTATGTCCTACAATTAGCACGGCCTTGGGTGAAATCAACCGTGTTCAAGCGCATTCCGAAAAGTGTGAGGCGGTTTTGGCTTCGCCGAACTCCGTTTCGGAATCAAATGCGCGACGCGTCCTATGCGGCCGATTGAATGGTGGTAACGCACCCATGACGGCCTTTTGACCGCTGCGTGAACGACAAAAGTGTAAGGTGGTCAGGTGCTTACGCTTCGGTCTTAGTGGCCACATAGCGAAGCGACCTTTTATAATGGCATCCTTATGGCCCGTTCGGCCATTTAAGAAGCCCTGACCCTGCGGTGCGCCTTTCGCCCTTTTGTGCCCCGCTGACCGGCCCGATTCTGCGGCCAGAGGCTTTGTTTTGCGAAGCCATGACATTGACGGTTTGATGTATGATATTACCTGAGCGGCTGGACGCGCGGACGACCGCGCTGTTCCTCGATATAGACGGCACTCTGGCCCACATCCGCCCGCGTCCGGAGGATGTCGGCCCGGAGCCCAGACGCACCGACCTGCTGGGGCGGGCGCGCCGCGTACTGGGCGGACGGCTGGCCATTCTGTCAGGCCGCTCGATTGCTGAGATTGACTATATTACCGGCAATACGGTGCGGGCTGTGGCGGGGGTGCACGGAGTGGAACGCCGCGATGCCGAAGGGGAGCGCCGCGATCAGATTCTGACCGAGCCGGTGCGCCACGCGCTGGAGCAGGCGTTACTGGTCTTAAGCGGCCTGGCGGAGCAGAAATCCGGCGTGCTGATAGAGGCCAAGGGGCCGTCGATCGGCGTGCATTACCGCCTCAATCCGCAGGCCGAGGGCATGGTGAAAACCATCACCGCCAATATCGCGCAAAATTCGCCTCTGGTCCTGCAACCGGGCGACCGTGTGGTCGAGCTGCGCGCGCCGGGCCCGGACAAGGGCGACGCCTTGCGTGCGTTCATGAATGAGCCGCCGTTTGAAGGCTTTCGACCGGTGTTTGTCGGCGACGACCTGACCGACGAACACGCCTTTCGGGCGGCCGCGCGACTGGGCGGCTTCGGCATATTGGTGGGGGAGGCGAGGGAGAGTGCCGCCGCCTTCCGTCTGCCCAATGTGCAGGCCGTGCTCGACTGGCTGGAAGCGGGGGTAACCCATCATGCCTGATCAGTCGTCTCCCGTGCCGGTCACGGCGACCGCCTCCGCCCCAAGCCGCGGACCGCTCAGCCATACGCTCGATCTGGGGCTGATCGGCAATGGCACGGTGTCGGCCCTGATCGACGACCGCGGCAACTGGGTGTGGGCCTGCATCCCGCGCTTTGACGGCGACCCGGTGTTCAGCAACCTGCTGAGCGGTGTGGCGGCGAGCGAGGCGACGGCGCAGGGCGTGTGGGCCATCGACCTGATCGGTCTGGCGCGCGCCGAACAGGCCTATGAACGCAACAGCGCTGTCCTGCGCACCGTCCTGACCGACGAAAAGGGCGCGCAGCTTGAGATTCTCGACTTCTGCCCGCGCTTTCGCCACCATGAGCGGCAGTATCGACCCGTGGCCTTCTGCCGTCTGCTGAGGCCCCTGAGCGGCGCGCCGCGCATCCGCGTGCGGCTGCGGCCTATGCGTGATTACGGCACAGAGCGCGCGCCGCATTCCTTCGGCTCCAACCATATCCGCTTTATGGGCACGGACACCGATCTGCGCCTGACCACCAACTGCCCCGTCTCGCACCTGCTGAACGAACGCACCTTCCGCGTCGAGGAGCCGCTGGCCTTCTTCCTGGGGCCGGATGAGCCGTTTTCGACCGGCATCCTGCAAGGGGTGCGCGACATGTACGAGCAGACCGACGCCTACTGGAAGCGCTGGGTGCGCACCCTCTCCCTGCCGCTGGAGTGGCAGGAGGCGACCATCCGCGCCGCCATCGCCCTGAAGCTATGCGTCTATGAAGAGACGGGCGCCATTGTGGCGGCCATGACCACCTCCATCCCCGAAGCCCCGGATTCCGGGCGCAACTGGGATTACCGCTATTGCTGGATCCGCGACGCCTATTATGTGGTGCAGGCCCTGACGCGGCTGGGGGCGGTCGATATCCTCGAAAACTACCTGAAATATCTGCGTAATATCGTCGATCAGGCGGGTGAGGGGCCCATCCAGCCCGTCTATGGCATCGGCTTCGGCCCGGAACTGCCGGAAACCGAGGCGAAGGCCTTGCCCGGTTATGGCGGCATGGGGCCGGTGCGCGTCGGCAATCTGGCCTATATCCAGCATCAGCACGACGTCTATGGGCAGATCGTCCTGTCGTCGGTGCACGCCTTCTTCGATCAGCGCCTGCTGCAACCGGGGACGGAAAGCGATTTCCGCACGCTGGAACGCATGGGCGAGCGGGCTTTGGAGGTGTTTGACAAGCCCGATGCCGGCCTGTGGGAATACCGCACCCTGTCCAACATCCATACCTATTCGGCCCTGATGTGCTGGGCGGCTTGCGACCGGCTGGAAAATGCGGCTCTGGCGCTGGGGCTGGCCGACCGTGCTGAGGTGTGGCGCGGCCACGCCCGCACCATCCGCGCCGCCATCGAATCGCGCGCCTTTTGCGGCGAAGGCGGCAGTTTCAGCGCCTGTTTCGACCACGCGCAACTGGATGCCAGCCTGCTTCAGATGATCGACCTACGTTTTTTGACGCCCGACGATCCGCGTCATCTGGCGACGCTGGCGGCGGTCGAGGCCGGGTTGCGGCGTGGCGAGCACATGCTGCGCTACGCCGTGCCCGACGATTTCGGCGAGCCGGAAACGGCGTTCAACTTCTGCACCTTCTGGCTGATCGAGGCCCTGCACCACGCGGGCCGCAGCGATGAAGCGCGCACCCTGTTCGACGGGATGCTGAAACGACGGACCGCGGCCGGTCTGCTGTCCGAAGATACGGCCTACGACGACGGCCAGTTGTGGGGCAACTACCCGCAAACCTATTCGCTGGTCGGGATCATCAACTGCGCCGGGCTGCTCAGCCGCCCGTGGCGCGATGTCAGATAGGAGAGTGCTATGGGGCGACTGATCGTTGTATCCAACCGCGTCAACCCGCCGAGCGACGCCAGCGTCGGCACGCAGGGTGGGCTGGCCATGGCCCTGTCGGCAGCCCTGCGCGAAGAAAACGGCATCTGGTTCGGCTGGTCCGGGCAGACGACCGAGGCCTTTACCGGCCATCTGTCGATCCAGAAGATCGGCGGCGTCACCGTCGCCCTGACCGACCTGGAGGCGCAGGACGTGCAGGAATATTACAACGGCTACGCCAACCGCACCTTGTGGCCGCTGTTCCATTACCGCACCGACCTCGTGGCCTTTGAGCGCAGCTTTGACGAGGGTTACTTGCGCGTCAATCATCGCTTTGCCGATACCCTGTTTCCGCTGGTCGAGAAAGAAGACCTGTTGTGGGTGCAGGACTATCATCTGCTGCCGCTGGCCTCGATGCTGCGCAAGCACGGGGTGAGCAACCGCATCGGCTTTTTCCTGCACATTCCGTGGCCAGCCATGCGCGTGTTTCAGACCCTACCCAAGCATCGCGAGCTGGTGGAAACCCTGTTCGACTATGATCTGCTCGGCTTTCAGACCGAAGACAGTCTCAATGCCTTTCAGGAATATGTGGTCCACGCCGCTGAGGGCGAGAGGTTGCCCGATGGCCGCCTGCGCGCCTTTGGCAAGACGATCCGCGCCGGAGCCTTTCCCATCGGCATCGACAGCGAGGACTTCACGGCGGCCGCCACCTCGGACAAGGCGCTGGCCTTCTACAATCTGATGCGCAATTCGCAGGCCGGGCGCAAGATGATCACCGGTGTCGATCGGCTCGACTATTCCAAGGGGCTGGAGGAGCGTTTTCTGGCCTATGAGCAGTTCCTCAACAACCATCCGCGCATGGAGGGCGAGGTCTTCCTGATGCAGATCGCCACGGCGACGCGCGAGGAGGTCAATACCTATCAGGAACTGCGCGCACGGCTCGACAGCCTGTCCGGGCGCATCAATGGCGAACACGCCACTATCGACTGGGTGCCGGTGCGCTATGTCAACCGCGCCTATCGCCGGGATGAGCTGGCGGGCATCTATCGCGCCTCGCACGTCGGGCTGGTGACGCCGTTGCGCGACGGCATGAATCTGGTCGCCAAGGAGTTTGTGGCCGCGCAGGACGAACGCGATCCGGGGGTGCTTATCCTGTCGGAATTTGCCGGGGCGGCGGCGCAGATGCAGGCGGCGCTGATCGTCAACCCGTTCGACCGGCAGGCCATGGCCGAAGCCATTGCCGAGGCGGTGCACATGCCGCTCAAGGAACGCCGGCAACGCCACGAAGACCTGATGCGCGGCGTGATGGCCGAGGACGTGGTGTGGTGGCGCAACGACTTTGTGGCCAAGCTGAAAGGCGAAGGCGAGGTGACGCCGGACGGCGACACCTTTCCGGACGGACAGTCCGACGACAGGGTCGTGACCTTACCGGTGGCCAGCTAACCCTCCTCCCGGAGCCGAAGGCACAGGGAGGAGGCGACATAACTTATACCAACGGCCGAAGATGCTGACCGCATCCGGCCGTTGAAAACTCGAGAATGTCTCATATGTGTCGGCAACATGAGACATTCTCGAAAGGAATACCAAGAGTCATTTTCAATGACCCCTGCTATTAAGCGGCAGCCAGTTCGCTCAGGGCCTTGGCGGCGCTTTCAATCGCCGCGGCCTTGATGTCGGGACCAAAGGCCATGGCTTCCGAGCGGATAAAGGTCACGTCGGTGATGCCGATGAAGCCCAGCAGCGTGCGGATATGGCCTTCCTGAAAGTCCATGACCGAGGCGGGGCCTTCGGAATATTTGCCGTCGCGGGTTTCGATGACCACGGCCTTCTTGCCCTTGACCAGACCTTCCGGGCCGGACTCGGTGTAGCGGAAGGTGCGACCGGCGCGCAGCACGTAGTCAAACCACGTCTTCAGCAGGGCCGACATGCCGAAATTGTACATCGGCGCGCCGAGGACGAGGATATCAGCCGCCTCAAGCTCCGAGACGCGCGCTTCGACGGTTTCGGCCAGGGCCGAGGCTTCGGCGCTCTCGCCGATATTGTCGAAGAAGCCGTTGATGTTCGAGGCGCTCAGCACCGGCAACGGGTTGAGGCCGAGGTCGAGTTCGATGAACTGCGTCTTGGCGTCGGCCTTCAGCAGGCTATCCTTATAGGTTTCGACCAGTTGGCGCGAGATCGAGCCTTCGCCCTTGATCGAGGAATTGACGATGAGAACCTTGGACATGGTAGTCTCCTTGCGTAAAAGATAACCGTAACAGATACGATTCTATATTTGGGGTAAGCCTGATCCGTCAAGAGGGGACGGGTCAGACATCAGGGTTTCAGAGCGGAGGGATTTCTATAATCGCTCCGCTCAAGCCGCCATTGAGGCGGCGGCCAAGGTGGCGGAGCCACCGCCCGGCGAGGGGCTAAATTAAAAACGCCCGGCCTGATAGTCGGCAAAGGCCTGATAGATTTCCTGCGGCGTGTTCATGACGAACGGACCGTGGCGGGCGATGGGCTCCTTCAGCGGCTGACCCAGCACGACCAGCACGCGGGCGCCGTCAAGACCGCCGCTGAGCGGCAGTTCGGCACCGTCGCTCAGGACCGCCGCCTGACCGCGCGCCACGCTTTGACCGTTGATCAGGGCGTCGCCATCGAAGACATAGGCGAAACCGGCATGGCCTGCGGGCACGGGCAGGGCGAGGGCGGCCCCGCCGTCGAGCGACACATCGGCGATAAACGGCTTCGTCGTCGGCGACTGGATCGGCCCGGTCTGGCCCTGATAGGTCCCGGCTAGCAGCTTGACGGAAGCCTCCGAATGGCGGACCACCGGGATGGTGTTGGCGGGCACATCCTTATACTGCGGATCGAGCATCTTTTCCCTGGCGGGCAGGTTCAGCCACAACTGAAAGCCCTGCATCAGGCCGTCTTCCTGCTCCGGCATTTCGGAGTGGACGAGGCCGCGCGCCGTGGTCATCCATTGCACGTCGCCGGGGCCCAGAAGCCCTTCATTGCCTTTGGAATCCTTATGGCGCATCCGCCCGGCCAGCATGTAGGTGATGGTTTCAAAGCCGCGGTGCGGATGGTCGGGGAAGCCGGCAATATAGGCCTGCGGGTCGTCCGAGCGGAACTCATCCAGCATCAGGAAGGGATCGACCTCCGGCAGGGCCTGCGTGCCCAGAACGCGGGTCAGCTTGACGCCCGCGCCATCAGTGGCCGGCAGGCCGCGCACGAGGCGGGTAACGCTGCGTTGTGTGGTCATGGTGGTGTCTTTCCATACGCGGGAGCGGGGGCTCCCCGTGTTGACGAGACCTATAGCCGGGTTTATGCGTTGTCAGAAGCCTGCAAAAATGAACCCCGGTGTTTCGCACAGAGCAACGCTAGTATCGTGAATTTGAAGTTCGCTTCATTCTGATATCGAGAGCCGGGCGAACTTCAAATTCAAAACGATACTAGATACAATAAGTTGCTAGTGTCCCGTTGAATCTGAAATTCGCCAGAGGGCGATATCAAGCGCATGCGAATTTCAGATTCAGGACACTAGAAAGAGGGACACCCATGACCCCCGGAGTCGATCTCGACGACCTCAACGCCTTCTTTCTGGTGGTGGAAACCGGTTCCTTTGCGCGGGCGGCCGACCGGCTGGGGGTCGCCAAGTCCATCGTCTCACGCCGCGTAGCGCACCTCGAAGACCAGTTGAAAGCGCGGCTTCTGACGCGCACGGCGCGCGGCACCCAGACCACCGATGTGGGCGCGCTCTATTACGCCAAGGCGCGCGAAGCCATGGCGCAGCTTGAGGCGGCGCAGGAGGCGGTCAATGACGCCATGCTGGAGGTTGCCGGGCCCATTCGCCTGTCGGCGCCGCTGAGCTTTGGCGTGTCGCACCTGGCCCCGGTCCTGACCGAATTTGCCGTCCGCAACCCGCGCATCGAGTTGGATGTCAGCTTTGATGACCGCAAGGTCGATGTGCTGGGCGGCGGCTTTGACGTGGTGATCCGTATCGGCGAACTGACCGACTCGACGCTGATCGCGCGTCGCATCGGTCATATCAACGGCATGATCGTCGCCAGCCCCGACTATCTGAGCCAGAAGGGTACGCCGCAGACGCCCGACGATCTGGGGCAACTCGATTGCCTCCTCTACACCAATGTTGCTCCCGGCGACGTCTGGCGCTTCGTGGTCAATGGCGAAGAGCGCATGGTGCGTATCCCGGTGCGCCTGCGCTCGGACAATGGCGACATGCTGCTCAGCGCGGCGGTGGCCGGATTGGGCGTGGCGCGCCTGCCGGCCTTTATCAGCAGCGAGGCCATTGCGTCGGGGCAGGTGGTACCCATCCTGCCGGAGTATAATACCACCGTGCCTCTGTGCGCCGTCATGCCGCCCGGTCGTTCGCGCACGGCGCGGGTGCGGGCGCTGGTCGATTTTCTGGCCCTGCGCTTCGCCAACGAGGTCTTGTAAACGCGCCGCCTACGGAAGATTGTTGCGGGTGCGAAAAGGGGCTTGTCAGGCTTGGTGAAACGTTTAAGTTCATATTTGATAACACGGAGGCGGTGATGGAGCCGGAGGATTTCGACCGGTTGAGCGAAGGGGCGGCGGCCTTTTTGGGCCTGTCCCTCAGCGAGGACAGTCAGGCGGCGGTGAGCGCCACTCTGCGGCTTCTGCATCAGCACGCGGCCATTATCGAGGATGCGTTTAGAGTGGATTTCGTTCAGCCTGAATCGAAATTCCGCTCTAACATTTTGTTTTGTCGCGCATTTGATTCCGAAAACCGTTTCACACTTTTCGGAATGCGCTCTAAGGACACCGAGGCATGAGCGACACCCGCAGCGCGCTCGATCTGGCCAATGCCATTGCCCGCCGCGAGATCACGGCGGAAGCGGTGGTGCGTCAGGCGGTCGAGGCGGCGCTGAGTGATCCCTTTTGCGCCTTTACCCGCGTCTTTGCCTCCGAAGCCGTGGCCAGTGCGCAGGCCGTTGATCGCGGCGAGATGTCCGGGCCTCTGGCCGGGGTGCCGTTTGCCGTCAAGGACCTGTTCGACGTGGCGGGGCAGGTGACCACCGCCGGGGCCAAATTGCGCCTTGGCGCGGCAGCGGCGACGCAGGACGCCGAGGTGGTGCGCCGTGTGAAGGCCGCCGGGGCTGTGCTGATCGGCACGCTGAATATGGACGAATTCGCTTACGGCTTTGCCACGGTCAATACCCATTTCGGCACCACGCTGAACCCGCACGATCCGTCGCGGCTGGCCGGGGGCTCTTCCGGCGGGTCGGCGGCGGCGGTAGCGGCGGGGTTTGTGCCGCTGAGCTTGGGGTCAGACACCAATGGCTCGGTGCGCGTGCCGGCCTCGCTGTGCGGCGTGTGGGGGATGCGCCCGGCGCAAGGGGCGGTGCCGCTGGACGGCGTGTTTCCGTTTGTCGAAGCGCTCGATACGGTCGGGCCGTTTGCGCGCAGCAGCCGAGACCTGCGCCGCCTCTATGAGGTGCTTGCCGGTGAGGCGCTGACCGGGGGCAATCAACCGTTGCGCATTGCGCGGCTGGACGGCTTTTTCGCGCGCAATGCCGCCCCGGAAGCGGTGAGCGCCGTCGATACACTGATGGCGCATCTGGGGGGCAGCGCCGTCGCGGAGTTGCCGCAGGCCGAGGCCGGGCGTTCGGCGGGCTTTGTGATGACGGCGGCGCTCGGTGGGGCGCTGCATCTGGACACCTTGCGGGCGCGGGCGCAGGACTATGATCCGGCGGTGCGCGACCGGCTGATCGCCGGGGCCATGCTGCCCGCGGCTGTGCTGGATAAGGCGTTGCGCTATCGTGACCATTATCGCAGGATTTTCTATCAACTGTTTGATCAGTTTGATGTTCTGGTCGCTCCGGCGACGCCCTGTTCTGCCCCGCTGATTGAGGCGGGGACCATCCTGATCGACGGCAAACCGGCCCCGGCGCGCGCCCATCTGGGGATCTATGCGCAGGCCATTTCGCTGACCGGCGTGCCGGTGATCGCCGCGCCGCTGAAGACCGACGGCCTGCCCATCGGCCTGCAAATCATCACGCGACCGGGCCTGGAAGGCGCGGTGTTCGACCTGATGCACCGGCTGGAGGACGAAGGCGTGCTGGGCTTTACGGCACCGGGAGGCCGCGCATGATCCATACGGCGGCATCCCTCAGGGGCATGGTCACGGCGCCGCACCATCTGGCGGCACAGGCGGGGCTCGACATCCTCAAACGCGGCGGCACGGCCATCGAGGCGGCGGTGGCCACGGCAGCCGCGCTGGCCGTCGTCTATCCGCACATGAACTCTATCGGCGGCGACAGCTTCTGGATCGTGCGCGAACCTGACGGGTCCGTGCACGGCGTCAGTGCCTGCGGCGCGGCGGCGCACGGTGCCACGCTCGACCTCTATAAGGGCCACGCCCGCGTACCCTGGCGCGGGCCTTTGGCGGCCAATACGGTGGCGGGCACCGTCTCCGGCTGGGAGGCGCTGTTGCAGCGGATGGCCGATCCCCTGCCGCTGGAGGCGCTGCTGGAAGCGGCCATCCACTACGCCGAAAAGGGTGTTGTGCTCACCAAAGGCGGAGCCGACATCGCTGCCGCCAAGGACGTCGAGCTGAAGGATCAGTACGGCTATGGTGCGGTGTTTCGGCCTGACAATCAACCATTGAAAGAAGGCGCGATCCTGACGCAACCGGCTCTGGCCAAGGCGCTGAAGGCGTTGGCGAATAAGGGATTGCGCGATTTCTACGAAGGCGATCTGGCGCGTGTCATTGCGGCTGATCTCGGTCGCGCCGGGTCGCCGGTCTCTGGCGACGACTTGCGCGCCCACCGCGCCACGACGCCCGTGCCGTTGACCACGCGCCTGCGTGGGGCGCAGCTTTACAACATGACCCCGCCGACACAGGGCTTTGCGTCCTTGCTGATACTGGCCCTGTACGACCGTTTGGGGGTCGAGGGACACGACCATTTCGACCATCTGCACGGCCTGATCGAAGCCACCAAACAGGCGTTTTTGCTGCGTGATCAGCATATTGGCGACCCGGCCTATATGGCGTTCGACGCGCAGGCCCTGCTGTCCGACGCGGCGGCGCTCGACGCGCTGGCGGCCACCATCGACCGCGCACAGGCCCTGCCGTGGCCCTATGAGCCGCAACAGGGCGACACGGTGTGGTTCGGGGCCATCGACGCCGAAGGTCGTGCCGTCAGCGCCATTCAAAGCACCTATTTCGAGTTCGGTTCGGGCCTCGTCCTGCCGGAAACGGGCATTATCTGGCAGAACCGCGGGGCGTCGTTCCGTCTGGTCGAAAGCGGCTGGAACGCCCTGAAGCCGGGGCGCAAGCCGTTCCATACGCTCAATCCGGCGCTGGCGGTCTTTGAGGACGGGCGGGTGATGAGCTATGGCACGATGGGCGGTGAGGGGCAGCCGCAGACGCAAGCCGCTGTTTTCAGCCGGTATAATGCCGGTATGCCGTTGCAGGCAGCGATCACCGCGCCGCGCTGGCTTTTGGGCAAGACCTGGGGTGAGGAGAGCGTGTCGCTCAAGCTCGAAGGCCGGTTTGAGGCAGAGTTAATTGAGAACTTAAAGAAAGCGGGGCATCAAACTGAAATCGTATCTGATTTCACTTCTATGATGGGCCATGCCGGGGCGCTGGTGCGTCATGCCGACGGGCGTATCGAAGGGGCCACCGATCCGCGTTCGGATGGCGGGGTGGCCGCATGGTAGAGGTGGTCGCATGATAGAGGTAGGCAGATACCGCGCCGTCGCCCGCTGCGACGCCCTCAGACGCCCGCCGTTCAGCGAGGCGGCGGACAGCCTGTTCCGGCCTTACCTCGGCGAGGCGCACCGCGCGACGCTGGCGCAAGTGCGCGAGTGGATGGAGGCGGCGGGCATGGCCGTGCGCCTCGATGCGGCGGGCAATCTGATCGGGCGGTATGAGGCCGTCACTATACCTCCCCAGCTTGCTGGGGAGGGGGACCGCACGACGCGCTCAGCGCGAGATGCGGTGGTGGGGGCCGACTCCGATGTTAACCCTACCCCCCGCCGGTCGGCGGGTACCTCCCCTGAAATCAGGGGAGGGGCTAAATCCCTCATCCTCGCCTCGCACATCGACTCGGTGCGCGATGCCGGGGCCTATGACGGGCCGCTGGGGGTCATGCTGGCGATCGAGGTCGTGGCCGCCCTTTACACGCAAAACCAGCGCCTGCCGTTTGCCATCGAGGTCTATGCCTTTGGCGACGAGGAGGGCTCGCGCTTTCCGGCCTCCATGCTCTGTTCGCGCGCCGTCTGCGGGCAGGTGGCGCGGGCCCAGCTTGATGTCGCCGACCGCGACGGCATCAGCTTAGCCAAGGCACTGAGTGATTTCGGGCTGGATATCGACCGTTTTACGGACGCCTGCCGCGACCCGTCCGAGCTGATCGGCTATATCGAAGCCCATATCGAACAGGGGCCGGTGCTGGAGGCCGAAGGGCTGGCGCTGGGCGTGGTCACCGCCATCGCCTGTCA
Source organism: Asticcacaulis excentricus (assembly GCF_003966695.1). Taxonomy (NCBI): domain Bacteria; kingdom Pseudomonadati; phylum Pseudomonadota; class Alphaproteobacteria; order Caulobacterales; family Caulobacteraceae; genus Asticcacaulis; species Asticcacaulis excentricus. The sequence continues at coordinate 357,191 of NZ_AP018828.1, forward strand.
GCGACGCTATGCGGTGACGGTCACAGGTGTGGCCGGTCACGCCGGGACCAACAGCATGGCCCTGCGCCGGGACGCGCTCACCGCCGCGGCGGAAATGGTGCTGGCGATCGAAACCGTAGGCCGCGCCGGGTCCGACGATCTGGTGGCCACGGTCGGGCGTTTCACGGTCACGCCCAATGCCCCCAATGTGGTGCCGGGCGAGGTGGCCTTCACCATCGACGTGCGGGCGGGCGAAGAGGCCCCGCGCAACGTCGCCGCCGATGCCATCCTCAGCCGTATCGAGGCCATTGCCGCCGCGCGCGGGGTGACGGTCGCCCACCACCTGATCCACGACCTGCCCGCCGCACCCTGCGACCCGTCAATGATGGATTTGCTGTCGCAAGCCGTGCGTGAGGCTGGTCACATCCCGCGCCGTCTGGTGTCAGGCGCGGGCCATGACGCCATGGCCTTTGCCGGTGTGACGCCCACCGCCATGCTGTTTATTCGCTGCAAGGACGGAATCAGCCACAATCCTTTGGAAGCCGTCGAGCCGGCCGACGCCGAAGCGGCGTTTCAGGCCCTGCTCGGCCTTGTACTCAAACTGGGGGAAGCCTCCGCATGACCGACTATTTCGGTGAGATCAATCCGCCGCAACGCCTGCTGATGGGGCCGGGGCCGGTCAATGCCCATCCGCGCGTGCTGCGCGCCATGTCGGCGGACCTTCTGGGGCAGTTCGACCCCGAAATGACCGCCTATATGAACGAGACCATGGCGCTTTATCGGCAGGTCTTCCGCACGCACAACCGCTGGACCTTCCTGATCGACGGCACGGCGCGGGCGGCGATCGAGGCGGCGCTGGTGTCACTGATCACGCCGCAATCGAAGGTACTGATCGTGCGCTTTGGACGCTTTGGTTTGCTGCTGACCGAGATTTGCGAGCGGCTGGGCGCGGCCTATGCGACGGTGGATGTGCCGTGGGGGGAGGTTGTGCCGATGGAAGCTATCCGGGCCAAGGCGCTGGCGTATCGTCCGGATGTGATCGCCTGCGTGCACGGCGACACTTCGACGACTATGGCGCAGCCGCTGGACGGGCTGGGCGAGTTGTGCCGTGAGATCGGGGCCTTTTCCTATGTCGATGCCACGGCGACGCTGGGCGGGATGCCCATTGAGACCGACGGCTGGGGCGTCGATATCGTCACGGCGGGCTTGCAAAAATGTCTGGGCGGGCCGTCGGGTTCGGCGCCTATCACGATTTCCGACCGCGCGGCCGAGTTCATCTTTTCGCGTCGCCACACCGAAAAGGGCATCCGCGCCGCCGATGCCGAAGACGGCCACCGCCCGCGCATCGGCTCCAACTATTTCGATCTGGCCATGATCATGGACTACTGGTCGGAAAAGCGGCTGAACCACCATACCGAGGCCACGACCATGCTCTACGGGGCGCGCGAATGCGCCCGCGTGGCGCTTCAGGAGGGGCTTGAGGCGCGCTTTGACCGCCACGCGAAGGCCGGGGCGGCCATGACGGCGGGGCTGCGCGCCATGGGGCTGAGCGTCTATGGCGACGACCGCTACCGCATGACCAATGTGACGGGGGTGTACATCCCCAAAGGCCTTGATGGCGAGCGCGTGCGTCAGCGGATGCGCGAAGACTTCGAAATCGAGATCGGCACGGCTTTTGGCCCCTTGCAGGGGCAGATCTGGCGCATCGGGGCCATGGGCTATAACGCCATGAAGTCCAAGGTGCTGACGACCCTGGCCGCGCTGGAGGCCTGTCTGGTCGCCGAAGGGGTAGCGGTCAATCTGGGGGCCGCGGTCCCTGCCGCGCGGGAGGTGTGGGGATGACCCCGCGTGACCTGATCGGCTATGGTCCGACACCCCCCGATGCGCAGTGGCCCGACGGCGCGCGCATCGCCGTGCAGTTCGTCATCAATTACGAAGAGGGTGGCGAAAACTCGGTCCTCAATGGTGACAAGGGGTCTGAGGCCTTCCTGTCCGAAATGGTCGGCGCGCAAAGCCATATCGGGGCGCGGGCCATGGCCATGGAAAGCCTTTATGAATACGGCGCGCGCGCCGGTTTCTGGCGACTGCACCGCCTATTTACCGAACGCAAGGCCCCGGTCACCGTCTATGGCGTGGCTACGGCCATGCAGATGAACCCGGCGGCGGTTGAGGCCATGCTGACCGCCGACTGGGAGATCGCCAGCCACGGCTACCGCTGGATCGACTATCAAAACGTGCCGGAAGAGGTGGAGCGCGACCATATCCACAAGGCCATAGAGTTGCACACGCAACTGACCGGGGCGCGGCCTCTGGGCTGGTATCAGGGGCGCACCTCACCCCAAACGGCGCGGTTGATCGTGGAGGAGGGCGGCTTTGTCTATGACGCCGACTCTTACGCCGACGATCTGCCCTATTACGACACGCGATACGGCCTGAAAAACGATGGAACCGCCCAACTGATCGTGCCCTATACGCTGGACGTCAACGATATGAAGTTCGTGGCCTATAACGGCTTTGCCGACGCCGAACCCTTTTATCGCTACCTGCGCGACACGTTCGATCAGTTGTACGCCGAAGGCAGCCGCATGATGTCGATTGGCCTGCATGGGCGCATTGCGGGTAAGCCGGCGCGGGCCGCCGCCGTGGCGCGCTTCCTCGACCACGTGCTGAGCCACGACAAGGTGTGGGTGGCGCGCCGCATCGACATCGCCCGTCACTGGCTGAAGGTGCATCCCTATGCAGCTCAATGATCCTGTTCGCCTGAAAGAGGTGACCGAAGCCTTCTACGCCTATGAGGCGGCGCTGATGGCCGACGACATCCCGGCCATGGACCGCCTGTTCCGTGAGGCACCGGAAACCATCCGCTTCGGCGTGGGTGAGGTGTTGTACGGCATCGACGCCATCCGCGCCTTCCGCAAAGGCCGGGGCGGCTCGCCGCAGCGCAAACTGGGCCGGGTCGAAATCACCGTCTATGGCGACGCCTTCGCCACCGCCCACGCCGAGTTTTTCCGGGACAATTTCGAGCGTAGGGGGCGTCAGTCTCAGGCCTGGGTGCGTTTTGCCGATGGCTGGAAGGTGGTGTCGGCGCATGTGTCGATTGAGGGGGTGACGTCATGAGTGATTTCAACCAATTGACTCGTAAGGTTTTTATTGAACGCTTTGGCCTGTTGTTCGAACACAGCCCGTGGATCGTGGCACAGGCCGAGACGATGCGGCCGTTCAAGGACCTTATGGCCCTGCACGCCGGATTGATGAAGGTGGTGGCGCACGCCGGGCCGGAGGCGCAACTGGCCCTGCTGCGCGCCCACCCCAAACTGGCCGATAAGGCACAGGTGAAGGCCGGTCTGACGAAAGAATCCGCTTCGGAACAGGCATCGGTGGGGCTCAATGCCCTGACGGAGGCCGAATTTGCGCGGTTTTATGAGCTGAACACCGCCTATGAGGCGCGCTTTGGTTTCCCCTTTATCCTCTGTGTGCGGTTGGCCGGGGGTAAGGCGGATATCCTCGCGGCGATGGAGTCGCGGCTCGGCAACGACCCGCAGACAGAGTTTAGCACGGCCCTGGCTGAGGTGGATAAGATCGTCTGGCTGCGCCTCAAAGATGTGGAGGGCGCATGAGCCTCGAAGCCCATAATGCCCGCGTCCGGCACGATCTTGAGGCGCTGGGCTATCCCGGCAGCGACTGGCTGAGCCCGGCGACTCATCCGGAAGGTCCGGTGCACGACGTCATCATCATCGGCGGGGGCCAGTCGGGCCTCAGCGCCGCCTTCGCGCTGAAGCGCGAGCGCATCCACAACCTGCTGATCCTCGATGAGAGCGCCGAAGGCTTTGAAGGGCCGTGGGAAACCTATGCCCGCATGATGACCCTGCGCACGCCCAAGGGCATCACCTCGATAGATATGGGCGTCCCCTCCCTGACCTTCCGCGCCTTCTGGGAGGCGCAGCACGGGGCCGAAGGCTGGGCGCGGCTTGACAAGATTCCGCGGGGCGACTGGATGGCCTATCTGCGCTGGTATCGCCGCGTGCTGGATTTGCCGGTCAGAAACGGCGTGCGGGTCAGCGATATCGAGCCCATAGGCGGCCTGTTCCGTGTGCACGCTTCCGACGGTTCCTATCTGGCGCGCAAGGTCATTCTGGCCACCGGGATTCAGGGCGGCGGTGGCTGGCATACGCCGCAAATGATCAGGGGCCTGCCGCGACACCTCTACGCCCACACCTCTGAGCCCATCGACGTGGCGGCGCTGAAAGGCAAGCGTATCGGCATTTTGGGGGGTGGGGCCTCGGCCTTTGACAATGCCCACCACCTGCTCGATGCCGGGGCCGCCGAAGCGCACGTCTTTGTGCGGCGTGAGGCCCTGCCGCGCATCAATCCCATCCGGCACATGGAGGCGGCGGGCCTGATCCCGCGCTTTGCCGCGCTCAGCGATGGCGAGAAATACGCCGCCATGTCGCACTTTTTCAAGTTCAATCAACCGCCGACCAATGACACCTTCAATCGGGCGGCGGCCTTTGCAGGCTTCCGTCTGCATACGGGTTCGCCCTGGCAAGCCGTGCGCGAAGACGGCGGGCAGGCGGTGGTGACGACGCCCAAAGGCCAGCACGGTTTCGACTTTCTGGTCATCTCGACCGGTCTGGTCACCGATCCGGCGTTGCGGCCTGAACTGCGGCGACTGGAGCCGGGCATTGCGCGCTGGGCCGATGTCTATACGGCCCCGGAGGCGATCCGCAACCCGCTGCTTGACGCCCATCCCTATCTGGGCGCAGGCTTCACCTTTACCGGGCGCGACCCTGAGTGGCAGGCGAAACTGCAGGGCCTGTTTGCCTTCAACTATTCGGCCCTGATCAATTTCGGCCTGTCAGCCTCGGCCCTGTCGGGGCTGAAATACGCCCTGCCGAAGCTGGCCAGTGCCGTGGCCGATCAGTTGTTCCTCGATCAGAAGACGGCCTGCCTTGACGCCTATTTTGCCTATGATGAGCCGGAATTTGTCGGCGAGTGGAGCGCCTCATGAGCCTTTCGACCCACGTCCTCGACACGGCCCACGGCACCCCGGCCCAGGGGGTCGGGCTGCACCTCCTCAGCGGGCGCGAAGTGCTGTTTGCCGGAAAAACCGACGCCGATGGTCGCTGCCCGGAGTTGCGCGACCTGAGCCTGAGCGCGGGGCTGTACCGGCTGGAATTCGATGTGGCCGACTATTTTCGCGCCCGGGGCGTGACGCTGTCCGAGCCGCCGTTTCTCGACCGCGTGGGCATCGACTTCGGCATGGACGGGGTGGGGCATTACCACGTGCCGCTGCTGGTCAGTCCCTATGGCTATTCGACCTACAGGGGGAGCTGATGGGAGTGCACGCCATGCCCGATAAACTCCGCTTCTACCTCGATGGTGAGATCGTCACCCTGTCCGGCATCGACCCGACGCAAAGCGTGCTCGACTGGCTGCGCTACACGGCGCGGCGCACGGGCAGCAAGGAAGGCTGCGCCGAAGGCGACTGCGGGGCCTGTACGGTGCTGGTGGGCGAGCTGGAGAACGCGCGCCTAAACTGGCGCGCCGTCAATGCCTGTATCCTGTTTTTGCCCATGCTGGACGGCAAGGCGCTGATGACCGTTGAAAGCCTGAAAGGCGCGCATCCTGTACAATCGGCAATGGTTGATTTGCACGGCTCGCAGTGCGGTTTCTGCACGCCTGGCATTGTGATGTCGCTGGTCGGGCGGTCGATGGGGGCGTGCGGCACGGCGGGGGCCGACCCGGCGGAGGTGCTGGCCGGGAACCTGTGCCGCTGCACGGGCTATGGCCCGATCCTCAAGGCCGCCGAACAGGTGGCATCAGTGCCGTTTGACGACGCGCCCATCCGTGAGGCGCTGCTGAAACTCCCCCGCGACACCTCGTTGATCCTCAGCTACGAAGACCCGCTGGCCGGGCTGACGCGCCGGGCCTATGTGCCGCGCAACGCCGATGATCTGGCGGAAATCCTTATCGAAAACTCCGATGTGCGGCTGATCGCCGGGGCCACCGATGTCGGCCTGTGGGTCAGCAAGCAGCACCGCGTCCTGCCGGAGGTCGCCTTTATCGGCCACCTGATGCGCGACATCGAGGGGACGCCGCAGGGCGTGCGACTGGGCGCCGGTGTGCGCTATTCTGAAGCGCGTACGGCGCTAGCCGACCTGTCGCCCGATCTGGGGGAACTGATCCGTCGCATCGGCGCGGTTCAGGTGCGCAATGCCGGCACCGTCGGCGGCAATATCGCCAATGGCTCGCCCATCGGGGACATGCCGCCCGCCCTGATCGCGCTGGGGGCCGAACTGACCCTGCGCCGGGGCGAGACGCGCCGCACCCTGCCGCTGGAGGCCTATTTCCTCGACTATGGCAAGCAGGACCGCCAGCCCGGTGAGTTTGTCGAAAGCGTCTTTGTGCCCGCGCCGAAAGCCGGCGATGTGGTGCGTGTCGTCAAGCTGTCGAAGCGCTTTGATTCCGATATTTCGGCGGTCTGCGTTGCCGTGCATCTGCGCTTTGACGGGGCGGTGGTGCAGGGCGCGCGGCTGGCCTTTGGCGGCATGGCAGGCACGCCCAAACGTGCCACGCACGCCGAGGCCGTCCTGACCGGTCACCCGCTAACGCCGGAGCGTCTGGCACTGGCGGCCGAGGCGCTGCACGCGGATTTCACGCCGCTCAGCGATGTGCGCGGCTCCTCGGACTATAGATTAACTGTTGCCGGTAATATCCTGAAAAAAATGTGGTTTGATATTCAGGGTCAAGGCGGTGATGTGCTGGGGGTGGCGCATGGCTGAGCACGGTCACCCTCCCCAAATTCATACCCCAAGGGTCCATACGTCTCTGGCCCACGACAGCGCCCCCCTGCACGTCAGCGGCACCGCCCTCTATGCCGATGATGTGGCCGAACCGGCGGGGATGCTGCATCTGGCCTTCGGACGCGCTCCGCACGCCCACGCGAAGATCGTAAGTCTGGACCTCAGCGCCGTGCGCACCGCGCCGGGTGTGGTCGCCGTCTTCACCGCCGCCGACATCCCCGGCGACAACAATGTCGCGCCGGTGGCCAAGGATGACCGTCTGCTGGCCGCCGACGAGGTGGTGTTTATGGGGCAGCCGGTGTTTCTGGTTGCCGCCACCTCGGCCAAGGCGGCGCGTATGGCGGCCAAGCTGGGTCGCATCGACTACGAGCCCTTGCCCGCCCTATTGACCATTGCCGAGGCCAAGGCCGCCCACAGCCTGATCGAGGCGTCGCAGGTGATGCGGCGCGGCGATATGGCAGAGCTTGCGGCCGCACCGCATCGGATCCAAGGCGGGCTAGAGATCGGCGGGCAGGATCACTTCTACCTCGAAGGGCAGATCAGCGTTGCCACGCCGATGGAGCAGGGCGGGGTGCACCTTTTGTGTTCGACGCAGCATCCGTCCGAGGTGCAGCATCTGGTGGCGCATCTTCTGGGCGTCACCTCCGCCGATGTGACGGTTGAGGTGCGGCGCATGGGCGGCGGCTTTGGCGGCAAGGAAACCCAGGCATCGCTGTTTGCGGCGGCGGCGGCTTTGGTGGCGGCCAAAACCGGTCGCCCGGCCAAGTATCGCGCCGACCGCGACGAGGATATGCAGATCACCGGCAAACGGCACGATTTCACCGCCGACTACGACGTGGCCTTTGATGACGAGGGGCGTATCCGGGCGCTGCGGCTGGAGCTGGCTTCGCGCTGCGGCTGTTCGACCGACCTGTCGCCGGCGATCAATGACCGGGCCATGTTCCACGCCGATAACTGCTATTTCCTTGAACATATTGAGATCGTCTCGCATCGCTACCGCACCCATACCGTTTCCAATACCGCCTTTCGCGGCTTTGGCGGACCGCAGGGGATGCTGGCCATCGAGCGGGTGATGGACGCCATTGCCCTGCATCTGGGGCGTGATCCGCTGAGCGTGCGCCAGACCAACTTCTACGGCCCTGAGCGCAATCTAACGCCGTATCAGATGGCGGTGACAGATTTCGTCGCTGATACCCTCGTTGAGGAGTTGAAAACCGCCGCCGATTACGAGGCGCGCAAGGCCGAGATCGACGCCTTCAATGCGTCGCATCCCTATCTGCGGCGTGGCATTGCCTGTACGCCGGTAAAGTTCGGCATCTCCTTTACCACCAGCCACCTCAATCAGGCCGGGGCCCTGGTTCACGCCTATGTCGATGGCTCGATTGCGCTCAATCACGGCGGCACCGAGATGGGACAGGGGCTGAATACCAAGGTGGCGCAGATCGTCGCCGACGTCTTCGGTCTGGGGCTGGAACGCATCCGCATCACGTCAACGCGCACGGACAAGGTGCCCAATACCTCGGCCACGGCGGCCTCCTCAGGGACGGACCTCAACGGCTGGGCGGCGTGGAACGCGGCCAATACCATCCGCGAACGGCTGGCCGAACTGATGGCTGCACGCAACGGCGTGGCGGCAGACAGCGTGGTGTTTAAAGGCGGCGTGGTGCGCGCGGGCAACGAGGTGCTGGGCTTTGCCGAGGTCTGTCGATTAGCGCACTTTAACCGGATTTCGCTGTCGGCGACGGGCTTTTACGCCACGCCGAAAATCCATTACGACCGCAAGACGCACACCGGTCGGCCCTTCCTCTACTTCGCCTATGGGGCCGCGGTGTCGGAGGTGGTCCTCGACACCTTTACCGGTGAGCATAAGGTGCTGCGCGCCGATATCCTGCACGATGTCGGGCGCTCCATCAATCCGGCGCTCGATCTGGGTCAGATTGAGGGCGCCTATGTGCAGGGGCAGGGCTGGCTGACCTTTGAGGAACTGGTTTATGACACCAAAGGGCGGCTCCTGACGCACGCCCCTTCGACCTATAAGATCCCCTGCGCCTCTGACCGGCCGGCCGTGATGAATATCCATCTGTGGCGGGCGGGCGACAACCGCGAACCGACCATCCATCGCTCCAAGGCCGTAGGCGAGCCGCCCTTCATGCTGGCCAACAGCGTGTTTTCGGCCCTGACCTATGCGGTGGCGGCGGCAACCGGTGACCCGCGCCCGACGCTTGATGCTCCGGCGACTCCGGAACGTATCCTGCGGGCGGTAAAGGGGAGTGGGCTGTGAACTGGGTCGTCAAAGCCCTTTATCTGTTGGATAAAGAACCGCTGGCCATGGTCTCGCTGCTGGCCGTCGAAGGCTCGACGCCGCGCGAGGCCGGGACGCGGATGCTGGTCACCGCCAAGGCCATCTACGGCACGGTTGGCGGCGGCAATCTGGAGTTTCAGTGCATTGATCAGGCGCGGCTGGCCCTGAAACACCCATCCGGCACCTGGCGCATTCAGGACTATCCGCTGGGGGTGCTGCTGGGGCAATGTTGCGGCGGTCGCGTGCGGGTAATGATCGAGCACCTCGACCCGGCGGAGGCGGACTGGCTGGAGGCCGTGCGCGGCCTTGATAGCTTTACCTTGCGCAGCGATCTGCACGCCGATGGGGTCCGCCGTCGCCTGAGCGAAGAGGTGCCCAATGTGTCAGCGCGCGGTCCGGTGCCGGTGGTCGGGGATCATCTGATTGAGCGCCTTGGTCAACCGTTGATGCCTGTGCTGATGTTTGGCGCGGGCCATGTCGGCATCGCCATCGCGCGCGTGCTGAAGGGCCTGCCGTTTCACCTGCGCTGGTGCGATGACCGCACCGATGTGCCGCCAGGCGTGCTTATTGGCGATGCCCTGACCCTGTGCGCGGAGGCCGAGACTGGGACCGGCCTGACCCTGATCCTGACCCACGACCACGCGCTCGATTATGAGCTGACCAAGGCGGCGCTGCGGTCGCCCGCGCGGTTTATCGGCCTGATCGGCTCAGCCACCAAGCGCGCGCGCTTCTTCAGCCGTTTGCGCAAGGATGGCTTTGCCGAAGACCAGATCGCGCGTATCACCTGCCCCATCGGTTTGCCCGGCATTACGGGCAAGGCCCCGGAGGTGATCGCGGTTGCCGTCGCCGCGCAGTTGCTTCAAATTACAGATAAAATCCGCACCCTGACCGAGGATACCCGTCATGACCAAACCCTTCCCGTCGCTTGACGCCTTTATCGCCGGTCTGCCCAAGGCCGAACTGCACCTCCACATCGAAGGCTCGCTGGAGCCGGAGCTGATGTTCGCGCTGGCGCAACGCAACAAGATCGCCCTGCCGTTCAAATCGGTCGAAGAGGTGCGCGCGGCCTACGAATTTTCCAACCTTCAGGACTTCCTCGACATCTACTATCAGGGGGCCAATGTCCTGCGCACCGAAGACGACTTCCACGACCTCGCCAAGGCCTATTTCGACCGCGCCCACGCCGACAGCGTGCGCCACGCTGAAATCTTCTTCGATCCGCAAACCCATACCGACCGCGGTATCCCGATGTCGGTCGTGATGGACGGCCTGACGTCGGGCATGAAGGCGGCCGAAGCCGAATACGGCCTGACCTCCAAACTGATCCTGTGCTTCCTGCGCCACCTCGATGAGGACGCGGCCTTTGCCACCTTAAAGGCCGCCGAGCCGTTTCTCGACCGCCTGACCGGGGTGGGGCTCGACTCGTCCGAAGTCGGCCACCCCCCGTCGAAATTCGCCCGCGTGTTTGAGGCCGCCGGTGCTTTGGGCCTCAAAAAAGTCGCCCATGCCGGCGAGGAGGGGCCGCCCGAATACGTCCACGAAGCGTTGGATATCCTCAAGGTGGACCGTATCGACCACGGCAACCGCTCGCTGGAAGACGCGCATCTGACTTCGCGGCTGGCGCGTCTGGGCATGACGCTGACCGTCTGCCCGTTGTCGAACCTCAAACTGTGTGTGGTCAACGACATGGCGCAGCACCCCATCCGCACCATGCTGAACAAGGGCCTGCGCGCCACGCTCAATTCCGACGATCCGGCCTATTTCGGCGGCTATGTGAACGACAACTACCGCGCCGTGGCGGCGTCGGGGCTGGTCGATCGCGACGACCTGATCACCCTGGCGCGCAATTCGTTTCTGGGGTCCTTCCTCAGCGATGCGGAGGTATTTAAGCACCTAGATGCCATCGACACGTACACAAGTTAAGCACCTCCCCTGATTTCAGGGGAGGGTGGCCCGAAGGGCCGGGTGGGGTTATGCCCTACCTCTAACCCCCCTCCGGCTTTGCCGGGTTCCCCCCTGATATCAGGGGGGAGGCTTGGACGAAATGACCACACCCCGTTCTTTCAAAGGCACCTTCTTCCACGCCCCCGTCTGCGGCGGCATTGAGGTCCTGCGCGATACCCTGATCCGCTGCGATGCGGAGGGCCGTATCCTTGAGGTCCTGCGCTCCGACGCGCCGACCTATGCCGAAGCCCTGTCCGAAGACCGCGCCGCCGGGCGGCTGGAAACCCTACCAGAGGGCACCTACGCCTTGCCGGGCTTTTGCGACCTGCACATCCACGCCCCGCAGTGGCCGCAACTGGGCAAGGCGCTGGACGTGCCGCTGGAGGTCTGGCTGCAAAAGCATACCTTCCCGCTGGAAGCGCGCTATGCCGACCTGTCATTCGCGCGCCGCGCTTACGAAGGGCTGGTGGACGACCTCCTGTCGAACGGCACCACCACGGCGCTCTATTTCGCCACCCAGCATCAGGACGCTACGCGCCTTCTGGCCGACATCTGTCTGACCAAGGGCCAGCGCGCCCTGATCGGCAAGGTGGCGATGGACAATCCGGAGCAATGCCCGGACTTCTACGTCGAATCCACCGACGCCGCCCTGCGTGGCACCGAAGCCTTTATCGACCATGTGCGCAGCCTCAACAGCGACCGTATCAAGCCGGTGGTCACGCCGCGCTTTATCGCCTCGTGTACCGATGCGGCGCTGGAAGGGCTGGGCGACATCGCCCGTCGCTGCGGCTGCCACGTTCAGACCCACTGCTCCGAAAGCGACTGGGAACACAATTACGTCCTTGATCGCCACGGCCGCGAAGATACCGACAGTCTGGACCGTTTCGGCCTGTTGACGCGGCATACGGTGCTGGCCCACGCCAACTTCATCTCCGACGCCAATATGCAGACCATCCGTGAACGCGGCGCCGGCGTCGCCCATTGCCCCCTGTCCAACTACTACTTCTCCAACGCCGTCTTCCCGCTCAAACGCGCGCTGGAAAAAGGCGTGCGCGTGGGCCTCGGCACCGATATTTCGGGTGGGCCGTCGTCCTCGATCTACGACAATATGCGCTGGGCCGTCGCCTCGTCCCGCGCCCTGCACGACGGCGTCGATGCGCGCCTGCACTGGGATAACCGCGGCATCCGCGACAGCCAGATCGACTGGCGCACCGCCTTCTACCTCGCCACTAAAGGCGGGGCCGAAGCGCTGGACCTGCCCGTCGGCAGCTTTGAGCCCGGTCGCTATTTCGACGCGCAACTGATTGATCCGCAGGCCGCGAACGGGACCATCCGCCTGATGGACGACCTCGATAGTGACGCCGATGTGCTGCAAAAAATCGTCTATACGGCCTCAAAAGCCAATATCGCGCGCGTCTGGGTTGCGGCTGAGCGCGTTGTGGATCGGTGTAAGGATTCCGGGGTCAGTTGACCCCGGACCCCGGATGTGAGGCTAAAGGGTTTAGCCACTAAAAACACAAAAAGCACGAACGGGAGCCTGTGGCACAAGTCTGCGCCTGACCTATCAAATGCAGCACTGTGGCGCGCGAGATTTTTTAGAAACCACAGATTACACAGATTTCACAGATTATCCGTGCCTGCGTCACGCAGGGGCGCGCAGCGCCAATCTGTGCCATCTGTGAAATCTGTGGTTCAAAGCCCTTTGGCGCGCAGCGCCCCTCACTCGTGCAGGCCGCACGAAGGTCATGGCCCTGTGGGCCGGGCGCTTTAACGGCTAATTTCGTGTCTTTTCGTGTTTTTCGTGGCTAATCTTCAGTGGCCAAATCTCCAGTGGCTAAACCCTTCACCCCGTATCCAGCGGGAACAGGTCGGGCCACAGCAGGTTGAGGTCTTCGCGGCTATAGGCTTTCAGCGCTTTCAGCAGCGTGTCGCGCGTCTCGCCCATTTCATACAGGCGGGGGAGCCGGTCACCGTGGAGGATTTCCACGTCCTCATCCCGGATCAGGCCGTAATCGTGCGCCGTTAACGGCGTATCCTGCGGCCGGGGGATGGCGACCGTGTTCAGCACGCGCTCCCGCAGAGCCATTTCTTGCGGCGTCAGGGGCCGCGACGGGGCTGCAGCTTCAGATTTCGGCTGAGGAGCGGGTTTGACCTCGACCGGTGCGACAGGTTTGGTTTCAGGCTGTGGTGCCGGTTGTGACCGCGCTTGTTTGTAGGCGCGGGCATTGACCCGCATTTGTTCGATCCGCGCGCTGAGTTCAGCCATGTGATCGCGCGGCGGGTGCGGCCACTGCATCCCTTTGAGCGCATCGGGTTTGAGTGTGATGAAGGGCACGTCCGGCGCCTTGTCGAGCCAGTCTCCAGACCATTCGAGTTTGTTTTTCAGCTTCACCTGATCCTCGATGGCGGCGATGGCGTGTTTGTGCGCCTGTGCCTGAGAGGCGTCGCAGCGGGCATAGAGGCGCTCGATCATCAGCGCTGTGCGGATGCCCTTGGTGACCGCGTCCGGCGTTTCAGGCGCGTCCATCGCGCTTAAGGCCAGCAGCATCCGGTCCGCATAGGCGCGCAAGTGTTCGCGCCGCTGTTCGGGGGTCAGAGAGCCAGCCATGTCCGTCGTCTCGGTCATGCCCCAAAGGGTAACCGCGCTTTTTAGTGCGGGGATAGATTGGGGGCAAAAGGGTTGAAACCGGCAATGCCGAGGTTTGCGCCGCGAGGGGCGACGAACAACACGGAGCTTTTCGCGTTGACGATCCCTCAAACCCGTTGTCATCTGGGATGCGTCTGACGGCAGAGAGCGTCACGGGGAAACGCCGGGTCAACAGCGACCTGTGTTACGCTTGGCCAAGACGGTCAACGAAGCGGGGAGGGAACGGTGAAAGCGCAGCGGATGTCGAATGCTCTTTTAAACATGGTTGTGCCCATGTTTTTATTCTTTATTTACTTGTTCCTTACAAGTAAATTAATTTTAATAAATTATTCCATATTTCCTAAATTTCTACCTGATGTGCCGAATTATTGGTGGCCGTTGCTCAACTTTCCGTGCATTATTGTCCTTGGAATGTGGGCTGCAATCAATCTATTTGAATCAGATTTTTTCCGCAATGCAGTAAAGATAAGCATTTTATTGTTTCTTTTCTGCCTGATAACAAGTCTTTTTTCTGGGGTTGCTATATATAGCGATAAAATCGTCACAAGAAATTTGAATTATTTTTCTATGGAAACCAAGACCTATATGATCAAAGATTTGGCTTGGGTCGATCTGTCGTGTGACAAAAATTCAAAACATGTTCGCCGGGGTTTTAATCGAAACCTGAATTCGGCGGCTGACTATAACGTTTTCACTAAGGATGGCCGCAAATTTGATCTAACAGACGGTTATATATCTGAAAAATACGCAGGATCGTGGTTAAATTCCGTTTATCTCTTCGACCGGAATGTTTCGCAAATGAGTATACCAAAACGCAGGGTAACTGATAATGCGAAATTGTACGGTGAGTGCTTGTCCGTGTTTAAACCGAAAAGCGACAAAGAAGATAAACTGAAATCAATTTTTATTTATTGAGATAAGTACAGTCATTTCTAATGGCATGACCCGCAATCATATTTTGTGGCGTCGGTTGTGTCGTTTGCCAGCGTCTCAGGCGCCCACGGGTTTCGCCTCAGTCTGTACCGCCAAAGCTCGAATGCCTTGCCCTCGCGCTGCCACAGGGAAGACAATAGGGTGCAGGGGCCGTGCCCCTGCCCGCCGGAGGCTCTTGAACGGCCCAAAACACAGGTCAAAAATCAGATCGAGAAGCTGACGCCACAGCCGCAGGACGATTTGGCCTGCGGGTTGAGGATTTTGAACTGCGCGCCGACCAGTTCTTCGACATAGTCGATGATCGACCCGGCCAGCAGGGGGGCGGAGACTTCGTCGATCAGGGCCTGAGCGCCGTCATAGGCGATGACGGTATCGCCGTCTTCGGGCGCTTCGACCAGATCGAGCTGGTACTGAAAGCCAGAGCAGCCGCCGCCTTCGACGGCGACGCGCAACAGGATCGGGTGCCCGGCGTCGGCGGACAGGCGGTTGAGGTGGCGCGCGGCGCTGGCGGAAAGCGTAATCGGATTCATGAGCGCAATATAGCGCGGGGCGGGCGCGAGTTTTAGAGGGCTTAGTTATTTTTTGTCATGAATTTGCATTGCAAATTGGCGCGCAGAGGGGGATTTAGGGCGTAAGTTCCATTGCGAAAGACCCTGCCCGTGCATGATCCGCTGATCCTGACGCTTGCGCCCTATAGCGAAAACCACAGCCGCTCTCGCGGACGGTTATATAGCGAGCCGGACAGCCTGACGCGCACGGCCTTTGCGCGGGATCGTGACCGGGTGATCCACTGCACGGCCTTCCGGCGGCTGAAGGGCAAGACGCAGGTGTTTGTGGCGGGGCACGGCGACTATTTCCGCACGCGCCTGACGCATTCGATCGAGGTGTCGCAGGTGGCGCGCTCGCTGGCGCACACGCTGGGGGCCGATCAGGATTTGGCCGAGACCATCGCCTTGTCGCACGATATGGGTCATTCGCCGTTCGGTCATGCGGGCGAGGACGAACTGCACAAGATGATGGAGCCGTGGGGCGGCTTCGATCACAATGTGCAGACCTTCCGCATCGTGACGCGGCTGGAGCATCGCTATCCGGCGTTTGAGGGACTCAATCTGGCCTGGGAGACGCTGGAAGGGGTGATCAAGCACAACGGCCCCGTGGCGCACAAGCTGGGCCAGCCGGCTTGGAAGGCCGTGGCCGATTTCAGCGATTTCTGGGACTTGCGTCCGGAAACCTATGCGTCGCTTGAGGCGCAGATTGCCGCAATTTCCGACGACATCGCCTATAATAATCACGATGTCGATGATGGTTTGCGCGCCGGGCTGTTTACCCTGACTGACCTGCGCGACATCCCGCTGATCGGACCGGCGATTGCCGAGGTCGAAAAGGACTGGCCGCTGATCGATCAACGGTTGTTACGGCTGGAGGCCATCCGCCGCGTGATTGGCTTTATGATCCGCGATGTCTGTCTGGAGACCGAGCGGCGGTTGAAAGAAGACGGCATCGAAACGGCGGAGGATGTGCGCCGTGCTGGGCGTCAGATGGTGGCCTTTTCGCGCACGGTGAATGAGGACCTGTCGCGCCTGCGGGCCTTTCTTTATGCGCGCATGTACAAGCACTATACCGTCAATCGCCACCGCTCGCAGGCGCGGCGCGTGCTGAATGACCTGTTCCGCCTCTATATGGAGGAGCCGGAGGTGCTGCCGCCCAACTGGTACGGGCGGGTGTGCACCAAGGATACCGAAACCCAGCGCGCCCGCGTGGTCTGCGACTATATTGCCGGTATGACCGACGCCTATGCCATCGAACAGCACAAGCAGTTGTTCAGTATGTCATAGGGGACGACTCGGTTGCACAGCTCGGAGATTACGCCTTCGGTTCCAGCAGGTCCCACAGATTGCCGAACCGGTCGCGGAACACGGCCACTGTGCCATAAGCTTCGTGGCGTGGGGCTTCGGTAAAGACCGCGCCCGCCGCGCTGAAGCGCGCATGGTCGCGGGCAAAGTCATCGGTGAACAAGATCAGAAAGACACGCCCACCGGCTTGATTGCCGATGGCGGCGCGCTGAGCCTCGGTCGACGCCTTACCCAGCAGCAGGCGTGCTTCGCTCGAACCGGGCGGGGCAATCAGCACCCAGCGCTTGCCGCCGCCGAGGTCGCTATCCTCGATCAGGTCGAAGCCCAGCCCGGTGCAGTAATGGGCGATGGCCTCATCGTAATCGGGCACGACGAGGGTAACGGCGGCTATGTGGCTCATCTTTTAGTCGCGCCCCCGTATCCAAAAACCGCTACACACTTTTTGGGGGGCGCTCATCGGCTCGATTTCTTGACCAGAAACATGGCTGCATCGGCTTCGGCGATCCATTCTTCGGCCGAGGCCTGCCCTTCGTAGGCACGCACGCCAAACGAACCGCCGACGCGCAGGTACAGACCCTGATGCTCAAAGGTGGCGATATTCAGTTCAGCCTCAAGCTTCTGCGCCTTGCTGCGAGCGACGGAAATATCGGCGTGACGCAGCAAGATGGCGAATTCATCGCCGCCCAACCGCCCGACCGAATCGCCTTCGCGCACATTGGCGTTGAGCCGCTCAGCAATGTGGATCAGCGCCTTGTCGCCGGCGGCGTGGCCGTAGGAATCGTTGATGGCCTTGAAACCATCCAGATCGAGATAGATCAGGCAGGCCGGATCGCCATAGCGGCGGCCATCCCCCATGGCGCGGCCCAGATCCCGCAGGAAGGCGCGACGGTTGAGCGTCGGCGTCAGCACATCGTGATCGGCGTGGTGCTCAGCCAGCGCCACCTGCTCGGTCAGGGCCTTGATATCGGCCTTCAGGCGGATGTTTTCGCGGATCAGGCTGTCGATCAGGGTGCGCGCCGCCAAGGGCCATTCGTCACCCGTCTGGGGCTCCGGCGCGGGCGGGGTAGGGGCGGGGGCCGTAACAGGGCGAGGGGCGCCACCAAACTGGCTTTGCAGCAGGGCCTGCATCGACGCCGTCAATCCGCCCGCGGACAGGGCGGAGGGCTCAGAATCGGCAGAGGCTGAGGGCGGCAAGGCGGTCATGCGCCCAAGATTAGCGGCGTTTGGGGCGCGAAGCGAGTGCTATTTGCACAGACGCCCCTTGCAGGCCGGGGCCTAATCCTATAGTTCGCGGCCTTTCAGCTTTCGGAGGTGGGCATGACCGCGTCGAAACCCAGAGTCGCCATCATTATGGGCTCGCGCTCGGACTGGCCGGTGATGAAAAAGGCCGCCGAGGCGCTGGACGGCCTGGGCGTCACCTATGAGGCGCGCGTCGTCTCGGCGCACCGCACGCCGGAGCGCATGGTCGAATTTGCCAAATCCGCCAAGGCTGAGGGTTTTCAGGTCATTATCGCCGGCGCCGGTGGGGCCGCCCACCTGCCGGGCATGACCGCCTCGCTGACGCCGCTGCCGGTTCTGGGCGTGCCGGTGCCGGTGCGCGACGGGCTGAAAGGCCTCGACTCGCTCCTGTCGATCGTGCAGATGCCGGGCGGTGTGCCGGTCGGCACGCTGGCGGTCGGGGAAGCCGGTGCCAAGAATGCCGGGCTTCTGGCGGCGCAGATTCTGGCCCTGTCCGATCCCGAACTGGCGATCCGCGTCGAAGCCCTGCGTCAGGCGCAGACCGACGGCGTGCCCGATAGCGTTGAGGACTAAACCATTGAAACCGCTGCCTTTGGGGTCAAAAATCGGCATTTTGGGCGATGGTCAGTTGGGGCGGATGCTGTCGCAGGCGGCGTCACGGCTGGGCTTCAAGGTGGTGGTCTATGGGCCCGACGCCGAATCGCCGGCGGCCAGCGTCTCGGCGGTGTCGAAGGTGGCGCGCTATACGGATGAGGCGGCGCTCGATCGCTTTGCCGCGGCCTCGGACGTGATTACGTTTGAGTTTGAAAACGTACCCGTCACCTCGCTCGACTATCTGGTGTCCAAAGGCGCGAAGGTCGCCCCCAATGCGCGGGCGTTGGGCATCACGCAGGACCGTATCCTCGAAAAGCGCTTTGCCCGCAGCGTCGGCATCGGCACGGTCGATTTCTATGAGATCAACAGCCTTGACGATCTCGAAAAGGCGATTGCAGCCAATGGCTTGCCCGCCCTTCTGAAGACGCGCCGCGAAGGCTATGACGGCAAGGGTCAGGTGTGGATTCGCGCCGCCGACGAAGCGAAAGCGGCCTTCGACAGCCTCAATGGTCGCCCGGCGATTCTGGAGGCGAAGGCCGATTTTCAGCGCGAAGTCTCGGTGATCGCGGCGCGCGGCTACGACGGTACGGTGAAAACCTATCCGGTCGGAGAAAACCACCACGTCAGCGGCATTCTTTCAACGACCTTGGCCCCGGCAGTGGTCTCGGAAACCTTGAAAGAACGGGCCGAGACGATTGCCAGGAAGGTGCTGGAAGGCCTTGATTATGTGGGCGTACTGGGCGTCGAGCTGTTTGTGCTCGAAGGCGATGAACTGATCCTCAACGAGATCGCGCCGCGCGTGCACAATACCGGACACTGGACGCAGGACGGCTGCCTGTGTGATCAGTTCGAGCAGCATATCCGCGCCGTCGCTGGCTGGCCGCTGGGCGATACCACAGCGCGTTTTCAGGTCGAAATGACCAATCTTCTGGGGCCGGATGTGCTGGTCTGGGAAGCCCTGTCGCAGGAACCGGACTCACGGCTCTATATCTATGGCAAGGATGATCCCCGTCCGGGCCGCAAAATGGGCCATATCAACCGCTTGAAGGCGAGTCTTTAATCTCCTCCCCACCTGTGGGGAGGTGGATGCGAGCTTAGCGAGCAGACGGAGGGGTATTCTGTCGACCATTTGTACCCCCTCCGTCATTTTTTCGCTGACGCTCAAAAATGCCACCTCCCCATGAGATGGTGAGGAGAGGAGCCAGACTGTAGGTGGCGTGTCCTCACATGGCGACGTAACGTAAAGGCGGAGATCAGGCCGCCGCCCCAAAGCGCAGCTTACCCAGAAATTCCACGGCCCCCAAAAGCGCGTCTTCCGGCTTGAGCGGCAGTTTGGCCTTGAATTTTTCAAACGCCATCACCTGCTCGATATTGCGGGCGATCTGCTCGTGCTGGGCCTCAACCCCTTGCGTCAGGCGCGTCATCAGGGCCGTGGCCAGAATGCCGGACACGATGGCGCGTTTGGAATAGTGGTTTTCATCCAGCGCCTTATCCCCCGCCTTGCGCCACACAAGGTCAGCCGACTCCCACAGCAGGCGACGGTACAGCCCCAGATGCTGCGGCAGGCACAGGTGCCCTATCAGGCGGTGCGTGGCGCGTTCATCCGCGCAGGCGGCGTCGATGCGGCGGTTGAGCAGGAAGCCGATGCGTTCACGCACCTTCATCGCAGACAGTTGCGCGTCAATGTCATCACCCGCAAGCGCTGCATCCCCCTGACGCCACAGGATCGCGGCGATGTCCGACGGCCCGTTGGGACAGATCAGTTCGACTTCAGCGGGGCTGAGGCCGATTCGCGCACCCGCGACGCGCACGGTGACGCGGGTCAGGCCCAGATCGGGCATCAGCGCGGCACAGGCCGTGGCCAGTGACTGTTCCAGTTCGGTAAGGGCATTTGCGGACATGGACCCAGAATAGGCCCAAGCCCGCCCCGCGCCAAGACCAAATTGCACCTGCGTCAAAAGGCAACAGCCCGATAAAATGTTTAATCCGGCGTTTTTCAAAGGTGGTGCGGCTTGAATTGGGCGCGGGCATGATGTAATGGCTTCGCCCACACGCCCGCAGACCACGGTTTGCGGGCAGCTTGTTTTCACCCTCCGCCCTTTTATGGCCCGAACTTCAAAAGGGCGAGGCGGTCCGTCGCAAGGCTTTACGGTCCGGCGGAACAGACAGAATGGAGAGATACCTCTGGTACAGATCTTTGTCCGCGACAACAACGTCGATCAGGCCCTGAAGGCGCTGAAGAAGAAGATGCAACGTGAAGGCTCCTTCCGCGAAATGAAGCGTCACGTCCACTACGAAAAGCCCTCTGAAAAGCGCGCTCGCCAGCAGGCCGAAGCCGTGCGCCGCGCCCGCAAGCTGGCGCGCAAGCGTCTGCAACGCGAAGGCGGTGCGACCACGGGCCGCTCGAAGTAAGCCTTACGGACACGATCCGATCTTTAAAAAGCGTCGAAGCCTCAGCTTCGTCGCTTTTTGTTTTGGCTTTTTTTGCATTGCAAAAAGTCAAACCTGCGGCAATGAATAGCGGCATGTGGGGTAAGTCGATGAAACACCAGAAAGACACGCAGCCGAACGAGGCGCTGATTGCCATTCGCACCATTGCTATGCCGGCGGACACCAATCCGGCGGGCGATATTTTCGGAGGCTGGCTGATGTCGCAGATGGACCTCGCCGCTGGTAACGTCGCCGCGCGCCGGGCCGTGGGCCGCGCCGCTACCATTGCGGTTGAGGGGATGACCTTCCATACGCCGGTGCGGGTGGGCGACGAAGTGTCCGTCTATGCCGAGCTGATCTCCACCGGGCGTACCTCGATGAAGATCCACGTTCAGGCGTGGCGGCGCTCACGCGACTCCGACGTGCGCATCAAGGTGACCGATGCCGACTTTACCTTTGTCGCCATCGACGAAAACGGCAATTCGCGCCCGCTGCCCCTGCCTTGAACGGGATAACGATTTTCAACCCTGTGGTAACGCTGTCTTTATAAAGACGTTGACCAAAGCCGCGCGCCTTGTCATTTTCTCCGCCAGTCAGGGAGGCAGAAATGGCCAAGGCATCGGTAACAGACCGGCTTGTCACGTGGTTTACCGTGTGGGACGAGGACAAGACGCGCAGCGTGCTCAATATCACGCTGGCCGTGCTGACGGGTCTTTTGTTCGGCATGGTGCTCGATACCATCCTGCGTCAGGTCGGCAATTATATGTTCCCGCCGCCGCCGACCTTCGATATGGCCAGCCCCGAAGACATTGCCAAGTTGCTCGATACGGTGCCGGCGGACGCCTATATTATCAAGATCATCTCATGGGCGCTGGGCACGTTCGGCGGCGGCTATCTGGCCGTGCGTATGGCTAAGGTCGGGGCCTTTCCGGCGTGGCTCACCGGCGTGCTGCTGGTGGCCAGCTACATGATCCATATGAGCTTCATCCCGCACCCCACCTGGGTGGTGCTGATCTGCCTGCCGCTGTGCGCCGTGTCCGCCTTCGCCGCGGGTCTGCTCGGCAACTACATGCTGATCCGCCAGATGCGCGGTTAAGTTAAGTCACCGCCTTTATTTCGGCTTGGCGTCGATCCTGAGCAGGGTGGGGGCCTTGTCCAGCGTGACGCGCGCCGCCGTAGCCTGCGCTGCCGGTTGAAACACCGGATGCCCGTCCTTGGTCTTCGGCAGGGCCACGCCCTTGCCATCGGTGCCGATGGCCTGCCCGCCCGCAGCCCCGACAAAGACGATGCGGTCGAGATTGGGCACCGCCAGGCTCATCACACCGGCGGCCTTTTTGGCCCCGGCGCGCGCCTGATCGACGGCCTTCTTGAGGTCGGGGGCGGCATAGGCGGCCGAAGGCGGCAGGGCGGCGGCGATCAGCAGGGTCAGGCCGATCTTGCTGCCGTCCGGGCGCGTGACCGTAACCGGGGCCTTGGCTTTCAGCGCCGCGACGGGGGGCAGGGGCGTCAGGGTGTTGTCGGCGGCCACGTTGAGCGGCGTTTCGCCATTATGCTTCAGCACCAGCCGGATATCCGACAGCCTAGCCCCGGTGACGGCCAGTTTGTAAGCCAGCCGGAAGTGCGTGCGTTCGGCGGTTGGCAGGTTCAGGTAGTTGAGCAGAAACGGGAAGATGTCCGTGCACGGCACGTCCTTGGTTTCGGCCCGCGCTGTGGAGGCCCCCAAGACCGCCAGCGCTGCCGCTGACCCTACGAATGCCCGCCGATTGAAAACAGTCATGAACCACCCCGCAAAAACAGACGATCCCGAACTGTGGTTCGGGATCGCGGCAAAATCACGGCTATCTCAAATCTATTTCGCCCGGTCGTCAATGCCGATCTTTGACGGCGTGGCATCAAAGCTGACGCTGACCGCACCGGGGTATTCCGTGGGCACCAGATAGGGGGTGCCGGACGGGTAGGCGTCATCAACGGCGGATTTCGGCAGCAGCTTCTGGCTGCCATCGGCCATCGTCACGCGCGCATTGCCGGAGCCGACAAAATACAGCCGGTCGAGCTTCGGTTGCGTCAAGGCCAGCACGCCGCCGACCTTGCGCATCACGCTGTTGCTCTGCGTCACGGCCTTGGCCAGCGGCGCGACCGTCATGGTCTTCGCCGGGGTTTCGGTGGCATAGACGCGCACGCGCATCGACACGCCCTTTTCCGGTCCATTGACGACCACCGTAGCCCCGCCGCGCAACTGTGCCAGCGTCGGCAGGGGGGTGATACGCCCGTCACCGCCGATATTCAGCTTCTGGTTCTGGCCATTGTGCTTGAGTACGATGCTGGCGCCTTGCGTACCGCCCTTGATCTTCAGAATATAGGCGACGGTGATCTCATCGCGCTCAGACGTCGGCAGGGCGAGGAATTTCGACAGGAAGGGAAAGGCCTGATCGGCGGAGATTTCGCGCTGCGTCTGCTGCGCGACGGCGCTCACGGGGATCAGTCCGGCGGCGGCCGGGGTCAGGCACAGGGCGGCAGCCAGCAGGGCGGGCTTGGCGGCTTTGACAAACATAGGCAGATCCATCTTTCTGTTCTTTCTCTCGTTGATTTAGCCCCTCGCCGGGCGGTGGCTTCGCCACCTTGGCCGCCGCCTCAATGGCGGCTTGAGCGGAACGATTCAGCTAGAGGTCGTTCCGCTCTAGCCTATGCCTTTTACAAAATTAAGGCTGAACCGCAGATGAAGAGATCAGAAAGGCATCAGGACGACAGGTGACGCGCCGTCATCAGGGCGTGTGCGGTGGCAATAATCTCAAGCAGCACGTCCATATCCACCTCGCTGAGACGCTTGATATAGAGGCAGCCGCCGCCGGTGGTGTGCTTGCCAAGGCGGGCGAGGTGATCGGCCTGCTCCGGGGCGCTGGCCAATACATAGAGCGTAAGGGCGGCGCTGCGCACGGCAAACGCGCTGAGCGGCCACGGCACCGTCGTCTTGCCGCTGAGATAGGTGTAGCGGCCATAGCCGATCAGGGACGTCCCCCACACGACCGGCGGCTCGCCTGTGACGTCCGCAAACAGGCGAAGCAGGGTCTGGGCGTCGGCGCGCATCTTTTCGGGGGCTTTCGCGTCCAGAAAGGCCACGGGATCGGCGTCGGTGGGCTGGGTCTTCGGTTCGGCCATGCCCTCAGACTGTGGGCGTAACGCGGGTTTGTCAAGCAAACGGCAGGCAGGTGGGCAAGCTCTGGACGTCGGCTGGATGCCCCCAGCGCGGCGGCAGGCCGTTCATGCCACGCACCCAGTCTTCGACCATGGCCGCCTGCTGCTCATAGCCATAGTCTGTAAAGGCTTTGCCGGGGGTGAGGCGGTAGCGATAGCGCCCGCGTTCGCGCCACAGATAGCGCCACAGGGTCAGGCTGTTTGCGTATTGCCACACATGCGTCAACTCATGCGCCAGCAGGGCCAGAACCTCCGGACGGCCCGAAAGATCAGCGGGCAGGTCCGGCCAGAATATCCTGCGTCCGCGCACCACGATCAGCGGCCCGCGCCCGACGGCCTGCGACAGCCAAGACAGCGGATGCGCCCGCTCGATCAGCCGCACGCCCTCGACCGCCACGGCAGCGATCAGTCCCGCAGGCAGGGCCGTGCGTTCGGAAAGGGTGAGGGAACGGATCATAACGCTGTGATCCGAATGACACGCCTTGAATGTATTTTGTTACATTCGCACATTTTAAAGTTGAATAAACGCGAGGCTCATGGTCGCCTGTTCGTCTTTAATCGGGTGGGGTTACATCATGACAAACCGTATTTTATTCGCCTTCGTCTGCGTCATTGCTTTCTATACGTCGGTGGCCAACCTGTCGCAAGGACAGGGTGTTTTTGACAGGGCGCAGGCACAGGTCAAAACAGAGGACGCAGAAAAGGCAGAAAAAGTAAAAAAAGAAAAAGAACAATATAACAGTATTAATTGGCCGCCATCATTCCAAGATGGTGTTGTTTGCTACTTTAACACGACATATGACCGTAAAGAGGGGGATATCAATCAGTCTCCGGGGAACTATTCTCCTGATATGGGCTCGGAGGATCTCAGAAAGGCTGTTGAGGTGGTGCAGACCTCATGGTTTCGGCGTTCGGCCTGTATGCGCGATATTAGGCGTACAAACGCCCTCCTGTCATCGGTAGGGGCTGTGGGGTATCTCGCCAGCAAGGACAATGTGACCCCGGCCATGTCAAATGGCTTTGCTACCTTGGCGCTGGCGGCGGTCATTAATGACCAGTTGCGTTCTGTGTCACCTTTGTCGCGTTTCTACACCGGGGCGGTGACCGGGACCCACCTCGCCAGTCGTCGAAACACGTTTGTCAAGCAGCGAGTAGAGCAATTGAATTACGTAGTGCTCAGCGACGTCAGTGGTTGCAAAAATACTCTGGGATTGCAGGAAAAGGCCAAAAAACTAACCGCTGCGGCTAACAGTATTTTAAACAATAAACCGGGTTCTGATCAAGTTCCTGAACTGGTGAATAAATTTAAGTTAAATGTTGATGATTTTAAACGCTGGTGTGATAATTATCAGATCACGCGGTCAAATTTCGTTTTATTCAAAAACTCACAGGGAGATATTCTCAATAAATTCAACGGAGATCGCGTTGGTGCTTGGCTCAGATACAAGCAGTTCGTTAATACGGTAGGCCAGGAAAACCGCCCTACAGCCTATTCAGCCCTGAGCCGCATCATCACTACTCCTTTTGATGTCGCGAGCAAGCTGTTGGGTGGGGGGGATGACAGCCTCGTCCTGCGCAATGCCGGCACCGTTCAAAGCAAGTCGGTCATGGCGATGGAGATGCCGTTACTGAATTTACAGGCTATTTCCATCCCTAAACCGGGGCGGGCCAGTTACTCTATTGAGCTTGATTACCAGCAGACCCGAGATGCTCTTCAGCCGTATTTCGATCTCTACTGTGCCAAGGGCAAGTCGGGTGCCGCCACCAAGGCTTGCAAGGATTATAACAACCTGAATGTCAGCGCAGAATTGATAAGCAACGCAAAAGAATGGCACCATGCTGATGCCAAATGGCGCAAGATTGATGCCTATTTTACGGAATTGCAGACGGAAAACGCGCGGCGCTTCCTGTGGATCAATCTCGACAACGGTACGGCCTCGGTCGGTGTCGAAAGTCTAACCGCAACAGACGCGACGGCGGGGTCGAAACCTCAGCCCTGAGTCATTGACGCCCACCTATGGACGCCCGCATAAAGGGGGTCTTAAGGTGCGGAGAGGTGTTGTGTCTGCCATCGTCTTTACGGGCCGCGTCTGCGATGCCGAAGCGCAGGCATGGATTGCTGCCCTGTCTGCGGCCCTGCCGGACATGCCCGTCGTGCCGTTAAGCGCTGCCGACCCGCAGGCGGTTGAGGTCGCCGTAGTGGCCAATCCTGACCCGGCGCTGTTGCAGGCCCTGCCGCGCCTCAAATGGGTGCACAGCGTCTGGGCCGGGGTCGAGCGGCTGGTGGCTGAGTTGCCGGTGGACCTGCCGATTGTGCGGCTGGTCGATCCGGAACTGAGCCGCGTGATGGGCGAGGCGGTGCTGGCCTGGACGCTCTACCTTCAGCGCGGCATGCCGGCCTATGCACGTCAGCAGGCGGCGCGTCAGTGGCATCAGCGGCCCTATCGCGCGCCGTCGGCGGTGACGGTGGGGGTGCTGGGGCTGGGCTATATGGGGTTGACGGCGGTGGCGCGGCTGCGGGCGGCGGGGTTTCGCGTTCTCGGCTGGAGCCGCACATCGAAACCCGCCGATTTTGAAGTGTTTACGGGCATGGACGGGCTCCAATCCCTGATGTCGCAGAGTGATATAGTGGTCAACCTGCTGCCTTCGACGCCGGACACGCGAAGGATTCTGAACGCCGAAACCCTGGGCTGGCTGCCGCCGGGCGCGGGGCTGATCAATTTCGGACGCGGCGCGGCGCTCGACATCACCGCGCTGTTGCAGGCGCTGGACCACACCCTGTCGCACGCCGTGCTGGATGTGTTTGAGTCCGAACCTCTGGAGGCCGCGTCGCCCCTGTGGTGCCACCCGCAGGTGACGGTCCTGCCGCACATCTCCGCTCCGACCAACGTCCACACAGCGGCGCAGGTGGTGGCGGATAATCTGCGCCGCTGGCGGATGACGGGCGAACTGCCGCTGACAGTGAACCGCACGCGCGGTTATTAAGCGCGTCTTCAACGGCCGGATGCGGTCAGCATCCTCGGCCGTGGGCATAATGTCTTGAGGCCTTTTTGACGGCGCGCCGCTATGGCCGCGCCTTCATCCTTATGCGGTTGGGCGTAGGGTGCGCAGACCAAGCTATTCTGCCGAGGATAAGATGACCCGCCGTATCGTCCCTGTCGCCACCCAGGTGCTGAGCCTTCTGCCCTTCGTTCAGACCCTGACCGGTCGTGCCCCGTCGGCCAAACTGATCGCGGCGGCGGGCCTGATCAATACGCCCTATGCGCGGCGTGTGGCCCCCGGCCTGAGCGGTCTGATCAGCGTTGGTCTGGCCGTCGTTGCGGTGGCCCGCTTCGTCAGGGACATCCAGCGTCGTAAGGCGACACGGATCAGTGGGAGGCGGGCATGAGCGCCGTCCTCGCGCCTGATGCCGCTTTAAGGGCCCGGCGCGCGCTGGGCCTCAGCCTGTGGGCCGCCGGGGTGGTGCTGACGGTGGGTAGCGGGGCGGTTGCGGCGCGTATCGCCACCTTCGATGGCTCTATGCTGACTCAGGTCGATGAGCGCCGCGACCCGCACGCCGTGTTCCCGGCCACGGAAGCCATAGAGCGCGATGTGCTGGACGTGCGCCCGCCGGTGGTGGAAACGCTCGCCCTCGCCAGCGTCTGGCCCGCGACTGAGGCCTTGCCCCCGCCCGAAGACGCCACTTCGCTCAGCTCTGAAACCTCAGCAGCGGCGGATATGGCCTATGTATCGCCGGATGCCAGCGATGCTGCGGCTCTGGCCGAGGCCACCCGGCCGCGCGCCGTGCCGGGCGTCATCGAATGCACCGAGACTTGTTTCGACGCGCATCAGGCGGCCACAGGCACCGTCGAAACCACGGGGGGCGACACCACCTCCCTGCCGACCGTGACGCCCGAGACGGCGGCCAGGCCGGAGACTGTGGCGCTCGATGACCTGTTGCCGCGCCGCTGAGCCCGTCAGCCTATGGACGAGGCTCCGGCGGCGGGTTAGGATGTCCGCTCTGAAACGTGACGAGGAGGGGCGCATCATGTACGGATCGAACATCAAAAAGGGGCTGATAAGCCTTGCGGTGATGGCGGCATTGGGGTTCGGGGCTCAGGCGCACGCCCAGACCGCCACCCCCGCTCAGGGTGACGCACAGGCGGCGGCGCTCAAGACCTGTATTGCCGGGGCGGTGACGGCGGAAGATGAGCGCCTGATCCTGCGCTACGTTTTCTTCATGATGGCGCGCCACCCCGACGTCTCTCGCTATGCGGCTATTTCCCAGGACGAACGCACGGCACTTGACCGTGACGTCGGGAACATGATGACGCGGCTGATGGTCGATCAGTGCGGGGCTGAAATCCGCGCAATCTATAAGACCGGCAACAAGAATATCATTGAGGCCGCCTTCGGTGAGGCCTTTTCGGGCGTCGGAGAGCGCGGCATGAAGGATCTGATGGCCCATCCCGATGTGCAGACCGCCGCTATGGGGTTCGTCAGCTATATGGATATGAACAAGCTGGTTAAGCTGTTTATGGCGCAATAGCGGCCCAACAAGGTTTTCATTAACCTTAGGCGTTAACCGGAAACCGCCTCTTAAGATTTGGCGGGGTAAGGTCGGAAGAATCACGAAGTTCTCCGGACCCCGCCTGCATGTTTCAGATTATCGGTATTGTCGTCCTGTTTGCCACGGTGTTCGGCAGCTATCTGTGGTCCGGCGGGTCCATGGCGCCGATTCTGCACTCCCTGGCTTACGAACTTACGGGCATCTTGGGGGCGGCCATTGGTGCCACGCTGATCGCTAATGACCTGCATACCCTAAAGGGAATGGCCGGGGGATTGGGTAAGGTGTTCAGCGGTCCCAAGTGGAAGGGCTCCGATTATCGCGATCTTCTGTCGCTGTTGTTCCAACTGACCAAGACGATGAAGGCCAAGGGGGTCATCGCGCTGGAAAGCCATATCGAAAAGCCGCATGACTCCTCGATCTTCTCGCGCTACCCGAAGATCATGAAGGACCACTTCGCCATCGACTTCATCTGCGACACACTGCGTATGATGACGATGAACCTCGAAGACCCGCATCAGGTTGAGGACGCGATGGAAAAGCAGCTCGAAAAGCATCACCACGAGGCTGCGCATCCCGCTCATGCTCTGCAAAACATGTCAGACGCCCTGCCGGCGCTGGGTATCGTTGTGGCCGTTCTGGGGGTTATCAAGACCATGGGTGCCATCACCGAGCCGCCGGAAGTGCTGGGTGGCATGATCGGCGGCGCGCTGGTCGGCACCTTCCTTGGTGTTATGCTGTCCTATGGGCTGGTTGGGCCGTTTGCGGCCCGTCTCAACGGTATCGTTGAAGAAGAAGGCGCCTTCTACAAGATCATTCAGGCGGTGCTGGTGGCGCACCTGCACGGCAATGCGGCGCAGATTTCGGTCGAAATCGGTCGTGGCAACATCCCGTCCGGGGCGCAGCCGTCCTTTGCCGAGATGGAAGAGGCGCTCAACAATATCCCGAACGAATAGGGTAAGGTTAACGCAGGGGCGAATCCGTCCCGCTGAAAAGCCGCAATTTCCCGCCTTTGGCGTATTTTGAGGGGGAATTGCGGCTTTGTTGCGAGAGGTGATCACATATTTGTGAAAACACCTCTTGCGAGACTCAGCGGTTTTGCGTATGAAGGAGTCGGGCGCAGTTGCTAGGCGCTCTAACGTTAGAATCTAAGGATCTGGATCCATGACCTCTGAAATCGTCCGCAAGGCCCTGCTCGCCGCCGCCGCCGTCGCCGCTCTGTCGGTTGCCGCTTGCTCGAAGCCGGCTGAAGAGCCCGCCGCCACCGAAGAATCCGCTCCGGCTGACGCTTCGGCTGACGCCTCGGCCACTGTCGAAGCTTCGGAAGCCGCTTCGCCGGCCGCCGCTGAAGCTCCGGCTGCTGAAGCTCCGGCTGCTGCTCACTAATCCCCTGCGCCTCGCGGCGCTGGATTAGATAAGAGTTTGGAAGAGGTCGTTCCCGGGAACGGCCTCTTCTTTTTTGTGCGTGAGCCCGATGACCGACGACCCCCAGCTTTATTTTGCCGAAGACGGTAACCCGCGTTCGGCGCGTTTCGATGACATCTACTATTCCTTGCAGGACGGTCTGTCGGAGACGCGCGCGGTGTTCCTGAGCGGCTGTGGCCTGCCTGATGGGTGGGCGGGGCGACGTCATTACACGGTGGGCGAACTGGGGTTTGGCACCGGGCTCAATATCGCTGCTCTGATGCAGCTCTGGGCCACTCATCGGCCGGCACAGGGGCACCTGCACCTGTTTTCCGTCGAAGCCTATCTGATGCCGCGTGAGGCCGCTGCGCGCGCGCTGGCCAGTTGGCCGGAACTGGCCCCCTTTGCCGAGGCGATTATCGCCCGCTGGCCGCCGCAACGGCGCGGTTTTCACCTGATGACCTTCCCCGAATGGGGCGTGACCCTGACGCTGGCCCTGATGGATGTGCGCGACGCGCTGAGCCAGTGGGACGGTCAGGCCGATGCGTGGTTTCTCGACGGCTTTTCCCCGGCGCAGAACCCCGACATGTGGGCCGATGACGTGCTGAGCGCCGTGGCGGCGCACAGCGCGCCGGGCGCGCGGCTGGCGACCTTTACCGTGGCGGGGTTTGTGCGGCGCGGGCTTCAGGCCGCCGGCTTTGAGGTGTCGAAACAGCCCGGCTTTGGGCGCAAGCGCGAACGGCTGGAGGCGGGTTTCCCCGGCACTGTCAAAGCGTCCCCCGCGCCAGAGCGCATCGCCGTTATCGGCGGGGGCATTGCCGGGGCTTCCATCGTCCACGCCCTGCGCCATTATGGCTATCAGGCCACTGTTTTCGACATTGGCCCGCAGGCCTCGGGCAATCCGGCGGGCCTGGTTACGCCGCGGCTGGATGCCGGGGGCGGGGCGATCAGCGCTCTGTTTGCCGATGCGCTCTATGCCGCCACCGACCTCTATGCGCGCCTGTGTCCCGAAGCCGTGCTGGCGCAGGGGGTGCAGCAACGCTGCGCCGACGCGCGCGACGAAGCGCGCTTTGCCAAAATCGCCGCCCAGCCCGATTTCGCGCCGGGCGATATGGTACTCACCCCGGAAGGGCTCAGGATGGCGCGCGCGGCGTCGGTGCGCCCGCCGGAGATCGTCAAGGCGCTTCTGGGAGACGCTGCGGTGGTGGCCGAAACCGTAGTGCGCGTGGAGCCCGGTGCGCCGGTGCGTATCGTCACTGACCGGGCGGTCCATGACTATGATCGGGTGTTTCTGGCCTGTGGCGACGGGATTTTCGATCTGCCGTGGGCCGAGGCGCTCGATCTGCGGCCGGTGCGTGGCCAGATCGAAACCGCCGACGCCCCGCCACCGGACCCGCAGCCGCAGGCCTGGGGGGGCTATTACGTGCCCATGCCCGAAGGGTTTGTCTTCGGCTCGACCCATATTCGCGGGGATCGCGCAACGGAGGGACGCGAAACCGACCGCGCCCACAATCTCGACACCCTGCGCGCCGCCCTCCCCGAAGCGGCGGACAGGGCTGCGGAGGGCACAGTGTCGCGCGCCGCGGTGCGTGTCACCACGCGCGATCACCTGCCGGTGATGGGGGAGGTGGCGTCCGGCCTTACAGTGCTGACCGGTCTGGGGGCGCGCGGCCTGTGTCTGGGGCCTTTGCTCGGCATGGCGGCGGTGGCGCAGGCGCTGGGGGTAGCGTCGCCGCTGACTGTGGCATCCGCGCATCGGTTGCGCCCGGAAAGATTACAGGCTGTTCATAGTCATTAAATGGCCTGATTCCGCTCGCCTCATTGGAGATAAAGGACCGTCGCGTGCGGTTTGGCGAAGGAGTGATGCGATGAAGACTCTGATGACTGTTGTGGCCGTGGCGGCCGCCGGGCTGACGACCCTCAGCCTGCTTCCGGCGCAGGCGCAATCTTCGGCCTCCGCTCAGCCGAACCGCGAGCGTGAGGCCGCGACACCGGCGCAAAAGGAAATGCGCAAATGCTTCCGCAGCGATGATATCGACCGCTTTAATCCGATCGATTCGCGCACCATGATTGTCGAAACCTATGGCCGCCAGAATTACAAACTGGAACTGAGCGGGGCCTGTATGGGCATCGAGGACGCCTTCCGTATTGGGATACGCACGCGCGCCGGGGCGATCAATGTCTGCGGCGGCTTTGATGCGGAGGTTCTGTATTCCGAGCCGGGGTCGGGCCGTCTGGCGCGCTGCCACATCACCGATGTCAAAGCCATTACCAAGGAAGAAGCCGACCGTATCGAAGGCGTCACGCCGAAGACGGCGGAAAACAGGGACAGAGAAGGAACGTAAGAGGGTGCAGAGATGAAAGTCCTGATGAAACTGGCGGCGGTGGCCGTTGTGGTGACCAGCGGACTGGGGGCCTTGAGTCTGGCCTCTGCCGCGCCCGAAGACGCCCCCAAACCGGCGGGCAAGGCGCGGTGTCTGGACGCCAGCCACCTGAACCGCAAGATGGTGGTCGATAAGACGACGGTGCTGATCGAAGACAGCTTCGGCCGTTCGGCCCTGTTGAAGCTTTCGGCCCCCTGTCAAAACCTCGATGATCTGGACAAGATCGGCTTTGAGTTTTTCGGCGGTACGCAGATTTGCGACCGGCGCGACGTCAAGATCCTCTATTCGCGTTTTGACGAGGCCCCGGTGCGCTGTCTGATCGAGTCCATAACCCCGCTAACCAAGGAAGAGGCGAAAAAGTACTAGAGCGCATTCCGAAAAGTGTGCCGCACTTTTCGACATATCGCTCTAAACAAAATCTGGATCATTATGTTTCTGCCAGAAATCACAATGATTTAGAGCATAAACCCGACCGGTTTCGAGCTATGGAAACAACGGGCAAACGCAGGAACGTGAAAACCGCTGACTTCATTTTCGGTCCATGCTGAGGGGCGGGGCCGAGTGTGCATAAGGGAATGCAGAGACACATGTTTGGCATCAGCAAAAGAACGATGATCGTGGCTGCCGGGCTTGTGGGCGGCTTGATGGCTATGGCCTTCATCCCGATGAATTCACAGGCGGAAGACGTAAAGAAGGCCCCCCCGCGCTGCGTAAACGGGCCGGGGATCGACACGACCGTCCTCGATCAGGAGACGATACTGGCCGAAGGCGCCGGTCGCGGCGGGGTGCTGATCAAGGTCGATGGCTGTCGGCTGACGCCCTTTGATATTCTGGTGTTCGAATACCGCGGCTCGGTGCAGATTTGTGATCCGCTGGATGTGCAGCTTTCGGTGCGCCAGAGCGGGGTCGGGGGCTTCAAGACGCCCTGTTTTGTGCAGTCGGTGACACCGGTCAGCGCCGAAGAGGTCAAGACCCTGCGCAAGCAGAAGTATCAACGCACGGATCGTTAAATTTATAGGGGGGCTTATGTCTCGGAGTCTTGTTTTAAGCGCGGTTGTGGCGGGATTGTCGCTGGCGGGCAGCGCTCAGGCGGAAATCTCGTCGGTGACCGAAACCATAACGATCATCCCGCCACAGTCCTTTACGGGGGTCGTTGAGGTCATTGATAATGACCTGCTGATCAAATCGCTGGGCGGTACGCACCGCTTTACCGGGGCGAAGGCCTGTAAGGGTCTGGTCGATGCGCCCTTCGTACACGTTCACATGACGGAACAAAAGATTTCCATCGGATATGGCGGCAAGGCGCAGGTGGTTTACGGTAACAGCATGGCCAGAACCCGCACCTGCGAGGTGACCTATCAGGGACAATATAGCCCGCCGTCACTGCTCAAAGTGACTCCGCTGGAGCTCTAAATCATTATGATTTCTGGTAGAAACATAATGATCTAGCTTTGTTTTGCCCTCGCCGGGCGGTGGCTTCGCCACCTTGGCCGCCGCCTCAATGGCGGCTTGAGCGGAATGAGTCCACTAGAAATCATTCCGCTCAATCAAAAAGCCCGGAGCGATCCGGGCTTTTCTCATCAGTCATTGTCCATCTTGAGCGCGGCGATGAAGGCTTCCTGCGGGATTTCGACCTTGCCGAACTGCCGCATCTTCTTCTTGCCCTCTTTCTGCTTCTCCAGCAGCTTCTTCTTGCGCGTGGCGTCGCCGCCGTAGCACTTGGCCGTCACGTCCTTGCGCAGGGCGCGCACGGTTTCGCGCGCGATGATGCGCCCGCCGATGGCCGCCTGAATGGGGATGACGAACAGGTGCTGCGGGATGAGGTCCTTCATCTTTTCGCACATGCCCCGGCCGCGCTGTTCGGCGCGGTCACGGTGCACCAGCATGGACAGGGCGTCCACCGGCTCGGCATTGACGAGGATCGACATTTTCACGAGGTCGCCTTCGCGGTATTCCTCGATCGTATAGTCGAACGAGGCATAGCCCTTCGAGATCGACTTCAGACGGTCGTAGAAGTCGAACACCACCTCGTTCAGTGGCAGTTCATAGACGGCCATGGCGCGCGACCCGACATAGGAGAGGTCGGTCTGGATGCCGCGGCGGTCCTGACACAGCTTGATCACCGCGCCCAGATAGTCGTCCGGCGTGAAGATGGTCGCCTTGATCCACGGCTCCTCGATATGGTCGATCTTCACCGGGTCCGGCATGTCTGCCGGATTGTGCAGGTCGATCACATCGCCATTGTTCATATAGATCTTATAGACCACGCTCGGCGCGGTAGCGATCAGGTCGAGATTGAACTCGCGGCTCAGGCGCTCCTGAATGATTTCGAGGTGCAACAGCCCCAGGAAACCACAGCGGAAGCCGAAGCCCAGCGCCGCCGACGTCTCCATCTCATAGGAGAAGCTGGCGTCGTTCAGGCGCAGCTTACCCATGGCCGAGCGCAGGTCTTCGAAGTCCGCCGCATCGACCGGGAAGATGCCGCAGAAGACGACCGGCTGCACTTCCTTGAAGCCCGTCAGGGCCTGTGACGTCGGCTTGCGCTCATCGGTGATGGTGTCGCCGACGGCGGCGTCCTGCACTTCCTTAATCTGCGCCGTGAAGAAGCCGACCTCGCCGGGGCCCAGCGCCTCGACATCGGTGGCCTTGGGCTGAAACACACCCAGCTTGTCGATCTTGTAGGTGGCACCGGCGTTCATCAGCTTGATCTGCTGACCGGGCTTGAGGAAGCCGTCAAACACGCGCACCAGCACGACGACGCCCAGATAGGGGTCGTACCAGGCATCGACCAGCAACGCCTTCAGTGGGGCCGTGGGGTCGCCCTTGGGCGCGGGCAGCTTGGTGACAATGGCTTCCAGCACGTCCTCGATGCCGATGCCCGACTTGGCCGAAGCCAGCACGGCCTCGGAGGCGTCAATGCCGATCACGTCCTCGATCTGGGCGCGCACGCGCTCCGGCTCGGCGGCGGGCAGATCGACCTTGTTCAGAACGGGGACGATTTCGTGATTGTTGTCGATGGCCTGATAGACATTGGCGAGCGTCTGAGCCTCAACGCCCTGCGACGCATCGACCACCAGAATCGAGCCTTCGCAGGCCGCCAGCGACCGCGACACCTCATAGGCGAAATCGACGTGGCCCGGCGTGTCCATCAGGTTCAGGACGTAATCTTTTCCGTCCTTGGCCTTGTAATTCAGGCGCACGGTCTGCGCCTTGATGGTGATGCCGCGCTCGCGCTCGATCTCCATATTGTCGAGCACCTGCTCCTTCATCTCGCGCGCGGTGAGGCCGCCGGTGAACTGAATCAGGCGATCGGACAGGGTGGACTTGCCGTGGTCGATATGGGCGACGATGGAAAAGTTACGAATTTGGGACAGTTCGGTCATGCGGGGGCGATAGCATGATGCGCCCTTAAGGGGAAGGGGGCAGGGGAACGGCACCTGCACCCGGAAATTTATTCGTTTGGTACGCAAATAAAAGCGCTGCCCGGAAAGTGAGCCATAAGGCTACCTAAACAGCCGCAAATCCACCGCATCGCCCATCACCCTATAGCCCGCTATCGACGGGTGGATATGGTCGCCGGAATCGTAGTCGGGCTTGAGGCGCGTCGGGTCCGCCGGATCGGCCATCAGTTTGTCGAAGTCGATCACCGCATCGAATGCCCCTGACGTGCGTATCCAGCGATTGACCGCCTGACGGTCGGCTTCGTTCTGCGTATCGGGGTGGTAGAGCGAAAAGCCCATAAAGGGCAGGATGGTCGCGCCGATGACTTTGAGGCCGCGTTCCCGCGCCCGGCGGATCATCTGCTGATAGGCGGTGATCATGTCTTCGACCAACTGCGCATGGGCCGCAGCGCTCACCGGCGCATCCTTGGTCAGGGTGCCGAGGTCGTTGACCCCTTCGAGGATGACCAGATACTTTACCCCCGTCTGGCTCAGCACATCGCGTTCAAACCGCGCCATAGCATTGGGGCCTGAGCCGTCATTGAGGATGCGCCCACCGCCTATGCCGGCATTGAGCACCGACAAGTGCCGCGTGCGCGCATCGGCCTGAAGCCGCCGCGCCAGTTGATCGGTCCAGCGCGCATTCATCCCCGGCTTGACGCCATAGCCGTCAGTGATGGAGTCGCCAAGCGCCACAATCGACGCCGCGCCTTGCCGGGCCAAGACATCGACGCCCGAAATATGGAACCAGCGCTCCATAGTCTTCGCCCCGTCCAAAGACGCCTCCGCCACGCGGTTGCCTTTGGCGAAGTAGGAGACCATGCGCGCGCCGGGGTGGCTGGTCTGGGGCGAAGCGGCTTCGGGCAGGTACAGCGACAGGGTCAGGTCGGTGAAGGGTTTGACGGGCATGACCACAGGATCGGACACATACTCCGCTCCGGCGGGAATAGTGATCGCTGTGCGCCCGCCGAAGGTCAGGCCGCGCGCGTTGGTCGTGTCGATACGCGAGGTCATCTGATCCGCCGAAATTGCCGCATGGGCCGCGCCGATCTTCAGCGGCCTGGTGCCGAACACATTGGACAGCCGCACACGAAACTGCCGCCCGCCCTGCGTCAGACGCACGATCTGACGGATCGTCACGTCAGAAGCGATGTCCGGCGGCAGGGTGGTGTCGGGATTGGGGACCATCTGCGCCGAGGCCCAGGCCCCGACCCACACCGTACCCCCCGCCGCCGCAGAGGCCGGCAGGCTGACAAGCCCGGCACCGGCGGCGATCCCCCCCAGCAGGGCACGGCGGTCAATGGCGGTCATGTTTCGCTCCTGTAGCGTTTTTGTAGATTATGCGGCCATCATCACCGGCCTGAGCGGTGTGTCAATGCGCTGGGCGCGGTTTCTCACTTGAGGCGTTTCAAATGAAAAAGACGGCGCGATCCGATGATCCGCCGTCCTTTTTCATAGATTTTACAGTTCGGTTTACAGCACGCTGGCTGCGGCAATCAGGGCTGCCATAGGCAGGATACCGGCAAACAACAGGTTGCCAACCATACCGAACGTGTCGCTCAACTTGATCAGGGTCATCTGATACTCTCCTTGTGTTGACGAAGACTATATATGTTGCGACTGCGAAAAAGGTTAGGGGTCGATATGTCGCAGCCTCATCACATCCGGTAAGCAAACGCGGCGAAACCTGTTAAGCTTCGTGATCAGGTGCTCTATGTACACCTTGTCGTGAAAATGCCTATTGCCGCCCCACTGACGCCGTAATCCCGACACGACGGCGTGGTCAATGCGGCTATGACGAACGGGCAGGGCAAGGTGCGTAACCGCGCAGGACGGTGGGGCTGGGCGGTAGCGGTGGCTTTGGTCCTGCACGCGGTGGCTGGCTTTTTGGCGGTGTGGTTGACGCCCGCGCCCTCTGCGCCAGAGCCGCCGCCGGTAGAAGTCGAGCTGTGGCCCATGCCGGTTATGGATCGGCCCCAGTCGCAAGCCGAGGCTGCGCCCGCCCCGAAGCTGACCGAACCCACACCGCGCCGTTCTTTACCCGCACCTACGCAGCCTGCGCCGCGCCCGCCTGAGTCTCAGACCCCGCCATCGGTCATTGAAAGGCCATCCGCACCGCCCGCAGCCACCGAAACCGGCACCGGCGTTACACCGCGCGCCTATGCCGAAGGCGGCGACGCGGGACGGGCGGCGGCGACGCGCGCCCTGAACAAGCGGCAATTTTGCATCCAGCAGCGCAATGACGGCCGTCCGATGGACAAGGACTGCCCCGTCAGCGCTTCCAAAGAGGTCGTATTGCCGCTCAAACCGCCGGAAACCCGCCCCACCCAACTCTGTCTGGCGGCCCGCGAACGCGAATGGCAGAAGTACCGCGAAGGGCGCGGGGCCTATCCGGGCCTGCGCGATATGGTCTCCGGCAAGAAGAAGTGCCGTCAGGGCTGGGATGATTGAACTTGTCGTGTCAACACTATGAAATTGCGCATAGAATAAAAGACGGGGCTTTCCGGCCAAGGCAGGGCCTTCAAGGCTTCGCTGAGTGTAGCGTTAACCTCATTATTCACTCTGACCTCGGCCAGTCGCGCGTCAGGCAAACCGCCGTAGAAGCTGGAAATACTTACAACATCCTCGTTGAACGATATGCCTTCTACGAGCGCCTGAAGGGCAGGAAGAAATTCCAAGGGGACTGGGATTTTCTGACCATCTGTGGCGCGCTGAACGCAAGGGCTTATATAGGCGTTCCAGACTTCGCCCTTTACTGTCCAGATTTCTTCATCCACCTGATCACAGCACCTCTGGTTCCAAAAGGCAGCAAGGTAGACGTGTAGGCTTACGCCGCAAAAGTAGGCCAAAGCATTTCGTTTGGCTTCGGCATCGTCGCTTCCCGATCCGGGGTATCTCTCATAAATCGCCCGGTGGCGGTCAAGCCAAAGCTCTACGTCCAGACATTGTCTGATACCTTCTCCTTGGGGTTCAAAACGGGCTCGTATGGCGGGCCAGTCATCACTCGTAAAAACAAACCCATTATGAGTTGTGGCGGAGGCCATCCCGTGCGTTTCCAAGAGATCAACCAAGAAGGGCGTGGCTTCATCAAAGCCGCTATCACCGGGAACTTCGAGTGCTTTTTTGAGTGAAAACCCCCTCCGTAGCCAGTTCCACATATTTGCCCCCTTTGCTGATCTGATCGGCTTTTCGTCGTAATCCCGCCACGAGTTTATGTGCTTTGGAGAGATAAACCTCACCTTAAGCCCCCGGTAAGGATTTGGTCACGCCTTCAGGGTTAATAAAAGCCTTACACTTATTTTCGACGGAGTCTCTTGCGTCATGGAACGCCGCCATTTTCTGATGGGAGCCGCCGCTACGGCCGCCACCCCGCTGATCGCTTCGCCGCTTCAGGCCCTGGCCCAGACCGGAGCCTCCGCCTCGTCTTCCAGCGCCGCATCCGGTCGTGCCGAAGGCTATCAGCGCGATGAAATCCTGCGCGCCGGGTCCGACTTCCTCGGCGTGACGGTCGAGGCGCTGGGCGGAGCCATCGAAAAAATCTTCTCCGACTATGGCGATCGCCCGACCGCCTATATCGCCGGCGAAGAAGTGTCCGGCGCCATTGCCGTAGGTCTGCGCTATGGCAAGGGGCTGGTCCATATGAAGGCCTTGCCCAGCCCGCAGAAAATCTTCTGGCGCGGCCCGTCGGTCGGCTTTGATACCGGCGGCAATGCCTCGCGCGTCTTCTCGCTGGTCTATGGCCTTTATGATGTTGAAAAAATCTATCAGCGCTTCCCCGGCGTCGATGGCTCGGCCTATTTTATCGGTGGCCTCGGCGTCAATTATCAGCAGTCCGACGACACCATCGTGGCCCCGATCCGCGCCGGCGTCGGGTTCCGTCTGGGGGCCAATATCGGCTATCTGGCCTATTCCAAGACGCGCAAGTGGTTCCCGGCCTAAGCCTCATTTCCCACTGTTGCGAAAAATCCCCGTCACAAAACGGCGACACGGCTGACATGGCTGTGTCGCCGTTTGGTTAAGCGGGTGTCATCATGGCCGCGTAGCAGCCTTCCCCAGTGGCGTCGTGTGGACGCCCATCGGGGATTTGAGTATGAAAACCTATCTGCAAGCCGGGACTGCCCTGGCTCTTCTGTTTGCTGCCGCGCCGGTTCTGGCGGCGGAAGCGCCCAAGGCGGAGGCCGCCGCGGCTCCGGCCGAAGAGATCACCGAAGTCATCGTCTATGGTCAGGGTCAGAGCCGTCAGCTCCAGACGCTGAAGGGCAGCGAACTGTCGCTCGAAGCCGCCGGCACCTCGCCGCTGAAGGCTATCGACAAGCTGCCGGGCGTGTCCTTCCAGTCGGCTGACGCCTTCGGGGCCTATGAATGGTCCACCCGCATCACCCTGCGCGGCTTCAACCAGAACCAGCTCGGCTTTACGCTGGATGGCGTGCCGCTGGGCGACATGTCTTATGGCAACCACAACGGCCTGCACGTTTCGCGTGCCATCATCTCCGAAGACGTGGCCCGTGTGGACCTGATGCAGGGCGCCGGTGCGCTTTCGACCGCCTCGACCTCCAACCTCGGCGGCACGCTGCAATTCTTCTCGCGCGACCCGGCCAAGGACATGGGCGGCGAACTGGCCGGCACGGTCGGTTCGGACTCGATGCACCGCCTCTATGGCCGCTTTGAAACCGGCACGCTCGACAACCTCGGTGGCCTGCGCGCCTTCGTGTCGGTCGCCGATCAGAAGTCTGACAAGTGGAAGGGCGGCGGCGAGCAGAAGCAGCAGCAGATCAGCGCCAAGGCCGTGCTGCCGCTGGGCGAAGGCGAGCTGACCGGCTTCATCAACCACTCCGAACGCCGCGAGCAGGACTATCAGGACATGTCGTTCGAAATGATCGGACGTCTGGGCCGCGACTGGGATAACTTCCAGCCGAATTACGCCGCCGCCATCGGCGTCGGTTCTGTCCTCAACAATCCGGCCCTCTACGCTTCGGGTCAGCTTGACCCCAATTCGGGCTACTGGACCGGCAAGGGCGTCAACCCCTACGCCGCCTATGGTGTGGCCAACCCGGACGACGCCTACTATTACGGCGCGGGCGTGCGCGATGACGACCTGATGGCGCTGAGCTATGAGACCCCGATCAACGACATGATCAAGGTATCGGGCACCCTCTACAACCACCAGAACAAGGGTCAGGGCCTGTGGGTCACCCCTTATACGATCTCGCCGAACTACGGCGTGGCCAGCGCGACCACCAATAATGCGCCGCTGTCGATCCGCACCACGGAATACGACATCGACCGTACCGGTGCCTTCGGCGCGGTGAATTTCGACCTCGGCGCGCATCAGGTGACCGCCGGTCTGTGGATCGAAGACAACGACTTCAATCAGGCCCGTCGCTTCTATGGCGAAACCCTGAAGACCCCGTCGCGCGATTCGCTGGGCTTCCAGTCGAACCCCTTCAAGACCTCGTGGGAATACAGGTTCAACACCAAGACCACGGTCGGTTACGTTCAGGACGTGTGGACCCTCAGCGAGCGCCTGAAGCTGAACTACGGCTTCAAGGCGATGAAGGTGGAAAACTCGGTCTCGACCGTCACGGGCAACGCCCTGTCGGGCAAGATCAAGTCGGACGACAGCTTCCTGCCGCAGGCCGGTATCGTCTTCAAGGCCCTGCCGGAAGTCGAACTGTTCGGCTCCTACTCGGAAAACATGGCCGCCTACGTGTCGGCGGCGACGTCGGGCCCCTTCGGCTCGCAGTCGCAGGCCATCGTCAACTTCGTCAGCCAGAAGCTGAAGCCGGAAAGCTCGAAGACGTTTGAAGGCGGCCTGCGCCTGAACCTCAGCAACTTCCGCGGCGTCGCCGCCATCTATCACGTCGATTTCTCGGACCGTCTGCTGGCCATCCAGCAGGGCGCTTCAATCCTCGGCAACGCTTCGGTCCTGTCGAACGTCGGTTCGGTGAAGACCAACGGCGTCGAACTGGGCGGCACCTGGCGCTTCACCGACAGCCTGCGTCTGTCGTCGTCCTACAGCTATAACGACTCCAAGTACGCCGATAACTACACCAGCAACGGCGTAACCTATCAGACCAAGGACAAGACCGTCGTCAATACGCCGAAGCACATGCTGAGCGCTGACCTGAGCTACGACAATGGTACGCTGTTCGCTACGGCGGGTGCCAAGTACACGGGTGACCGTTACTACACCTACGAAAACATCGGCGGTAAGGTCGAAGGCTTTACCACGGTCGATGCGACGCTGGGCTACCGCTTCCCGGCCGATATCGACGTGCAACTGAACGTCACCAACCTGACCGACGAAAACTACATCTCGACGGTCGGTTCGGGCGGCTTCGTCAACCGCGACACCGCGGGCACGACCATGACCCTGCTGCCAGGCGCGCCGCGTCAGGCCTTCGTCACGGTTCGTAAGCGTTTCTAAATTTGGAAGACCTCCGGGCCTCTGCTGCGGCCCGGATACACACTGCCGCTCCGGTGACCCCACCGGAGCGGTTTTTTTATAGGGAAAGAATCCGGCGCGTCTCGGCGCTCTGGCGGCCCAGATCGAGCAGCCGCATGACGCGGAGCGCCTCTGCGGCGGCGACGGGCAGGGGGCCGGTGCCGCGAATGGCCTGTGCCACGCCCTCATAAAAGGCCGGATAGCGCCCCGGTAAAGTCGGCTGCGCCAGCGGGGGCAGGGGATCAGCACCCGACACGGGCGTCAGTACGCCGTCGCGGTCCAAGCCCCAGCCTGCGCCACCGACCGGCTGTCCGGCCTTTAGCGCCTCTTCCTGCGTATCGAGGCCGTATTTAACGTAGCTGCCCAGCCGGCCGTGAATTTCAAAGCGCGGTCCCGGCGCGGGCGTCAGGGCGCTGGCCTGCAAACGCACGCGGCGCGCACCGTAAAACAGGGTGGCGTGGAAATAGTCATCGACAACCGAGCCGTCGCGCTGTTGCGCCAGATCGAGCGCAATGGCGTCGGGCGCGCCAAACAGGCACAGGGCCTGATCGACCAGATGCGCCCCCAGATCGTACCACAGGCCCGACCCCGGCAAGGCCTGCTCCCGCCAGCGGTTGCGCAAGGCCGGGCGAAAGCGGTCAAAGCGCGAGATAAACAGGCTGATCTCGCCCAGGGCCCCCGTTTCGATCAGGTGCGTCACGGTCAGAAAATCGCCGTCCCAGCGGCGGTTATGAAAGACGGTCGCCAGCCGGTTGGCCGCAGTCGCCGCCGCCAGCACGGTTTCGGCCTCTGCGGTGGTGAGGGCAAAGGGTTTGTCGATAACGACGTGCTTGCCCGCTTTGAGCGCCGCGATGGCCTGCGGGGCGTGCAGATCATTGGGCGTGGCCACGACCATCAGCTCGATCGCCGGGTCGGCCAGAGCGGCCTCGAAATCACAGACGGTCACACCCGCCAGATCGGCCTGCACCTCAGCGGGGCGCGACGACACGACGGTGGTGAGTCTAAGGCCTGCCGCCGCCCGGATCAGCGGCGCATGGAAGGTCTTTCCGGCATAACCATCGCCCACCAATGCCGTCTGTACCGGAGCGCTCATCGTCTCACCAACTGTAGTTAAAACTGATGCTTATGCGGATGTCTTCAGACAGGTTGATCGGCACTTCGTGGCGCAGCCAGCTTTCCCACATCAGGATTGTGCCGGGCTTTGGCGCCTCATAGACGAAGGGCTGATGCTCGCGCTTGGCGCCTTCCTTGCGCGGCGGCGAATTCATAAAGCTGGTCAGGCGCGGGTCTTCGAATTTGAGCGCGCTGGCCCCGTCGGGCACGCTGACGTAGAAGGTGCCGGAAATCAGGCTATGCGGGTGGATGTGGTTCGAATGGTGCCCCATGGGCTCCAGAATATTGATCCACATATTGTCGAGCTTCAGCGCCCCGGCGGGCAGGTCGTATTCCAGAATCTCGACGAAGCGCGCGGCGTGGGCGTCGGTATGCGCCTTGAGGTCTTCAA
The DNA here is from genome assembly GCF_003966695.1 of Asticcacaulis excentricus. NCBI lineage: Bacteria > Pseudomonadati > Pseudomonadota > Alphaproteobacteria > Caulobacterales > Caulobacteraceae > Asticcacaulis > Asticcacaulis excentricus. The sequence continues at coordinate 400,830 of NZ_AP018828.1, forward strand.
AGGCGCTGGCCAGCAGGGGCAGGTTGTTCAACGACCCGTAGGAGGTGTAGCCGAGATACCCCTTTTGCTGCGACCAGTTTTGCCCGGCCTCGTCCTCATCGGCGAAGGCGCGACAGGTGTCGTCGATCTCCTCCAGATAGGCCGCGAAATCCGGCATGTCCGACAGGTCGGCCCGGTAGATTTCAGTGGTGAACAAGGGCGTGACGGTGGAGGCGTAGGGCTGGCTCATGCTGCCTTTTCGCCCAAAGGGACGCGCGCGGCAAGCCTATTCGAAGACGCTGAGGTCGGGCGCGGCCTTTTGTCCCGGCGGCGGGCCGTAACGGTTGGGCCCCTTGGTGCCGGGGATGACGGAGAGGATCAGGATAAGGGCTCTATTTAGCCAATGAATGATATTGCCGGCCGTCCCTATCACACGGGCGATGTGTTCGTAATCTGGATTAATACCGGTGCCGTCTGGCGAAACGATAGGGACCGCGAAGGGAAGCGCACCGGAAAGGCCAGAGATGAGGAAGGAGAGCAGGAAAAAAGCCGCTGGCCACGTCTGACTATTCATATCCTTAAGGCGTCGAACTGATAGAGCGTAGCTGGACCATATCCACAAGACGTACAGCAGCCCGGGGACGCTGATAACCGGGCTAGCGATAGAAATGGGGGTATTCATCATTACCGGCAACAGAAAAGAAGAGGCGGCAAACCAAGCCAGCGATGTCGATACCATAAACAGCGCATAGGGCAGGCGCGCGGTACGCCCTTTGGTGGACAGAAGAAAACGCCACATAAAAATCCCCCCGGTGGTTATGACAGGTAACCTATCACTCACCGGGGGGCGTTGTCATGCGTTCAGAGCAAATCCTATTCCAGCACAAACTCGGCATTGAGCGTCATGGCGGTCGAAACCTCGCCGCTGGCAATGGCCGTATCGGATTCGGCCTTAAAGGCCATGGCGCGGACCATCGGCATGGTCGGAGGCTCCGACATGGCGGCGTTTTCGTTCAGCGACTTGATGCGCTTCACCGTCTTGCCCAGAGATTTGGCATAAAGCTCGGCACGCGCCATCAGCGTCTTGGTCGCCTCGATGCGCGCCTTGTCCTCGGCGGCCGACGGGTCTTTCAGACCGAAGGAGATGCCGTCGATCTGGTTGATACCGGCCTTGACCACCGCGTCGATGGCACCGCCCAGCTTTTTGACCTCTTCCACGCGCACGCTGATGCGGTTGCTGGCCTGATAGCCGCGCAAGGTCGGCGTGCCGCCGTTTTGCGGATAATCATAGACGGCGTTGAGGCTGAGGCCCGTTGTTTGCACGTTTTTGTCGGCAATGCCCTGCGCCTTTACGGCGGCGAAGACGCTGTTCATCTTCTGGGCGTTGAGCTTCATGGCCTCTTCGGCGGTTTTGGCCTCGGTGACCACGCCAAAGGTGATGAAGGCGACGTCCGGCGTCGAGCGCACCTCGGCCGTTTCCGACAGGGTGAGCAGGGTGCCCATTTGATGAGGCGCCATGTGTTCGGCCTTGGGCGCATCAGGGGTTTGGGCCATCACCGGCGCGGCGGCGGTCATCAGGGCGAGGGCGGCGGCGGAAACCGCGAACATCCGTTTCATAGGTGTCTCTCTTCTTTCAAAATCTGTCTGGCGCTCCGGCGTGGCCTTTTTGAGTCCCGGCGGGGGCGTCACGGGGCGGAGAATGCCCCGCCTGTGTGTCAATAATCCATGTGCGCGTGTGAATGACGCATGAACCGGACTGACGATCTGGCGTCAGCTTAGTCGCTACCGTGTCTGCATGTTGAAAATCCCGGCAGAGGGCTTTAAATCCGGGCGCGAGCGTGTTAGGCACGCAGCCCCTGCCTCTGGTGCGGGCGTGTAGCTCAATGGTTAGAGCCGACCGCTCATAACGGTCTGGTTGGGGGTTCGAGTCCCTCCGCGCCTACCAAATTCCCAAAAAGATATTGTTTTTGCATTCTTTTTTGATCGCCGAAGTGAGTTAGACACTTGGGTTAGACACTTTTTCGTCTGAGCTTCGCGTGTGCGGACCTTTTTCATAGCCTCTTTCGTCATGTTTTTCTGGTTCGCTCCTGCGGTGTAAAGCGCGGCTTCTGTGATCGACGATAGGCCTAAGACCGCCATTATTTCTTTCTCAGAGCCCCCGGCCTTGGCCAGACGAGAGCCCGCCAGTTTGCGAAGGAACTGTGTCGCCGCCATCTTGCCCGCCTTTTGATGCAACTCGACTCAGGCGAACTTTGGCATTCGGCCGATGGCGATAAGAGCGTACCGTCAAAAGCCCGGACTAAGCACCTGGTTATGAATGACGATTGGAGAAATTGTGTCGTTATGGACACAATTCTTTCATCTTTGAACGCAAACGCGCAGGTTTATGTCTTTGCGCTTTTTTTTTGTGAAAACGACGCTAGGTATGCTTCAGGCCATAGATGACTGCGGTTATGAGTGACACCGGTGTCAAAAGGCTAAGCGAAAATTAGGTCACCTAAGTGGCCCGCCAAAAAACAGGGATTCAAATATGACACATCAGACACCCAAGGGGCGCATTGCGTCTTCGACCCTTCGCAAGACCGTCTCTGTTTCGGCTGTGGCCACGGCCCTGCTGCTGAGTGCGGCTGCTCAGGCGCAGGAGGCGAGCCCGGGTGCCGAGGAGCCGACCACGGTTATCGTGACGGGGTATCGCGCCAGTCTGCAAAGCGCGCTGACGACCAAGCGCAAGGCCGACGTGATGATGGATGCCATCAATGCCGAGGACATTGCCGACTTCCCCGATGCCAACCTGGCCGAGTCTCTGCAACGCATCCCCGGTATCTCGATCGACCGCGACAATGGCGAAGGCCGCACGATCACCGTGCGCGGTCTGGGGGCTGACTTTACGCGCGTGCGTATCAACGGCCTCGAAGCCCTGTCCACGGCTGGGGCCAATGACGCCGGTTCCAACCCCAACCGCTCGCGGGCGTTTGACTTCAACACCTTTGCGTCTGAACTGTTCAACAGCCTGCGTGTGCGCAAAAGCTCGTCGGCCGAAACCGATGAAGGCTCGCTGGGCGCAACGGTGGACCTGATCACCGGCCGTCCGTTCGACTACAAGAAGGATCAGTACGCCTTTTCGATTCAGGACGCCTATTATGACAATGGCGGTTTCCACAATCCGCGCGTCACAGGGCTGATCTCGAAGCGCTGGGCCGATGGCAAGCTGGGCTTCCTCGCTTCGGTCGCCTATTCCGAGCGTGACTCTGAAAACGATCAGTACCGCCGCGGTATCGGTCAGTCGGAATATCTGTATCGGAACGCCACGTGGCTGACCAATGAAATACCGATGCGGGCGGGCTTCTCTGCGCCCGCAGGCACGACCTTCCCGGCGACCAGCCTTCCCAATGGGGGCCTGTGCCCTGGTACGACGACGCCAGTGCGTCCGGCGGGCTTTACCTGTCCGTTGCCTATATCGAACACCAACTATGCCAATGCGGTCACGGGGTCCGATCAGACCGCTTACGATTTGCTGCATAATCCGCTCAATGCATCTCTGGTCCGTATCCCAGCCTTGGGCTCTATTGAACAGCAGGACCTGCATCAGGAACGTCTGGGCATAACCGCTTCGTTCCAGATGCAGCCGAATCCCAATACACGCGTCTCTATCGACGGTTTGTATTCCAAGTTCCGTAACGAGAGCACCATCTATCAGGTGTCATCGGTGGGTCTGAACCGCGATAATACCAATGCGGGTTACGGCACTGCGGTGAACGATGCCGCAAGAGCAGCCACGAGCAATACGGGCACCAATCCCGGTACGGCTCTGAGCCTTGCCAACCGCCGGGCGCTTTATCCCGGCACCTGTACACAGCAGGATGCCACAGACGTGCGCGCGGCTATCGACTGTGGTCAGACCCTGAATGGTACGACGCTCGTTTCGGGTACCGCCTTCTCGTACAATCCGAACAACCTCGACCCCTACGATTACTACAATGCAGAGTTCGTCAATGGTACGCGGAATCCGGGTTATGTGGCGTCTGCCGATCTGCTGGGCTTCCGTGACCGGCTGATCGGGCGTCAGGCCACTGACGTGCTGGCGGCCAATGTTTCGAATGGCGTGGCAGACTATCTGGTGCTGCGTAACGTCGATTGGCGCTCAGGCGCTGACCGCAATTTCTATACCACGGAATTCAAACAGCTTTCGTTCAACCTGAATCAGAAGTTCACCGATCGCCTGACGGGGGATTTCACCCTTGGCGCGTCGGAGTCCTACAACGAAAACCAGGGTCTGCTGGTCGAATTCAACCGCATGGACTCGCCCGAAAGTTTCGTGTTTGACGAACGCGGCGGCGGCGAGATGCCGGTGTTTAACCTCGGTTTCAACGCGGCTGATCCCGCCAACTGGGGCATGGTCAAGGGCTTCTCGGCCATCCGCCACTTCCAGCGGTTCGTGACCAACAAATACGCCGGCGCCAAGGCCGATTTCGGCTATGAGTTGAACGAAAATCTGTCGCTCAAGTTCGGCGTCACCTCGCGCAAGTACGACTTCCAGACCAACCTGCTGGAGCGTGAAAACGACCTGCTCAACCCGACCGAAAAGGAAGCCAAGGTTTCTGTGGCGTCTCTCGGTCGCGTGGTTCAGTTCGGGCAGGGGCTGGATGTGCCGGGCGGTACGACGACCTCCTTCTTCGCCCCGTCCATCGAAGGCTTCAATTCGGTCTTCGACTTCACCTGTAACTGTATCAACAAGTGGGGCGACTGGCGCATTCACGGCAAGCGCAATGGCGGCCGCGAAAACTTCAAGGTGCAGGAGCGCAGCGAAGGCGGCTATCTGCAACTCAACTTCGACTATGACGTGCTGGGCGGTAACGTCTTCGGTAATATCGGCGTGCGTCAGGTCAAGACGGACCTGACTTCCTACGGCAACACTTCGGGTGGGCGTCCAATCACTGGGCGCAATGAATATACCGACACCCTGCCGGCGTTTAACGTGGCCTGGCAGGTCGTCCCGAACGTTTATCTGCGCGCCGCCGCGGCCAAGGTGATGGCGCGCCCGCTTCTGGGCAATCTGTCGCCGTCCATCACCGCGATCAGCATTCCCACGACCGGTGGTACGACGGGTGCGACCCTGACCATCGGTAACCCGAAGCTGCAACCCTTCCGCGGTAAGACCTACGACCTGTCAGCAGAATGGTACTTCGCCAAGGGTGGGCTGCTGTCGATGGCGGTATTCAAAAAGGACATCGCTTCCTATCCGCAGACGGTTCTGTTCTCGGCTCCGCTGTCGAACTTCCTGTCGGCGGAGGATCTGGCGACCCTGAAGCTTCAGTTCAATACCGGGTCGGTCGCCGACAATGCGCGTCTGGCCTATATCGACGCCAATGGCGAAGCGACCGCGCGTCAGTTCCGCGATGCGCCCGGTGGCACGCTGGAAGGCTGGGAATTCAGCTATCAGCAGGATTTCACCTTCCTGCCGTGGATTCTCAAAAACACCGGTGTGCAGTTCAACATGACGCACATCGACTCCAAGCTGACCTATATTCTGGACCCCGGCACCGCGACCGTGGCCCCGACCTTTGGTAACGGCCCGTGGCTGGGGGCGTCGCCCGACGCCATCAACCTGACGCTCTACTACGAAGCGGATATGTTCAGCGCCCGCGTCTCGATGGCCAAGCGCGAAGGCTATTACACCACCTATCCGTTGGCCGCGGGTTCGTGTTCGCCGGGCCTGAACATTACGGACGGCACCCCCTGTAACTCGCCGCTGATCAACGATTTCGCTGGCTCTTTGCCGACACAAAACGTTGACTTCTCGATGAGCTACAAGCCGACCAAGCGTCTGACCATCACGCTTGAGGGTCTGAACATGACCAATGAAACGACCAACCGTTTCGGTTATGGCGCCACCAGCCAGACCGTGGTCAGCCAGTACGGCTCGACCGGCCGTCAACTGACGCTGGGCGTGCGGTACAAGTACTAGATCCGGGTGCTATCCCTGTTCGCAGGGATCGCTCTGTTCAGGCTCAGGCGACGCGCTGCTGCGTTTGTAAATATGGGTGCCGTTTACACTCCCTGTGGCGGCACCTTTCAACTGACATCTGAGGGAAGCCTGAGCCCCCTCCTTTGTACAGGGCAGGTGTAAGATAAGCTTATCGCCTGCCCTTTTTTTGTCTCTGGTTTCAATATCCTTGAACGGGATGCCAGAGCGGGATGATCTTAAATCGAAGCGTCATCCCACCCTAAATTTTTGTTTTATTGCGATATTTTGTCGAAAACCGCTCACAATTTTCGACATATCGCTCTAAGGTGGTGTGGACCAACAGACGTCAACCCTGTTTGGCAAAGCCGTAAGGGTGAGGTGGGGCGTAAAGACTCCGCTGCGCAAATCAAACGAGTGCCCTGGAGGCTTCGGCCATGTCCCTGTCGAGCGGGAAGGAAAGTGAAAATGATCAGTACCCGGCGTAACACAATGAAGGCTCTTGGCCTTGGCGCGTTTCTGTTCGGTGCCCCCGGTGCGCTGGCCGCTGGCCCAAAGTCGAGACCTGCGACATGGCCCAAGGGCATTGAGGGCCAGCGCCAGCCGGATTTGGGTGACGGCACCTTCCTCAATCCGATCATGGCCGGTGACCATCCCGATCCGTCCATCCTCAAGGACGGTGACGATTACTATATGACGTTTTCGACCTTCGATGCCTATCCGGGTCTGGTGATCTGGCATTCGAAGGACCTCGTCAACTGGCGGCCCATCGGTCCGGCCCTGACCCGCAATATCGGCTCGGTCTGGGCCCCGGAACTCTGCAAGCACAAGGGGCGTTATTATCTCTATATCCCGACCAAAAAGACCTCGGCACCGGGTTCAAAGACCACTTCGTGGGTGATCTGGGCCGATCGTATCGAAGGGCCGTGGTCCGAGCCGATCGACCTCGATCTGCCGCGCCACATCGACCCCGGCCACGCGGTGGGCGAAGACGGTTCGCGCTGGCTGTTCCTGTCGGGCGGTGACCGCGTGCGCCTGTCGGACGATGGTCTGTCGAAGGCGGGTGAGGTCGAGCACGTCTATGATCCGTGGCGCTATCCGTCCGACTGGATCGTTGAAGGCTTTGCCCCGGAAGGGCCAAAGATCACGCGGCACGGTCAATACTACTACATGATCCTCGCCATTGGAGGCACAGCGGGCCCGCCGACGGGTCATATGGTCATTGCGGCGCGCTCGAAGTCGATCCACGGACCGTGGGAACACCACCCGCGCAATCCGCTGGTACGCACGACCTCGGTCGAGGAAAAGTGGTGGTCGCGCGGCCATGCTACGCTGGTCGAAGGGCCGGCGGGCGACTGGTGGGGCGTTTATCACGGCTATGAAAACGGCTTCTGGACGCTGGGGCGGCAGACGCTTCTGGCCCCGGTGACGTGGTCAAAGGACGGCTGGTTTGATTTTGGCGGCGGTGATCTGTCGCAGCCTATAAAGAAGCCCAAGGGTGGCAAACCGCATGGCTTTCAGCCGCCGCACGGGTTTGCCCTGTCGGACGACTTCACGACCGATAAGTACGGCATCCAGTGGAACTTCTTTAATCCGTCGCCGGACGAGAAAAGCCGCATCCGCCGTGAAAATGGCGTGCTGCACCTCACGGCGTCGGGTGAAGCGCCCAGCTCCGGCGCGCCACTGATCACCATAGTCGGTGATCCGGCCTATGAGATCGAGATGGATATCGAGATCGACGAGGGCGTGCGTGCGGGGCTGCTGCTGTTCTATGACACCAAACTCTATTGCGGTCTGGGCTTTGATGGCAAAAACTTCGTTACGCATCAGTACGGTATCGAGCGCGGGCGTCCGGCCAATCCGCACGGCCGCCGGATGTTCATGCGCCTGCGCAACGACCGGCATATTGTGACCTTTGACACCTCGTCTGATGGTCAGACCTGGCGACGCTTTGACCGTGGCATGGAGGTGTCGGGCTATCACCACAATGTGCGCGGCGGCTTCCTGATGCTCAAACCCGGCTTCTATGCCGCCGGACAGGGCGAGGCACGCTTTCGCAACTTCCGCTACCGGGCGCTTTAACGCCGGGAGAAGAAAAAAATCTCATGAGAGAAATGCTCACCATAACTGTGCCTGCCTCCGGTATGAAAAAGTCCATTGCCTTTGGCTCAGCGATGCTCGCGCTCAGCCTGTTAGCCGCGCCGGCCCTTTCGCAGACCACACCCAATCTGTCGCCACAGGACATTGAAGCCCGTGCCCAGATCAAGAAGATCAATGCCAAAAAGGTCATTCTGGTCGGCGATTCCACTACGGCGGTTCTGGGGGGCTGGGGGCCCAGTTTTTGCGGCCATCACCTAAGCTCATTCGTGGCCTGTATAAACCTGGCCAGAGGCGGGCGTTCGACCTTCAACTATATTGCCGAAGGCTCTTGGGATATTGCTCTGTCTGAAATGAAAAGTGGCGGGTTTTCAAAAACCTACGTCCTCATTCAGTTTGGCCATAATGATCAACCGGGTAAACCCGGCCGTTCCACAGACCTCGAAAACGAATTTCCGCAGCTTCTGAAGCGCTACGTCAATGAAGCCCGTGCGGTCGGGGCTATACCGGTGCTGGTGACGCCCCTGACGCGTCGCGGGTTCAAAAATGGCGTGTTGGAGACCGATCTGGCTCCGTGGGCCGCCGCCACGCGCAAGGTGGCGGCGGAACTGAACGTACCCCTTGTGGACCTTTACGCGCGCTCACAGAGCGAGGTTCAGGCAATGGGCCCCGTGGCGGCTATGCGATTTGCGCAAAAGCCGCCCAGCCCGGAAGTACTGGAAGCGGGCAAAACGGGGACGACGATTTCCGGGGCCACAGGCGTGCCCGTGGCACCGGCGCAGACCCCGCTTACCGAAGAGCAGATACGCAATGCCCAAGAGCCTCTGGGGCAGGCCAAGCTGAGTTTCGATTACACGCATCTGGGCAGAGAGGGTGCGGACTTTTTTTCCAAAATCGTTGCCTATGAGCTGGCGCGTGCGGTTCCGGAACTGAAACGGGACCTCATTCCTTGAACAGCTCCAGTCTTACATTTGAACAGCATTTTTTGAGGAAACGCTGATGAGCGCAAAGCAGCCCATGCTGAATCGCCGACTGTTCTGCGGGGCGGGCGCGCTGGTCTTGATCGCAGCCCACCCGGTTTTCGCACAGGCGCAGGCGATTGTGCGTGTACCGACGCAGTACAAGACTCTGGCTGAGGCCTTTGCGGCCCTGCCTGACGCGGGAGGCGTGGTCGAGATTGCACCGGGGACCTACCGCGAAAAACTCAGCCTGTCGAAGCCGGGTGTGCATCTGGTCGGGACAGGCAAAAAGCCGGAAGACGTGGTCATTGTCTGGGGCGACAGCGCGAAGATGGCCGGTGGCACAGGCAAATCAGCGTCGTTTACAGTCAGTGGCGATGGCTTTCGCGCCAGTAATCTGACGATCCAGAACGACTACCACCTCACTCAGCCGGACAATCCCTCTCAGGCCGTGGCCTTATCGATAAGCGCTGACCGCGCGGTTTTGCGCAATGTCCGCCTTCTGGGGGCGCAGGATACCCTTTATGCGGCGTCAAAAAAACCGACCCTCCCAAGCCGTCAGTACTATAAGGATTGCTACATCGAAGGGCATGTCGATTTCATTTTCGGCAATGCCCTGGCCTTCTTTGATCGCTGCCATCTGCATATCATTGAGCGCAATGGCGCCTTCATCACGGCCCACAGCCGCACAGCGGAAACTGAAACCACAGCCTATGTCTTCGATCATTGTCGCATTACCACGGCAGGCGAGGGGAGCTATTATTTCGGCCGGGCGTGGCGACCCTATGCGCAGGTCATTTTCCTCGATACGCGCATCGACGGGCGTATTCATCCGGAAGGCTGGCGCGAATGGACGCCGGGCAAGACCGAGACCTACGCCACGGCGCATTTTGCGGAATATAATTCCAGTGGACCGGGCGCAGATGTCAGCCAGCGGGTCTTCTGGGCGAAGCGGTTAAGCGCCGATCAGGCCGCAAAATGGCGACTTGAGAGCGTGTTCCCCGATCGTAGCTGGATGAATTGAAAGAGATAATCCCTTCCCGTTTACGGGGAGGGATGAATGCCAGGATGTCAGACTCATGACCCAACTCCATCGCCGTAATTTTCTCACCGTTACCGCCGCGAGTGGTGCCGCCGCGGCTGTGGCGGCCCCCTCAGTAGGCGCGGAGACATCTGCGTGGGGTGTACCCGACGAGGGCTGGAGCCTGTGGATCGACGAAAAAGCCCCCTATAAGGACGATGTCATCTACCTGCCGACGCAGGCGGACCTGAAGACCCTTCCGGTCAATCCACCGACCGGAGGGTGGGGGGCGCTGACCCCCGAAGCCACGGTTACCCTTCCGGCCACGGTTGAGCAGCACTTCTGGGGCCGCTTTGGACTAAGGCCCTATACGGGCGATGAATACCGCTATGCTGAAGACGATCCGGTGCCACAAAACGGCGCGTATCGAGGTGTGTCGTGGTGGTGGCGCGAGATCACTATTCCTGCCTCAGCCAAGGACCAGCGCGTTCTGTTGCATATCCGGGGGGCGCGGTTGCGCGCCGAGGTGTTCCTCAATGAAAAGCTGGTTGGGTATTCGATCCTCTCCGAACAGCCCTTCGATTGCGATCTGACGGGTGCCATGGCTCCCGGCGGCACCAACCGTCTGGCCATCCGCATCACCAATCCCGGTGGACGCTACGACTGGCGCGATTCCACCACCATGATGTGGGGTAAGCTCAAGCTGTTTGCCTCGCACGGGTTCGGCGGGCTGGACCGCGGCATGACCCTCAGCGTGCACCCGCTGGACAGCCATATCGAGGACGCATGGGTGCTCAATACGCCTGAGCCCCGTAAAGTCACCGCCCATATGCAGGTGCGGCTGACGGATAAAATCAGCGCGGAGCAACTCGCCAAACGCGCTTCTGTCCGGTTGCAAGGCCCGGACGGAAAGTCGGTTAAAGTCAAAACCGCTTTAAAAAGTGCCAGGATCGAAAACGGCGTAGCGACGCTGGTCTATGATCTTCATGCCCCTGATGCGAAGCTGTGGGACCTGGAAAACCGCCACCTCTACCATATGCGCTTCGACTGGAAGGGTAATACCGGCCTGTCATCAAAGACCGTGCGTTTTGGCTTTCGCTGGTTTGCTGTCGAAGGGATCGGCACCAATGCGCTTTTGCGGCTGAATGGCAAACGCATCAAACTCTATTCCGCGATTTCATGGGGCTATTGGGGCTATAACGGCATGTGGCCGACGCCCGCCCTGGCGCGGCGCGAGGTAGAGGCGGCGCAGGCTCTGGGCCTCAACTGCCTCCATGCGCACCGCAATGTCGGCAAGCACGATGTCTTCGATCGTCAGGACGAACTGGGGCTGATGCGCGTCATGGAACCCGGCGGCGGGCGCCACGCCATTGGCAAGGACCTGAAACCCGGTGAGAGCCTGTCCGAGGCCGATGCCTTCAGTCGTGCCTATATGATCGAGAAGTGTCGTCTGATGGCCAGAACCTTCCGTTCGCATCCGTCACTGGCGCATTACACGCTTCAGAACGAAATCGGGGCCAATCTCAATAATCCTGACGTTCAGAATGTTCTGAAAATTATTCACGACGAAGACCCGTCGCGCACGGTCATCCTCAATGACGGCTTTGTGAAACGGGGCGCGGCGCAGGCCATGTATCTGGCCTATAATGACCACTATTTCCGTTCGGATGTTGAACCTTTCGGCGGCTGGTGGGTGGAGCATCAGGGGGCCGGGGATCAGTGGTACGACAAGTTCTATCAGTCGAAAGACAGCTATATCCACTATCAGACCGGTAAGCCCTATATCGTCGAATTCGGTGAAATGCAGGGCTGCGCCACGGCGGACAACCATGTGCTGATGGTCGCCGACATTCTGGCCAATGGCGGTAAGTCCTACGACCTTGAAGACCATAAGGTCATCGTGCAGAATACCGCGGCCTATCTCGATAAATGGGGCTTCCGCAAAGCGTTTCCGACGACGGAAAGCCTGTTCCTGTCGGTGGGTCGCAAGGTTTATGACGCCTGGCAGAATTATCTGGAAAACATCCGCATCGGGGATGAGGTTGATATTGCCGCGATTTCGGGCTGGGAGACGACGGCCATCGAGAACCACTCCGGTATTGTCGATAATCTGCGCTATTTCAAATCGCCGCCCGATCTTCTGCGCAATAGCCTGCTGCCGGTCCGGCCGATCGCCAAGCAACGTCGTCTGGTCTATGCGACGGGCGAAGCGGCCGAACTCGACATCTACCTGCTCAACGATACCGATGCGCAGATCAGGGGCGAAATGATCCTGAGCCTGATCGCGCCGGATGGGACGACGACCGAGATCGCCCGTTATGCCGCGCCGACGCATGTGAAAGATCAGTTCCGCTACCTGCTGGCGGAGAAGGTGCTGACGCCCACCCTGACGAAGCCGGGTATCAACAAGGTTCAGATTGAGCTGAAAGGCTACCCGTCTTTTGTGCGCGACCTGTGGGTTGTGGACAATGCCTCAGGGCTGAAAAAGCCGGTGACGCTGGCCGTATCGGGTGTGGCCAAATCCTTCCGCGATCAGTTGACGGCCATCCCCGGCCTGACGGTTGAAGACTTCAAGGCCGGTGGGAAATATGATGCCATCATCGCTTCGGGCCTCAAAGCCGAAGAGATCGCGAAGCGTCAGGTGGGGGAGCAGACGGGCCTTGAAGCCCAGCCCAAGGCCGGTGAAAAACCCAAGCTCATTCTGGGCGAACTGCCGGCGGACGTGCAGGCAGCAGTGAAGGCGGGGACGCCACTGCTGGCCTATGTGCCGGAAGACGGTCTGGCCGAAGGGGTGGCAAAGCAGTTGTCGGCGCTGGGCCTGTTCTCTTACGCCGGTCAGGTGGGTAATCTGCGCGCGCCGTGGATGGGCAACTGGAACTATCTGCGCGCCCACCCGATCTTCGACGGTCTGCCGGTGGATCAGGCCACTTCGGTCTTCCATCAGGTCGAAGGTCAGCCCTCGAATGGGTTGCTGATCGACGGCCCCGTCATCGGGCCCGATGGCATTGAGGTTATCGCCGCCTATAGCCGCGACCATGACCGTCAGAATGGCGCAGCGTGCTTTACGGTACGCAAGGACGGCATGAAGGTTATCGTACACCGATTACCCGACATGGTGGCCCCGCTTCAGAAACGCTTACTGATCAATGCGATTACGTGGCTAATCGAGTAGATCATTCCTAGAGAGGGATGATTTTAAATGGAAGCATCATCCTGCTCTAAATTTCTGTTTTGTCGGGATATTTTTGTCGAAAACCGCTCACACTTTTCGACACATCGCTCTAAAATAATCTGACAGGCATCACTCTGCGCAAATCCCTCTGAATAAAGGGGGCGATGTATTTTGCGGTGAGTTGTGGCCGTTCTCATTTGCGACAGTGTGCGAACGTCTGAGGCGATGCGCGTCTGATCGACCGCCGCCCTCACATGGGCCAACTGCGCCGGTAGGCAAAATCGCAGCTTGATCGGCATCGAATTTGATTGAAATTGATCGTTTGGAACGCTAAAAGGTCTTACCAATAAAATTATTAGGTCTGATAAGGATTGCAGGAGGGAGAGTGGTCATGCGTTGGGTTTCCACCATTGCGGCGGTATTGGTCCTGTTTGCCCTACCGGCGGTGGCGCAGGATGTGCGGCCGGCCTACCTTTTGACGGGGGCGGCGTATCGTGAGGTTCAGGATCTGTCGGGCACATGGACCTATTCCAAGGACCTGTATCGCACGGGTCTGACGGACATCAATGGCTGGGTGGCCAAGTCACGGATGCAGCGTTACCGCGATGTGGATGTGGCCGCCGAAGAGGCCAAAGGTGGGGCGACCTTCTTTGAATTTGACCTTGATCGTGGCCCGCAGATGGCGATACCCGGCGCGTGGAATGCTGCCGAACCCGAACTGCGCTATTATGACGGGCTGATCTGGTTTCAGCGCAAGTTTACCCCCAAAGTGTTTGACGGCAAACGCGCTTTTCTGCGGTTCGAGGCGGTCAATTACAAGGCCTATGTCTATCTGAACGGCAAGGAAATTGGCCGCCACGAAGGCGGTTTCACGCCGTTCGTTATTGAGGTCACGCAGGCCCTACGCGCCGGTGAAAACCGCCTGAGCGTCGGTGTGGATTCCACCCATGACGCCCAGTCCATTCCGACGGCGATTACCGACTGGGACCTCTACGGCGGCATTACCCGTCCTGTGAAGCTGATCTATACACCCGAAACCTTTGTCGATGACGCCACCCTGACCCTGACTCCGGAGGGGCGTCTGAAAGGTATGGCGCAACTGAACGGCCCCCGCGCCGCCGGGCAAGTCGTTACGCTGAGCATTGCAGGCCTTAAGACCACGGTATCTGCGACCACAGACGTCAAAGGGCAGGCGGTTTTTGATTTGAAAGCGCCGCGTGCGCTGAAACTGTGGTCACCGGAGACCCCGGTCCTCTATGAGGTGAGCTTTTCAACCGTTGATGACAAGCTGAGGGACCGGATTGGCTTTCGTACCATTACGGTTAAGGGGAATCAGATCCTGTTGAATGGTAAGCCTATTTTTCTCAAAGGTGTTTCTCTGCACGAGGAAGAATTCGGCAGCCATCCGGCACGTAACATGACGGAAGCGGCGTCACGTGCCCTGTTGTCCGAGATCAAATACGGCCTGCACGGCAACTATGTACGCCTGTCGCACTATCCGCATTCGGAGACGACCCTGCGTCTGGCTGACGAAATGGGGCTGCTGGTATGGAGCGAAATCCCGGTCTATTGGACGGTCGATTGGGAAAATCCGGCGGTGCTGCAAAAGGCGCTGAGGATGCAGGCGGAGACGGTTTTCAGGGATCGCAACCGGGCGTCGGTCATCTTGTGGAGCGTCGGGAATGAAACCCCGGTGTCAGCGCCGCGCACCCAATTCCACGCCGCCATGGCCGATAATGTGCGCGCGCTCGACCCGACGCGCCTGATCAGTGCCGCCCTGCTGGTCGAGCGTAAGGGCAATGAAATCTATCTGGCCGACCCGCTGGTGGATAAGCTGGATGTGCTGGCGGTCAATACCTATGCCGGCTGGTATGGCGATGATCCGCTGTCGGCGTTGCCGGGTCTGCACTGGAATGTGCCGGCGGACCGCCCGCTGATCCTGTCGGAGTTTGGGGCCGATGCGCTGGCGGGCTATCGCGACCCGACCGCGACGCATAAGTTTTCCGAGGACTATCAGGCGGCATACTATCGCCAGACCCTGAAAATGGCCGACAGGATACCGACCCTGAACGGCATGTCGCCGTGGATTTTGAAGGACTTTCAGTCGCCTCGCCGCGAACACCCGATCTATCAGAACGGCTGGAATCGCAAGGGATTGCTCTCGGAAACCGGTGTGCGTAAACAGGCCTTCGACGTCCTGGCCACCTATTATCAGGACAAGCAGCCGTGAGGGGCTGGCTGATAGCGCTGATGGCCTGTGTGGCCACACCGACTAGCGCTCAGGTGGTCGTGTCGCCCGCCGCCACGTCGCGCTCGCTGGACCTGACCGGGGCCGCGATTGTCTATGACGCCCGCGATGCCGAGTTGGTGGGCATTGCCGCACGTGATCTGGCCGACGATATCGCACGGTTGGGGGGGCAGGCGCAGGCGGTCACAATGGCGTCATCGGCCCGAACACAGGTCTGGGTCGGAACGCCCGGCCATCATGCCGGTATTGATGCGCTGATCAAGGCGGGCGCACTGGATGTCGGAAGGCTGAAAAACTGCTGGGAATGTTCACTGACGGCGGTGGTATCGAAGCCTGCGTCAGGCGTTGAGCGCGCCCTGATCATTGTGGGGTCCGATCGGCGGGGTGCCGCCTTTGGCGTCTATGACCTGTCGCGCGCTTTGGGGGTGTCGCCGTGGGTATGGTGGGCCGATGTGACGCCGGTGAAAAAGGGGCTGAATGTCTCGGTGTCAAAGCCTTATTTCTCCAAACCTTCCGTGACTTATCGCGGTCTTTTCATAAATGATGAAGACTGGGGTCTCTTCCCTTGGGCGGCACAAACCTTCGATCCGGAAACGGGCAATATCGGTCCGAAAACCTACGAGAAGGTGTTTCAGCTCTTGCTGCGCCTGAAGGCCAATACCCTGTGGCCGGCCATGCACAAGGTGTCCGCCCCGTTCAACGCCGACCCACGAAACGCGGCTTTAGCCGAACGTTATGGCATCGTTATGGGCTCGTCTCACGCCGAGCCCATGCTGCGGAACAATGTTGGGGAATGGACCGAACCGGGTGAGCGGTTCAACTACGCGACCCATCCGCAGGGTGTCCGCGCCTATTGGGAAGCGCGTCTCAAAACCAATGGCCGTTATGAAAACCTGTACACACTGGGGATGCGTGGCATCCACGATTCCGGCATTGTCGGGGCTTCGACGACTGCGGAAAAGCAGGTGCTGCTCAACCGCATTCTGTCGGATCAGCGTCAACTGTTGAAAGATACGGTCGGTGATCCAAAAACACTCCCGCAAGTCTTTGTGCCCTATAAGGAAGTTCTGGATATCTACCGTGCCGGAATAGACCTGCCGGAGGATGTAACCCTGGTGTGGCCCGACGATAATTTTGGCTATATCCGCTACTTTCCCAGTGCCGCAGAACAAAAGCGTTCGGGCCGGTCGGGCGTCTATTATCACCTGTCCTATCTGGGTGCCCCGCTCTCCTATCTGTGGCTTTCGACCACGCCGCCCGCTCTGGTGACCGAAGAGATGACGCGCGCCTATGACAATGGCGCGGACCGTCTGTGGGTCGTCAATGCTGGAGATATCAAGCCGGCAGAGGTCAATCTGACCCACTTTTTCGATCTGGCCTGGGATGTGAAGGGCGTGCGCGCCCTCAGCCAGAAGCAGTATCTGACGCGACTGGCGGGGGAAACCTTTGGTGCAGACAAGTCGGCGGTGATTGGCGACCTGTGGGATCGCTATTACCGGCTCAATTTCGAACGTCGCCCGGAACACCTGCAATACTACCTGCCCGGAGAGAAGGCGCGGCGCTCCGGCCTGTCGCCGCGGCAGGTGTTTGAGCGGGTGAGCGCTTTTGAAAACCTGATGACCGATGTCGAGGCGCTGAAAAGCGACGATCCGGGTCTGTTTCAACTGGTCGAATACCCGCTCAAGGCTTCGGCTCTGGCCAACCGGCGGTTTTTCGCGCTGGAGGCCTATGTAGCGGAATATGAGCGCAATCCGCGTCTGGGCGGGCTCTATGCGGGACGGGCCCGTGTGTTCGACGCGCAGATCAAGGCCCTGACGGCACGCTACAACAGCGGCAAATGGACGGGCATAATCGCCGAAGAACCCGCCGATGCCCTGTGGACCTCGTTCCGCCTGTCACCGCCCGTTCTACCGGCCGCGACGCTGGCTCAGACGGGGGAATTGCCTGTCTATCGCTTGGCCGATGACGGGGTGATCCGCCTTGAAGCCGAAGACGGTGTGGCCAAGGGCTGGCGGCGGATCGAAGGCCTCGGGCGCGGCGAGGGGAGCCTGCGCGCCTTGCAGGCGGATGCGGTCGTCAGCCTGCGTCCCGATCTACCCAAGGCCGGGACGTGGTGCATCAGTACCCATATCCTGCCGGTTTTCCCGACCGATGGGGCGTCGGCATGGTCGCTTGATCTCACAACCGAGGGGGTAACCACGCCTTTGACCTACGCCCGCGGACCGCAGGACAAGGCATGGCAGCAGGGCGTGCTGAATAATCGCCTGACGGTCTCTGTGTCCCTGACACTCGGTGCCGGACCGCGCGAGGTGCAGCTTCGGTCACCGCGCCCGGATATCATTCTCGACGGTGTGGATTTCACGTCCGGTGCGTGCCCTTAGAGCGAGATGATTTCAAATGGAAACATAATCCCTCTCTAAATTTTTGTTTTATCGCGATATTTTTGTCGAAAGCCGCTCACACGTTTCGACATATCGCTCCAGATCATTATGATTTCTGGTAGAAACATAATGATCTAGATTTTTGTTTAGTCCCTCGCCGGGCGGTGGCTTCGCCACCTTGACCGCCGCCTCAATGGCGGCTTGAGCGGAATGATCTCACTAGAAATCATTCCGCTTGAAACGGTGGACGCACAAGCGAAAACCACAGCTATATCCGTACATTCTCAAGTGCGCCGCCCCAGGTGGTGCGCCAGCGGCGCTTGATCAGGCTCAGGCCGCCAAAGGCGATCAGGGCCAGCGCCGCAAATCCGATCAGCCCGGGCTGGTAGGAGCCCAGCGCCTGTTTCGACAGGCCCAGACTGGTGGCCAGATAGAAGCCGCCGATGCCGCCAAACATGCCGACAAGGCCGGTCATCACGCCGATTTCGGCGCGAAAGCGCTGCGGCACCAGTTGGAACACGGCGCCATTGGCCATGCCCAGCGCCCCCATACCCACGATCAGGAATAACAGGGCGGTGAATTCGGTCGGCAGGCGGAAGCTGATGATGATGAGGGCAATGGCCGCGACCACGTACATGATCGACAAGGTGCGAATGCCGCCGATACGGTCGGCAACGCTGCCCCCCACCGGCCGGAAAAGCGAACCGGCAAAGACGCAAGCCGCGGTAAAAAAGCCGGCCTTGACCGGATCGAGGCCGTATTCAGCGTTAAAATAGATGTTGAGGGAGGAACTGAGGCCCACAAAGCCGCCAAAGGACACACCGTAGAACAACAGGAACCACCACGCATCCTGTTGTTTGAGGACGCTAAAATACTGATCCAGACGCTTGGGCGCGGGCGGATTGGGCGCATCCTTGGCAAACAGCATGTAAAAGATAAAGGCGGCGATCAGCGGCAGGGCCGCCAGACCGAAGACGGTGCTCCAGCCAAAGGCCTTGGCCAGCGACGGCGCAAACAGCGAGGCAAACACCGTGCCGGAATTGCCCGCACCGGCAATGCCCAGAGCCACGCCCTGATACTGCGGCGGATACCAGCGGGATGCCAAGGGCAGGGCGACCGCAAACGACGCCCCGGCGACGCCCAGCACGCCGGCCAGCATCAGCACACCGGCATAGGAGTCGATTTTCAGCACAAAGGCCGCCAGCAGCCCGCCAATGACGATGGCCTGAGCGATTGCGCCCGTCGTCTTGGGGCCAATGCGATCGACCATCACCCCCGCCACCAGCCGCAGCAAGGCCCCGGTCAGGATGGGTACGGCGACCATGAAGCCCTTTTGCGCCGGGGTGAGGCCCAGATCGCTGGCGATCTGCACGCCCAGCGCCCCCAGCAGCACCCAGACCATGAAGCTCATGTCGAAATAGAGAAAGGCCGAGACCAGCGTAGGTGCGTGTCCGGCTTTGAGGAAGTCTTTGGAAATCATGGATAAACCTGCGGCGTCGATCCGGGCAGCGCAACGGCCACTTCGGCAATGCGGAGACTTTTTCGGGTGGAGACGACGGTCCGGTTCGTTCCGGAGGCTGACCGCCGTTGGCCAGTTCCCAAATCGCTACAAAAGGCTAAGTCACTCAGGCAGACCCTGTCAAGGCGCGATTTTGCGTTGCGGGAAAGGTCAAAATTTTTCGCTTGCGCCCGGCGGCATGTTGGCATTAGCCGTAAGAGCAGAATCGACGCCCCGCAGCGCGGTGGGGCGTACCCGATACCCTTTCCCTGCCGGATAATTCCCCGTGAATGTGCTGATCATCGATCCCGACGACGCGCGCGCGGCCCTTGTGGCCGAAGGCATGCGGCTGGACGACAGCCTGCATGGCGCAACCCTGCACATCTGGCCGCGCTTTGAGCTGGCCCGCCTCAGCGAGATCAACCCGGACATGGTCATCATCGCCTGCGAAAGCCCGGATCGCGATACGCTGGATGCGCTGCAGATCGCCCATGAGCACGCGCCGCGCCCTGTGGCCATGTTTGTGGACCGTTCGGATGCCAATACGACGGCGCAGGCGCTGGAGGCCGGGGTGGCGGCCTATGTGGTGGACGGCTATGCGCCCAATCGCGTGGCCTCCATCCTGTCGGTGGCGGCGCATCGTTTCAACCTGATGCAGACCCTGCGCCATGACCTGTCGAAGGCGCGGGCCGATCTGGCGGCGCGCAAGACCATTGACCGCGCCAAGGGGGTGCTAATGACCTCACGCGGCATCGGCGAAGAGGAGGCCTATCGCCTGATGCGTAAGCACGCCATGGACTCAGGCCGCCCCATCGCGGCCATCGCCGAGGACATCCTCGCCATTTCCGACCTGCTGAAGAAGAGGGACGACGGATGTTGAGTGTACGTATCGGTTTCAGCCCGCTCAACGACGCCGCTCTGGTCGTGCTGGCCGAAGCGCTGGGCTTTTACGGCGCCGAAGGGCTGGATGTTTCGCTCAGCCGCGAAGCCAATTGGTCGAATATTCGCGACAAGCTGTCCTATGGCCTGCTGGATGGCGCGCACGTGCTGGCGACGTTGCCGCTGGCGCGTGGACTGGGGCTTGGGCCTGCCATCGGGCACATCATCGCGCCCATGGCGCTGGGGGCCAATGGCAATTCGGTGGTCATTTCCTCCAAGCTGAAAGAGGTGTTTGAAGGGTTGGGGGCCTCGACCCTGCTGGAGTCGGCGCGCGCCCTGCGGCTGGTGATCCAGCACCGGCGCGCCGTTAGCGAAGGCAAGGTGACCCTGGCCATTCCGTTCAACTATTCGCCGCACCATTTCGTGCTGCGTCACTGGCTGGCGGCCGGGGGATCGACCCCGACCGGCAGGTGCAGTGGGTGGTTCTGCCGCCGTCGCGCATGGCCGACCACCTGCGCGATGGGGTGATTGACGGCTTCTGCTCTGGCTCCCCCTGGCCGCAGATGGCGGAGTTGAACGGGAATGGGGTTGTGCTGTTCTCCGACCCCGCCTTCTGGACGCTGAAGCCCGAAAAGGTGCTGGCTCTGCGAGGTGTCTGGGCCGAAGAGCACCCGGAGGCCGCCGTGGCCCTGACGCGCGCCCTGTTGCGGGCCGGGCAGTGGGCGACGGAGCCCTCTCATGCCGAGGAACTGGCCCTGATCCTTAGCCGTGAGGCCTATGTGCGCGCGCCGCTGGAGGCTATTCAGGCGGCGCTGGCGCCCGGCGGGGCGGGTCTGATCCTTGATCCGCAGACGGCGACCTTCCCGTGGATCAGCCACGCCAAATGGTTCATCGGGCAGTTTGTGCGCTGGGGCCTGACGGAGGGGAGCCACGATTTCGACGCCATTGCGCGGCGGGTCTATCGACCGGACCTCTGGCGGCAGGCGGCGGCCCCGCTCAGCCTGTCCCTGCCTGTCGAGGATGAGAAGGACGAGGGTGGGGCCGAAGCGCCGTGGACGCTGCCGGCCGCGCCCGCCCCGGTCCTGATGCCGCCCAATACCCTGTTCGACGGGGGGGTGTTCCGGGTCAGACGCTCATAGGTTTTCGTGGCGGAATCCCAATCTCGCAGGCGCAAAAATCGCCGATTGACAGGGCGCGCGTCCTGTGGCCCAATAAAGCTACGGATCAAGGTCGATCCACGACATTTGCTCAGAAGCGCCAACGGCGGCGCGTTTGAGTCTTCATCGGACAAAGATGTCCCGCACTCCTGAAACGCTTTGGCGTCAAAGGGGTGCGGGATTTTTTTTGGCTCAATTCCCACGCGCTCGCATTGGAGCAATCCCATGGCCTTTCATTCTGAGCCTGTGGCCAAACCCCGGATCGTCGTCATTGGCGCGGGCATGGCCGGTGGCCGTATCGTCGAAGAGATTCTCAAACGCGATGATCGTATGTTCGACATTTCGATCATCGGTGCCGAGTCTTGCGCCACCTACGACCGTATCCAGCTCTCGCCGGTGCTGGCGGGCGAAAAGACGTTTGAACAGATCGTCACCCATTCGCAGGACTGGTATGACCTCAATGGCGTGAAGACGCATTTCGGCTGTTGGGTGCAGGGTATTGACCGCGATGCCCGGCGGGTGGTGCTGCACGACGGTCAGACGATCGCTTACGACTGTCTGATCCTCGCTACCGGTTCTGACCCGATCCGCCTGCCTTTGCCCGGTGCGGATTTGTCGGGCGTCGTGGCCTTCCGCGACCTGCACGATGTCGATCTGATGCAGAAGGCGGCGGAGGCAGGCGGCGAGGCAGTGGTCATCGGCGGCGGACTTTTGGGGTTGGAGGCCGCCTACGGTCTGGCCAAACGCGGCATGAAGGCCACGGTGATCCATCTGGTCGATGTGTTGATGGAGCGGCAACTCGATGAGGCCGCCGGACGGTTGCTGGAAAAGGCGCTGGCCGAACGCGGTGTGTCAGCCGTGCTGAACGCGCAGTCTGAGGCCATACTGGGCGAAACCCACGTAGAAGGGCTGAAACTCAAGGACGGGCGCGTGATTCCGGCCTCGCTTCTGGTCATGGCGGTGGGTATCCGCCCGCATGTGGAACCGGCGAAGTCGGCCGGTCTGACTGTCGAGCGCGGCATCGTCGTCGATGACCAGATGCGTACCAGCGACCCCTTCATCTTTGCGGTCGGCGAATGCGTGCAGCACCGCGGGCAGTGCTACGGCCTTGTGGCGCCCATCTGGGACATGTGCCGCACGCTGGCCGATGTGCTGACCGGTAAGAACCCGCAGGCGGCCTATTTGGGCTCGGAACTGGCGACGCGGCTTAAGGTCTCCGGCGTCGATCTCTATTCGGCGGGTCAGTTCAATGGTGGCGACGGCTGCGAAGACATCGTGTTCCGTGACCCGGCGCGCGGCGTCTATAAGCGCATCGTCATCAAGAATGACCAGCTTGTGGGCGCGGTGCTGTTTGGTGAGGCGGCGGATGGCGGCTGGTACTTTGACCTTATCAAAAAGGGCGAAAGCATTGGTGAGATTCGTGACACCCTGATCTTCGGTCAGGCGGTGACGGAGGCGCTGGCTGGCGTGGACCCTAACGCCGCCGTTGCGGCATGGCCCGACGACACGGAAGTGTGCGGCTGCAACGGCGTGAGCAAGGGTGCGGTGGTCGCGGCCATCAGCGGCGGCGCGGACACGCTGGATAAGGTACGCGGTTGCACCAAGGCGTCGGCGTCGTGCGGCTCGTGCACCGGCATTGTCGAGCAGTTGCTGAAGGTCACTCTGGGCGATGCCTTCAAGGCGCAGACCGGCCCCAAGCCGATGTGCAAATGCACGCATCATGGCCACGCCGTCGTGCGTCAGGCGATTGTCGAGCAAGGACTGAAGACCATCCCCGACGTCATGCAGGCGCTGAAATGGGAGACGCCGGATGGCTGTTCCTCGTGCCGCCCGGCGCTGAACTACTACCTCCTGTGTGCGTGGCCGCGTGAGTATCAGGATGATCCGCGCTCGCGCTTCGTCAATGAGCGTAACCACGCCAATATTCAAAAAGATGGCACCTATTCCGTCGTGCCGCGCATGTGGGGCGGCGTCACCTCGGCCAGGGAGTTGCGCGCCATTGCCGATGTCGTCGATAAGTTCAACCTGCCCATGGTCAAGGTCACGGGCGGCCAGCGTCTCGATATTTTCGGCGTCAAAAAAGAGGACCTGCCCGCCGTCTGGGCCGATCTCAACGCCGCTGGCATGGTGTCGGGCCACGCCTATGCCAAGGCGCTGCGCACGGTGAAAACTTGTGTCGGGTCGGAATGGTGCCGCTTCGGCACGCAGGACTCGACGGGGCTGGGTATCCGGCTGGAGCAGGACACCTGGGGCTCATGGATGCCGCACAAGTTCAAGATGGCGGTCTCAGGCTGCCCGCGCAACTGCGCCGAGGCGACGATCAAGGACTTCGGCGTCATCTGCGTTGATTCCGGCTATGAGCTGCACGTCGGTGGCAATGGCGGTATCCACCTGCGCGGCACGGACCTGTTGTGCAAGGTGGCGACCGAGGCCGAGGCCCGCGAATATTCTATGGCCTTCGTGCAATTCTACCGCGAAGACGCCTGGTATCTGGAGCGCACCGCGCCGTGGATCGAGCGTGTGGGCCTTGAGGCGATCAAGGCCAAACTGTTCGATGAGGAGACCCGAAAGGCCCTGATGGCGCGTTTTCTGGAGTCACAGGCCGTGTTTCAGGTCGATCCGTGGGCGGAGCACGCCCCCCAGTCCGAACCGGCCAAGGTGTTTTCACCGCTGGCGGACCTGCGCAGCGAAAAGAAGGAGATGGCGCGATGAGCGGCGATCTGGCTTTGCAAACCCCGCCTTTGACGTGGCTGGACGTCGGGGCGGCGGCGGATGTGCCGTATCAGGGGGCCCGGCGGGTCGAGACGGACAAGGGGGCCATCGCCGTCTTTCGTACCGTGGATAATGACTATTACGCCGTGATGGACAAATGCCCGCACAAGGGCGGTCCTCTGTCCGAAGGTATCGTGCACGGCCGTCATATTGCCTGTCCGTTGCACAACTGGTCGTTCAGCCTCGAAACGGGCGAGGCCGTCGGGGTAGATGCGGGGAAGGGCTGTACGCCCACCGTGCCGCTGAAGATTGAAAACGCCCGGATTTTTCTCGGACTGCGTTGAACCCCTTTCCCTAAAAAGAGAGGGGGAGAGGTACAATGACCACCACCCAATCCACCACCTGTCCCTATTGCGGCGTCGGTTGCGGCGTCGAAGCGACGCTTGCTGGTCGTCAGATGACCGTGCGGGGCGATGGGGCGCATCCGGCCAATCAGGGCCGGCTCTGTTCCAAGGGCACGGCGCTCGGCAAGACCTTCGGGCTGGAGGGGAGGTTGCTCAGCCCGCGCCGTCGCACGCCACAGGGTTTTGTCGATACGACGTGGGACGCGGCGCTTAACGAGGTGGCCGGGCGTTTCCGTGACATCATCGCCGAACACGGGCCGGATGCGGTGGCTTTTTATGTCTCCGGTCAGTTGCTGACCGAGGACTATTACGCGGTCAACAAGCTGGCCAAGGGCTATATCGGTACGGCCAATATCGACACCAATTCGCGCCTGTGCATGAGTTCGGCGGTGGCCGCCCACAAACTGACCTTCGGGGCCGATCTGGTGCCGGGGGTCTATGATGATCTGACTGAGGCGGACCTGCTGGTCTTTAGCGGCCACAATGCCGCCTGGACCCACCCGGTTCTTTTTCGCCGCATTGAGGCGCGTCAGGATCAGTTCCGCGTCTGCATCGACCCGCGCCGCACCGATACGGCGAAGGCGGCCAACCTGCATCTGATGATTCGCCCTCAGACGGATGTCCGCCTGTGGAATGGCCTGTGCGCGCATCTGATCGCGCGTGATGCGCTCGATCATGACTTTGTGGATCAGCATACGCAGGGCTTTTCGCGCCTGATGGCCGCGCTCGCCGCCGACGATCAGAGCCTTGAGGCCGTGGCCGCGGATTGCGGTATCTCGCCGGCCGATTTGAAGACTTTTTATGATGCCTTTCTGTACACGGATAAGGTGGTGAGCCTGTTCTCCATGGGCTCCAACCAGTCGTCGCAGGGCGTGCACAAGGGGCTCAGCCTGATCAATGCCCACCTCCTGTCGGGTAAGATCGGCAAGCCGGGGGCCGCGCCGTTTTCGATCACCGGCCAACCCAATGCCATGGGCGGGCGTGAAGTGGGCGGGCTGGCCAATATGCTGGCCGCGCATATGGATTTCGATGACTCGTCGAAAGCCCTTGTGCAACGCTACTGGGGCTCACCGACCCTTGCGCCCAAACCCGGCCTGAAAGCCGTCGATATGTTTGAGGCGGTGCGCACGGGCAAGATCAAGGCTATCTGGATCATGGCCACCAACCCCATGGTGTCCATGCCCGACGCCAACCGCATCCACGAAGCCCTGTCGACGTGCGAACTGGTGGTCGTGTCGGACGTCATGGCACGCACCGATACGATGGACATGGCCCATATCCAGCTCCCGGCAGCCGCCTGGGGCGAAAAGGACGGCACGGTGACCAATTCCGAGCGCGTCATCTCAAGGCAACGCTCCCTGACCGAGCTGCCGGGGCAGGTGCGCCCGGACTGGGCCATCATTGCCGAGGTGGCGCGGCGGATGAACCCGGATTGGGCGCAGGCCTTTGACTGGGCCGGGCCGGATGAGGTGTTTGCCGAGCACGCCGGGCTGACGGCCTTTGAAAATAACGGGCAGCGTTTTCTCGATCTGGGCGGCCTCTGTGGCATGTCAAAGGCCCAATACGACGCGCTGATGCCGGTGCGCTGGCCCTTTCCGGCCGATGGCCTGCCGGCGACGCGCCTGTTCGCCGATGGGCGTTTCAACACGCCGAATGGTCGGGCGCGGCTGGTGCCGCCGGTGGTGCGCGGCCCGGCTCAGCCGCCGACGCCGGACTCTCCGTTCAGTTTCAATTCGTGCCGCGTGCGTGACCACTGGCACACGATGACGCGCACGGCGCTGGCGCCGGAACTGAACCGCCATATCACCGAGCCGACGCTGGACATCCACCCGAAGGATGCGCGGCGGCTGGGGATAGGTGACGGACGGCTGGCGGTTGTGACGACAGCGCAGGGCGAGGCCATCTATAAGGCGCGCGTGACCGACGATGTGCGCGTCGGCAACCTGCACGCCCCGATGCACTGGACACAGCAGTTCGCGCCCTTTGGTCGCTCAAACCCGCTGATCAATCCGGCGGTCGATCCCGTGTCCGGGCAGCCGGAGTTCAAGCACACCCCGGCGCAGGTGCGGGCCTTCGGCGAGGTCTGGCACGGGTTTCTGATGGTGCCGCGCGATTGCGACGGCGCGCCGCCTGTGTTTCAGCCGGATACGGTCTGGCGTCGCACCGCCTATGCCCACGCCGATGGCTATGAGATGGCGGGTACGGGCACGCCGGACAGCGCGGACTTTGACGCCACGGCGACGCTTGAGGACCCGGCCACCGGCATCCGGCGTCAGGTGCGCGTCGAAAACGGCCGTTTGACGCGGGTGTTCTTCATAGCACCGATCCACAAAAAACTGCCGCCACGCGACTGGCTGCTCGAGTGCTTCGGAGAGCCGGAACTGAGCGCGCCACAGCGTGCGGCGTTGTTGATCGGCCGGATGCCGGGTGTGTCGGACAGAGGCCGCATAATCTGCGCCTGCAACAGTGTGGGCGAAAACGCCATCCTAGCCTGCATAGACGATGGCGCGGCTACGGTCGAAGCGATCGGCGACGCGACGCGCGCCGGCACGGCCTGCGGCTCGTGCAAGGGCGAACTGAAACAATGCCTGTTGCGCCACGCTGAGGGCTTAAAAAAGGAAACGGTGCAAGCCTGATACCAAGGGTCATTGAAAATGACTCTTGGTATTCCATTCGAGGATGTCTCATGTCACTGACACATATGAGAAATCCTCGTTTCTTCAACGGCCGGATGCGGTCAGCATCTTCGGCCGTTGGTATGAGACAGGCCCAAACGCAAAAAAAACGCCGCCCGATCTTTGCGGGCGGCGTTTTTTTCATGGACGATTGTCTCAGGGCTGAGTGTTTCAGGCCGGTTCGGCCAGTGGGATGGGTGCGTGATCGTGGGCTTCGAGGAAGCTGACGATGCGACGGCGGCATTCGACAAACTGCGCATCCTGCATCACCACCTTACGGTCGCGCGGGCGCGGCGTCTTCACGTCCACGATCTCCCCGATGCGCGCCTTCGGGCCATTGGTCATCATCACCACGCGATCCGCCAGTAGAACGGCTTCATCCACATCATGTGTGATCATCAGCACGGTTGAGCGGATGCGTTCGTGCAGTTCCATCACCGTATCCTGAAGGTGGGCGCGGGTGAGGGCGTCGAGCGCGCCAAAGGGCTCATCCAGCAGCAATACCTTTGGCTCCATAGCCAGGGCACGGGCGATGCCGACGCGCTGCTTCATGCCGCCTGAGATTTCGCCGGGACGTTTATCCTTGGCGTGAGTCATCTTGACCAGTTCCAGATTGTGCAGCGTGCGGTCGTGGAGCTGTTTCAGGTTTTCCCTGGCACCGTAGAGCTTGGCGACGGCCAGACGCACGTTCTCATAGACGGTCATCCACGGCAAAAGCGAATGGTTCTGAAACACTACGGCGCGTTCGGGGCCGGGGCCTTTGATCTCTTTATTGTCGAGCAGGGCGGCCCCCAGCGTCACGGGCACAAGGCCCGCGACCACGTTCAGCAGGGTGGACTTGCCGCAACCGGAATGGCCGATGATCGACAGGAATTCGCCCTTATTGACGCTGAGCGAGACGTTGTCGAGCACCTGCGAGATGACGCCATCGCGCTCGAAATCGACATAGATGTTTTCAAGGGAAAGAAGCGGTTTGGACATGAGGTAACCTTTTAATCCGCAGTGGTGCCGCGCGAGACGTACTGACCCACAAGGGCCACCAGACGGTCGAGCACAAAGCCGACCAGACCGACCCAGACGAGGGCCACGATGATGTCGGACATGCGCGACGAGTTGTACTGATCCCAGATGAAGAAGCCGATGCCGACGCCGCCCAGCAGCATTTCGGACGCCACAATGGCCAGCCAACTCATACCGACCCCGATGCGCAGGCCTGTGAAAATGTGCGGCGTGGCGGCGGGCAGCATGATCTTGAAGAAGTATTCGGCGGGCGTCAGGCGTAACACCTTGGCGACATTGACATAGTCCTGCGGGATATTGCGCACGCCGACCATGGTGTTGATCACGATGGGCCAGATGGAGGTGATAAAGATGACGAACAGGGCCGACGGCTGGGCTTCGCGCAGGGCGGCCAGTGAGATAGGCAGCCAGGCCAGCGGCGGCACGGTGCGCAGGACCTGAATGATCGGATCGGTCCCCTTGCGCGCCCAATCGACCGTGCCGAGGAAGGCGCCCAGAAGAACACCGCACACGGCGGCCAGTCCAAAGCCGATACCTACGCGCGACAGGGAGGTCAGGACGTGCCAGAACAGGCCCTTGTCCACGCCGCCCCGGTCATAGAAGGGATCAAAGATCAGCTCCTGCGCTTCCATCAGGACCATGGAAGGCGAGGGCAGACCCCCCGGAAAGGCGGTGCCCAGCGCTTCCCACATCAGGAGCAAGGCGCTCACCGTGAGCAAAGGCATCAGGTAGTTCCCGGCCTTGTCAGCCAGCTTTCGCCGTCTGGAGGCCGCTATCTGTTTGGCCTGCGCCGCCGCCAGAAGGATCTGGTTATGTTCGGCGACCGGGTCTGCGGAGACATCAGTCTGAGGGGAGGTCATTTTGTGAACTTCAAAGGGCATGGAAACCTCAATATCCCTCTCCCCTGACGGGGAGAGGGTTGGGAGGGGCTTAAATCAGGCCAGCTTCTTGACGGGCTGGCTGGCGAGGTAGGCATTCGGGTTGGTCCAGTCGAAGGTCTTGCCATCGAAGAAGCGCTCGACACCGCGGGAATCTGCCGGGGCCGGGATGCCATACTGTTTGGCCACTTCGCGCCACAGGTCGGAGCGGTTGACCTTGTTGACCAGCGCCTTGGTATCCACGTCGTTGTCGATAATGCCCCAGCGCTTGTTTTCGGTGACGAACCAGGTGTCGTGCGACTTGAACGGGAAGCCGGCATTGTCGGCCCAGAATTTCATCAGATGCGCTGAACCGGAGACATTACGGCCATCGCCGTAATTGATCTTGCCCTGAAGGCGCGGCAGGATGTCGTTGATCGGGACGTTGATATACTGACGCCCGGCGGTGATGGCGCACATGGCGGGACGGTTCTTGTCGCACCATTGCTGGGCTTCCATGACCGCCGCGATCAGGCCCTTGGCGGCATTCGGGTACTTATCGACCCAGTCGGCACGCATCCCCAGCGCCTTTTCCGGATGGTTCATCCAGATTTCGGAGGTGGTGGTGGCGGTATAGCCGATCTTTTGATTGACCAACTGACCGTTCCACGGCTCACCGACGCAGAAGACGTCCTGCGTCCCGGCCTTCATATTGGCCACCATCTGCGGCGGCGGGATGACGATGGTGGAGACATCCGTATCCGGGTTGATCCCGGCGGCCGCCAGCCAGTAACGCACCCAAAGATCATGCGTACCGCCGCGATAGGTCATGGCCACCTTGGCCAGATTGCCGGCGGCCTTCATCTGGGCAAACTTGGCCTTGGCACCGGCGGCGTTCAGCCCGACCTGCACGTTTTTCAGATCGTTGCCGACGCTGATACCCTGACCATTGGTGTTTAGCCGCGCCAGAATATACATCGGTGTTTTGCGCGCCCCGACGCCGAGCGTGAACTGATAGGGCATGGGGCTGAGGATATGCGCCCCGTCGATGCCGCCGCCCTGTGAGCCCAGCACGATATTGTCGCGCGTGGCCCCCCATGAGGCCTGTTTCAGCACCTCGACATTGGGCAGGCCGTATTTGGCAAACAGGCCCTTCTCTTTGGCGATGATGAGGGGGGAGGCATCGGTCAGGGCAATAAAGCCCAGCTTGGCACCGGAAACCTCAGGCCCCTTACCGGCGGCAAAGGCCCCTGAGGGGAAAAGCCCTTTAGCGGCGGCGACGGTGGCGGCGGCCCCGATCAGGGCCTGACGGCGGGAAAAGGTGGTCATATCAGTCGGTCCCTTAAAGTTTGTATTCGAAGCCGACCCACACCTTGGTGCGCGAGGCGGGCATGAGGGTGTTGGCGCGCTCAAAGTCGGCATATTTCAGCAGCAGCGACAGGTTCTTGGTCAGGCCAGAGGCAAACTGCGCGTCAAACTCCGTGCCGATCGACTGGCTGAGGCGATCTGTCTCAAAATCGTGGTAGGCGAGCGTCAGGGTCGGGTTCTTGATCAGCGGGAAGGACGGATGGGTGTAGCCCGCCACCGTCAGGGTGTAGCTGAGGTTCTTGAACCCGTTGGCCATGGTCTTGTTGCCATTGAAGGCCAGCGCATCGGACCAGCCATTAAAGGCGTGCGCCGTAGCCAGCGGCGTAATAAAGCCGCGCGTGCCGTCGCCTTCAAAGGTCTCGTAACCAACCTTGAAGGTGTACATGTCCCAAGTCACCGCCCCGTCGATATTGGAAGCGGACAGCTCGAAATCGGCCGGGTTATAGCCATAGTCCGTCTGCTTGGCATAATAGCCGGAATAGGCCAGCTTGAAGGATGACACCCAGGCCGAACCTGACGCCTTGAGACCGATGGTATTGGTCGAGTTCGCCTTGGCATTCTCAAAATCGAGCGCGTAATCAAAAGCCTGAATCTTCAGGGCTTCATTGATCGGCAGGGTGACATTCAACAGGTGGCTGTCGGAATCCCAGTCGGCGCTTTCACCAAGGATACGGTTGACCTGAAACACATAGGCGTAGGTGACGGCCAGCTTGCCCACCGTGGTATCGACGCGCAAGGCATCGAAGGTCTGTTCGTCCTGACGCCAGCCGATATTGCCGATGAAGCGTGCATCATCGAGGAGGAGGCGCTGACGACCGGCGGTGACGGTGGTGAAGCTTGAGGGCGTCCACACCACCTGCGCGCGGTTCAGTTCGGTCACTGTAGGATCAGGAACGGTCGGATATTGCGTCTTGCCGTTGGTCGTCGAGTTATAGTCGTCATCCAGAGCGCGGACATCGTCGAATTCCACGAGGAATTTCAGGTTCTTCCAGTCCGCCGACTGAAAGCCGATGCGATTGCGCAGGGTCAGGGCTGACCCCTTTTTCAGCCCCGCCTGATCAACGCCCTCGTAGCGCAGACGGCTTTCCAGCAGGGGCTTACCCATGGCCAGCGCCTCGCCAAACGTCTCCTGAGCGAAAGCGGGGGCATACACCCCGCTTAAAAATGTTGCGCCGCACAAAATTAAAGGCGCGCTTTTCCGACGCAGCTTGAGATGGGCCACGGTCATATCCCCTGAAAAGAGCAAAAAAAAACGCCCCAGACTAAACCGCAGGTTCCCCTTGTGCGGTAATGGTCTGAGACGTCGTTGTCCGGTGATGGGCGAAGCCTTCTATGGCCTCGCCGTGTGTTATCCGCCTTTGGATAACACCGTCAGCGTCATATAACATTCATTGAGCGTCAATCTTTTTTTCGCATCTGCGTAAACTTTATGCAAAGCTACAAAGTTGTGATGTATTTTCGCCACGTTCATTCCGTGGCGTGTGAAGACGGTTTCAGCGGCTATAAACGCGCACGGTTTGCCGCCTCTATGAGTTCCCTAACTTTATTTTAGATAATATAGTCAGACAAATATTGCTCGCGTCGAGGGCGACGCCGTTGCTAGCATAGAGCCCAGTTGATGGGCACGTGCGGCTCTGCGCGGTCAGGGGCGGGTGTTCGTGTAGAGTGCGAAACGCCGTTCGGGCGCGTCTTGCCCCGGTGCGATCGGCGGGCCTGTGGCGTATCAAAAAGCTTAAAAGAGGGCAGGGTGTTACTGAAAAAACGTGTCAGGCGGCTGCGTTCGCGGTGCCCGTCTCCGCGCCCTCGATCCGTCGCGCGCGGAGACGCAAGAGGTGAGTGCCGACCCGACTCTGAGCGATGCGCAGTTCGCCGTACTGGACGCCGCGGGACTGATCCGGGGCGTGCAGTCCGTTCACTTCGTTTCGACCGTCAAGCATTTCTCGATCAATCCGCAGGAGACGGGGCGCACCACACTGAGTGCACAAATCTCGGAGCCGGCCCTGCGCATGAGCGACAATCTGGCCTTTGAACTGGCTAGGCATCCTGACGCAGAAGGGACGTCCTGACGCTGCGGTTTGACCATACGGCGTGCAGAAGGATGGCCCCGCCGGCGCAGGCACTGGTCGCCAGACTGGCCAGCACAAAGGGCAGGGGCGTCAGGGGCGCGTGCGCCGCGAACGTCCCCAGCCACTTTTGCAGGACGAACCCGGCCAGCGGCCAGGCGGTGATATTGGCGATCAGCAGGGGCAGCCAGAAGGGTCTGAGGCGGTGCCTCAAAAGATCGCCAAAATGCGCCCCCAAGGCCTTGCGGATCGCCAGTTCCCGGCTCTGGTGGCGAGTCAGGAAGACGCACAGCCCCATCAGCCCCAGAGCCGAGAGGACAATGGCAGCGGCGGCGACAAGGCGGCTGACGGCCACCTGCTGATGAAGGTCGTGATATTGCGAGGTCAGATAGTCCCGAAACGCTTGTCGGGCGATGGGTTCGGTCCCGCCAGTGTGACGCAGCCAGACCTGATCGATCTGTCTCAGGGTTTCGACCTCTCCCTGAGCTTTGACGCGGATGCTGAAATGCGTGAAAAACCGGTCGAAGCCGTCAAACATCATGGGGGCGACGGCATAATGAACGGTAGAAAAGCGGATATCCGGCACCACGCCGATAATGCGTGACTGCATGTGCGTGCGGTCGGTTTCGTATTCGAGCGTTTGCCCCAGCGCCTCCTGAGCCGACGCGAAGCCCAGGGCGCGCACAGCGGTCTCATTGATCAGGACGTCTCTGGGCGCAATAATCTCGGAAAACGTACTGTTTAGCCCGTGTCCGGCGCGCAGCTTGACCCCATAAACTTCAAAAAAGTCAGGGGAAACCGAGTTTCGGGTAAAGGACCGAACCCGTCCGTCCTTACCCTTCACCAGAGCGGGGCGCACGAAATTCGAGGTCGGGGCTCCGAAGGCCTCAGCGACGCCCGAAACCCCGTCCATCTGCTCGATTTCGTTGAGAAAAGCCCGGTTTATCCAAGGGTTGTCATGGCGCGGCACGATGTACAGATGATCTCCGTCAAACCCCGGCGCGGTGTAAAGCGCATAGTCCCATTGCCGCGAGACGACCTGCGCGGCGATCAGCAGGCTGATGACCAGCGTAAACTGCGCGATGATCCATCCCTGCCACCTTTGCGGCGGCTGTGTGCGCATCCGGGCCCGGCGCACCGCCGAAGGGGCGGTGACGATAATCGCCGGCAGCAGGGCCGATAACACGGCGAGGGCGGTGGTAATCAGCGCCATAATCGCGATCAGGCTTAGCGGAGAGGCCCACAGTTTCAGGTCCAGATTGAGGCTGTGGTTCAGATAGGGCAACAGCCGCTCGGTCAGGGCCAGCGCCACCAGAAGGCTGATCAGATGCACGATCAGGCTTTCGCGCAGCACCGTGGCCAGAAGATGCGCCCGCCCGGCGCCCAGCGCGGACAACAACGCCATTTCGGCTCCGCGTTCATTGGTTTCCGCCAGCACAAGCCCCGCATAGTTGGCACAGGCAATCGACAGGATAACCAAGGCAACCAGCGACAGGGCCACAAGCGTATCCACGTGTCCGCGCGCCTTCATCTGAAGGTCACCCCGTTCGTGCAGGTGCAGGTCTTTGAGGGCGATCAGTTCGTAGCTGACGGGGATGTTGTTCGGCCCCTGCCAGTTCTGATGCGTGAGCCGGCTGAGGGTTTGCGCCACCGTCTCCGGCCGGACGCCGGGGGCCATCTTCACATAGGTATAGCAGATACTCCACAGATAGCTGGGGTTGGCGTCGTGCAGCGCCAGCACGCTGTAGGCAGAACGCCCGGAAACGAAAAGTTCGCGGTCCAGATGCGTATTGGACGGAAAATCCTTCAGTATGGCCGTGACGCGCAGACGCTGATTATCCCGCGTCGTCAGGGTGCGGCCGAGCGCGTTCTGATCGCCGAAATAGGCTTTGGCCATGCGCTGCGTCAGGACGATGCTGTCGGGTGCGTTTAGTGCGGTCTTCAGGTCTCCGGCGACGGCGGGCAGGTCAAGCACCTCGAACAGGTTGGGGTCGGCCCAGAAAAAGCGCTCGCGGGCGATGCGGCGCGGCGTCGAAAAAGCCCATTCGACGGGGAGGAGACGCGCCACCTGCCGCGCTTCGGGCATATCCGACCGCATCCAGCGGGCTACGCCAGCGGGGGTGATGTCGCTGCCCACCAGAGGCTTGTTTTCCAGCCCGTACAGGGCCGACACCAGATAGACACGGTCGGAATCGCGGATAAAGCGATCAAAACTCAACTCGCTGCGGATAAACAGGCCGACGATCAGGGTCAGGGTCAGCGCGAGGCCCGTTCCGGCGATCATCAGGCCATAGACGCCCCAGCGGCGCGTCACGCTGCGCAAAACATAACCAAAGTCGCGTTGGGTCTGCCTCATGCCAGACGTCGGGTCGAAAGATGGATGCGGCCATCGTGCATTTCGACCACCCGTCCGGCGCGGTCGGCCTGACGGGGGGCGTGCGTCACGATGACCAGCGTGGTGCCGCGGCTGTTGAGTTCCGCCAGAATGCCCAGCACCTGAGCGGCATTTTGAGAGTCGAGACTGCCCGTCGGTTCGTCGGCCAGCACGATCTGCGGGTCGCCCACGATGGCGCGGGCAATGGCGCAGCGCTGCTGCTGCCCGCCGGACAATTCGCGCGGCAGATGGTCGGCCCGGTGCGCCAGACCGACCTTGTCCATGGCGCTCAGTATCCGTTCGTTTTCGTTTTTCAGATGATCACGCCGATAACGCAGCCCCAGCCGGATGTTTTCAAACACCGTCAGGTGGTCGATCAGGTTGAAGTTCTGGAAGACGAAGCCGATGCGCGAGGCCCGCAACAGGGCCCGTTCACGCCCCGACATTTCGGCAACGGCCCGGCCGTCAAAGCGATAGTCGCCGTGACTGGGGCTTTCCAGCGTGCCGATGATATTGAGCAGGGTGGATTTTCCGCTGCCCGACGGCCCGACAATGGCGACAAATTCACCCGCTTCGATGTCCAGACTGACGCCGCGCAGGGCGTTCACCGGGCGCGCATTTTCGGCATAGGTATGATGAATGTGCGTGAGCTGGATCAGCGGCATGGGGTCTATCCGGTGACCGGGAAGGTGAAAGCAAAGACCGTAGAGGCGGACGGCTCATCAAGCAAACCGAGATTGCCGCCGTGCGCCAGCGCGATCTGACGGGCCAGGTTGAGGCCCGTACCGGACCCGTGCGGCTTAGTGGAGGTGAAGGTCATAAACAGTCCGGCGCGCACGCTTTCGGCAATACCTTCGCCATTATCCGCGAT
Organism: Asticcacaulis excentricus; assembly: GCF_003966695.1. Lineage (NCBI taxonomy): Bacteria > Pseudomonadati > Pseudomonadota > Alphaproteobacteria > Caulobacterales > Caulobacteraceae > Asticcacaulis > Asticcacaulis excentricus. Next base: position 436,527 of record NZ_AP018828.1, read on the forward strand.
GCGAATGACCACATCGTGTGGCGTATGGGATACGCGGACGCTGACCTGACGCAGACCGGCATTGGACTCGGTGGCTTCGACGGCATTGGTGATGATATTGATCAGGGCCTGACCGACCTGCGCCTCATCCAGCGCCACCCAGGGCACGCCTGCCTCGACCTCAAGGTCGAAACGGATACCGGCCATGGCGGGATTGCGTGTGAAAAAACGGAGCACGTCCTCGACCAGACGGCCGGGATGCACCGGCTGCAACTGCGGGGCGGGTAAACGGGCCAGCGCGCGATAGGCGTCGATAAAGCGGGTCAGGCTGGCCGAACGGCGCGACAGGGTGGTGAGGGCGTCGCGCGCGTGGTCGGCGGCTTCGCCTGACATCGGGCTGAGATAGTCCCGCGCGATATCGGCCAGCGATGAGATGGGCGTCAGGGAGTTCATGATTTCATGGCCCAGCACCTGAAGCGTATCGCGCAAGGTGGCGGCTTCGACGCGATAGATTTCCGACTGCACATCGGTCAGGGTGGCCAGCCGGAAGGCACCGTCCTCCGTCTGTACCTCGTTGAGGGTGAGGGCGTAGCGTCGCCCGAAGAGATCGAGCCGCGGCTCGTTCGGGGGCGTCAGGGCCGACAGCAGGGCTTCGCGACCGCGCACAATGGCGTCGTCGGTTTCAAACAGGGCGCGCGCCGCCCGGTTGACGGCCTGCGGCATCCCGCCGGGGGCCAGACTGATCAGGGGCAGGGGAATCTGATCCAGAAAGACGTGGACGGGATCGCTATGGCCCGTCGGCGCAGAGGCGGGCGGGAGCGCCGCGGCCGCCCGGTTTCCGCTCATCAGATAGGCAAACAGGATCAGACAGACGAGCGCCCCCAGCGCGGCATTGGCCCATAGCGCCCGGTTGACAGCGTCTCCGATAAAGGCAGCGCTCAGGGCCAGTGCCAGAAGGGCCAGCCCCTGCCTCAGGCGGGGCTCAGAGGCCATGTTTGGCCATCCTTCGATAAAGCGAAGGCCGGGTCAGACCCAGTTCTGCCGCTGCGGCAGACACATTGAAGTTATGCCGGTTAAGCGCTTCTTCAATCAGACTTTTTTCTGATTGCGCCAGATTGCCTCTGGGGGCGTCGCCGGCCGCGTCGGGGCGATCGTGCAGGCGCAGGTCGTCAGGCGTCAGGGTCGGATGGTCCGACAGGATGATGGCGCGTTCAATCACGTGTTTCAGGGCGTGGACATTATCGGTCCACGCTTCGGCCTGAAGACTGGCGCGGGCTTCCGGCGACAGGGTGCGCGGGTGAAAGCCGTGCAAATGACAGGTGGTCAGAATAAAATGCTCGGCCAGAGGCACGATGTCTTCGACCCGTTCACGCAGGGGAACGAGGGCGATATCCATGGTGCTGAGGGCGTACATCAGTCCGCGGTCCAGCCCGATTTCGCCGCGGGGTCTGGCGCTGGTGGAGATGACGCGGCTGTTGGAACGCGGGGCGCGATGCAGATAGCTCAGCAGGGCGGGAATGATCTTGTCCGGCAGGCGGTCGATATTTTCGAGGATCAGCGTGCGGTTGGGCGTATCGTCAAGGTCTTCGGGGCACAAGGTGGCGCATTCCACCACGCTGAGGCTTGAGCGGCGCGACTGATGATGCAGGACCGTCGCCGCCAGCGACTTGCCCGTTCCGGTTTCGCCGCTGAACAACACGGGGATGGTCAGGGCGGCGCAGCGGTCCATGGCCGCCATGATGCGGCGCATGGGCTCGGACAGGCCGATCAGGGCCGGGGGGCGGGTGGGGGCGAGCGTGTCGGTACGCCGCGACGCAAGGGTCGCTTCCACGGTCGCCAGCAGGCGCTCATTGTTCCACGGCTTCATCACGAAGTCGCGCGCCCCGGCCCGCAAGGCCTGAACGGCGATCTGAAGCCCGCTATGCCCGGTGACGACAATGACGCTGAGGCTCGGATCGTGGCGCAGCATATCCGCCAGACCGTCAAGGCCCTCCTGACCGGAGGTCTGCGATTTGGAAAAGTTCAGATCGAGCAGCACCAGATCGACCGGCCTGGTGGCCAGCAGGCTGAGGGCGCTGACGGGCGACGCGGCCTCCAGATAGGCGTATCCGGCCCGTCGGAACAGAAGCTCGGCCGTTTTGCGTACATCCGCGTCGTCATCAACAAACAGAAGGGTGCGAGAGGCTTCGGACATGTACGCTTTCGGACGGAGCGGTCAATTGAGCGGACACCTTGTGGGCGCCCTTGAAAAAAGTCAACCAATACTGTCTGTTATCTATGGTGGAGGCGTCTGGTAAACTGCGTGGGTCAACGCTGACGATTCGATGCGGCGACGGACGAAACGCGCGGATGTCAAAAAATGCGCAGCCACACACGCAGAGGCCGATTGCTCTCTGTGTTGGTCTGACAATAATCTAAAAATCCGGTCTGTGCGCGTCAAGGTCGCCGCTAAAGGACCATGGACCAAGGGAGACGTAGTCGGGGCTTGAATCTGGAGGCGGAGGGCGTTGATATAGTTCCTTAGCCCCTGTTGTCTGGCCGGATTTCTCGGTGTTCTCACCCCCTTCCGAACCTCAAAAATAACGTTTTACACAGGAGACTCTATGCCCGTTAAAGCTTCCCGCAGAACCCTCGCGGCCCTGATCGCCGGCGCCCTGCTGGTGCCCTCTGCTGTGCTGGCCGCCCCCGCCGCGCGTCAGGTCACGCTCGACGTCACCAAGGCCACACAGCCGGTTGACCGCTTTTATGATCTGTCGGTCGGGGCCGATTATCCGGGCACGACGATCCGTGAGGCCAATCTGGCGCAACTGGAAATCGCGGCTAAGGAACTGGGGTTCCGCTATATCCGCTTCCACGACATCTTCCACGACGATTTGGGCACGGTGAAGACGGTTGATAACAAGCTGGTCTATGACTGGACAAAGATCGACTATCTGTACGACCGCCTGCTGAAGATGAAGATCAAGCCCTTTGTCGAGCTGGGCTTTACGCCCTCGGCGCTGAAGACCTCGGATCAGACCATCTTTTACTGGAAGGGCAATACCTCGCCGCCGCGCCTCGATCTGTGGAAGCAACTGGTGCATGATTTCACCAAACACCTGATTGATCGTTACGGCATTGAAGAGGTGCGTAGCTGGTATTTCGAGGTGTGGAACGAACCCAATCTCGACGGCTTCTTCCAATATGCCGATCAGGAGCAGTATTTCGCCCTTTATGGTGTCACGGCCCGCACCCTGAAAGCCATCGACCCGCAACTGCGCGTCGGCGGCCCGTCTACCGCCGGGGCGGCCTGGGTGCCGGAGCTTCTGGCCTATGCCAAGGCGACGAACACGCCTGTCGATTTCGCCACCACCCACACCTATGGCGTCGATTACGGCTATCTCGACGAAGAGGGCAAGATGGACCTTCAGTTATCGAAGAGCCCGAACGCCATCATTGGTGACGTCAAAAAGGTGCGTGCCGAGATCGAAGCCTCGCACCTGCCCGGCCTGCCGCTGATCTTCACCGAATGGAGCACCAGCTATAACCCGCGCGACCTCAGCCACGATTCCTACGTCGCTGCCCCCTACATCCTCAGCAAGCTGAAGGGCACCAAGGGGGTGGCGCAGGGCATGAGCTACTGGGTCTATTCCGACCTGTTCGAGGAAGCCGGCCCCCCCAACGCCCCCTTCCACGGCGGTTTTGGCCTGATGAACCGCGAAGGCATCCGCAAGGCTTCGTGGTTTGCCTATAAGTATCTCAACACCCTGAGCGGCAAAGAAATACCTACGTCTGATGATCAGGTGTGGGCGGCCTATGACGGCAAGGGGGCTTCGGCGGTTATCTGGGACTTCCAGTTGCCGGACCAGAAGGGTTCAAGCAACAAGACCTTCTTCTCGAAGCTGGTCCCCAACGCCAGATCGGCCCCGGTCAGCCTGAAGCTGACAGGCCTGAAACCGGGTGCCTACCGACTGACGGTGCAGCGCACGGGCTATAAGAAGAACGATGCCTATTCCGCCTATATCGAGCTGGGGGCACCGGACACACTGACGCCGGCGCAGATCGAAAAGATGCAGGCCCTGACGGCCGACGCTCCCGAAACCGACCGCAAGGTGACGGTTGGGGCAAACGGGACAGTGTCGCTCAGCGTCCCGATGTCGAGCAATGATGTGGTGCTGGTAAAGGTGCAACCCGCGTCCTGATGCGGTCATCCTGTGGGCCGGTCTTCCGGCCGGCTCACAGGCATTTTGCGGGGGCGTCAGGCTTCGATGGGGGCCGCTTCGACCTGCCGCAGCGTCGCGCGCAGCAATTCCCGCATCATGCCCTCGGCCCCGGCGGCATCGCCATTCGCAATGCAGGTCATGATCTGCTGCTGGAAGGAGAGGGTGAGCGGGCTGGGCTGGGCGTGGGTATGTTCCATGTGCAGGGCGGTGCTGATCAGGGCCAGCAGGCGCGTGAAAAACGCATTGCCGGATTCCAGCACGATCGTCTGGTGAAACTGGATCGCCGCCGTCAGGCGCGCTTCCGACTGAGCCGGAGCTGCTTCGAGCGCCGCAAAGAGAGTCTGAAGCGATTTTACCACCGCCGCATCACCTCGCGCCGCCGTCAGACCGGCCGCCACGGGCTCGACCGCCAGACGCATCTGGATGAATTCCCGGAAAATCTCCAGAGAGAAGGGCCGGCGGCGCAGCCAAAAGCTGATTTCGGGATCGAGAAGGTTCCAGGCGGCCAGCGGCTGAATACGGTCGGCGCGCTGACGCATACTGATCAGGCCCTTGCCCATCAGCATACGGATGGCTTCGCGGATCACCGTGCGGCTGGCCCCATAGCGTGTGCTCAGTTCGGCTTCGTTGGGCAGGCCCGAACCGTCAAACTCACCGGCGACAATGGCTTCACCGAGCAGGCGGTGAACATGGACGGCCATCTTGGCCCCCGTCTCCATAAGGTCAGTCATTGCGCCCTCAGATCGTGCCGCATTCATTCTCCTTGTACGTCTAACGCATTCAATGTGCACTTCAAAGCACTATGGCGCATTTGCAAAGGTGACCGTGTGGAGGGGCCTTCGGGAGTCGCGATGTGTCCGTATTCGGACGCTGCGAACAGTTTCGATCATGCTGGATGTGCCATATGGGAAATAATCGCATATATTCAGATTGTTAGCTGAGGCGCGGTGGCGCGTTATACTGCTGAAAAACGGTTGCGCAAACGCCACCGATGTTCAGGGGAACGGGAATGTACGACGACGCCTTGCGGATCACAGACGCTCATCACGAGTCCTTGCGTTATGGACCGCCGCGCCTGTGCGTGAATGAAGGGCAGGTGTTCCTGTCGTTTCAGGTCGATAACCCCACCCCGTGGCATATCACCGAATACGTCCAGATCTACGCCCGGCTGAGACAGGCCGATGGCGGGGTGTGCGAAAGGCTGATCGGGTGGGAAGGGTGCTCTGTGGCGCCGGGTCAGCAGCGGACCCTGCATTTTTACGCCGAGGCCCTGAGTGGTCAGGAGTCGAGCAAGGCTCTAAGCGCGGTATCCGGGCTGTTGGAGGTGCAGATACGCAGCCTGTCTCAGCTCCGTTCCAGACTGGTCTGTCAACCGGCGGTTTCGAGCCGACTGACCGTCTTAGGCGATGCTTGACAGTGAGTAAGCGGCATTATCATATAATCATTCAATTAAACGATGCCTGAGGTGATCTCAGCCGAACTGTCAGCAGGCGGAGGTATGTGGATCACCCGTTTTCGGGCCGAGGCTGTCAAAGCGCCTGCGCCAGATCGTTTTTTAACTCACTGAAATATCTAAATACTCACAAATAGAGCCGTAAACGGCCTGTAAAACGAGGAAGTACCCTATGACAAAACAAACCGGCAAGACGCCCAAGGTTCTGAACCGTCGCCATCTGATCATGGCTACCGCCTGCGTGGTGCCCCTATCGGTCGTGGCCTGCGGTGGGGGCGGCGGTGGTGGTGTATCGACGGCCTCCGCGGGTGGCACTTCGTCTTCGTCGTCTTCCTCCTCCTCCTCATCATCATCGTCTTCATCCACGAGCGGTTTGTATCCCAGCTATAATACAAATCCGCTGTCGGCGAATGCGGTGGGGATGAGCAGCACGGCGGCCGAGATTGCCGGCAAAATCAAGCTGGCCATCAATATCGGTAATACGATGGAAGCCATAGGTGGTGAGACCGCCTGGGGTAATCCGCTTATCACCCAGGCGCTTGTCAACACGTATAAGGCTCTGGGATTTGACGCCATTCGGCTGCCGTGCGCCTGGGACCAGTATGCGGATAAGACAACGGCAAAGATTTCGAACACCTGGCTGGATCGCGTCAGGACGGTTGTCCAGTATTGCATCAACGCCGACCTCTATGTGGTGCTGAACATCCACTGGGATGGGGGCTGGCTTGAGAAGCACGTAGATGAGGCCAGCAAGGATGCCGTCAACGCCAGGCAGAAAGCGTTCTGGGAGCAGATCGCCACACACCTGCGCGACTTCGACGAACGCCTGATCTTCGCCAGCGCTAACGAGCCGGACGCCAGCACGGCGCCGAACACCAGGGTCCTCCTCAGTTATCACCAAACGTTCATTGACGCAGTGCGGGCGACCGGTGGCCGAAACGCCTATCGCACCCTCATCGTGCAGGCCCCTCAAACCAATACCGAACTTGCCGTTTCGGTGTGGCCGGGTATGCCTACCGACACCGCGACGAACCGTCTGATGTTCGAAGTCCACTACTACGCGCCGGCGCAATTCATGATCATCGATCAGGATGCGTCCTGGGGCAAGATGTTCTATTACTGGGGCCGCGACAACCATTCGACGATCGAGCCAGACCGCAACGCGACCCACAGCGAGGAGCCCTATGTCGATCAGCAGATGCTGGCGATGAAGACCCACTTCATCGATAAGGGCATCCCCGTCATCATTGGTGAGTACGGTGCCTGGCGCAAAACCCAGCCGCTGGACATGCCCAAGCACAACGCCTCGGTGGATTTCTGGAACCGGTATGTCACCCAGCAGGCGCGGGCCAATGGCGCCGTGCCCTTCTTCTGGGACACCGGAGCCCTCATCGACCGCACGACGCTTGCGGTCAAGGATCAGGCGATGCTGGACGCTCTGCTCATCGGGGCCGGTAAGAAATAACAGATTAGATCGGAAAGGGGCCGCTCGGCTATGGCTTTCCAGCCGACGCGCTGCGTGGTGCCCCAGTCGGCGGCGTCATCGTCATAGGCGGCGATGATGGGCTTGTCCTTTATGGTCTTGTATTCCCCGCGCGTCATAAAGGCGGAGCAGTCTTCGGACGAGGTGATGGGCAGGGTCGGCTGCGCCTTATGGAAGGTGTCGTAATTCTGATACTGATAGTTGAAACCAACCACATCGACGGCCTGAGACACATTGACGGGCGTGAACAGGCCGTCATTCATGGCCGCCGTCACCGAACGGGTGGCGTCGAGCGATTTGACCTTTGCCACCATGCGCCGGACCATCTGAGAGCCCTGTTTCGTGCCCTGCATCGGTTCTTCGTTGAAGACCGACCACAGGACGATCGAGGGGTGGTTGCGATCGCGGCGCACCAACCGCTCCAGCTCGGCCATTGAGGAAGGAGCCCCTGTCCGGATCAAAGCTCTGGCTGCGGAACCCGGCGGGGGTCCCACCTCGTCAAGGACACGCCCCTGCTGGATAAGCTGGGTGCGCACCTGATACAGATAAGGAGAGTCGATATCCCACAAGGTCGCCGTACAAAACGTCAGCACCACGGCCACACCGGCGGCCGCGGGCAACTGAGGCTGGTGTCATCGGGCCTGACGACGGCCACAGTCGATTTTCAGGCGGAGTAGGCGTCACACGATTTTGCATGACCCGTGCGGGGAAAGAGCGTAAGCCTTGCGGCAGATCAGCCATCGGGTGCCTTCATGACCGACGCCATCGCACTTCTTATTCCGCCGCGCGAAAAGGACCTGGGCGGCTTTACCGTCAAGCGCATCCTGCCGTTTGCCAAACACCGTATGGTCGGGCCGTGGATCTTCTTTGATCATATGGGGCCGGCGGTATTTGAGCCGGGCAAGGGCACCAATGTCCGCCCGCACCCGCATATCAACCTAGCCACCGTCACCTATCTGTTTGAAGGCCATATCCACCACCGCGACTCGCTGGGTTCGGATCAGGTCATCACACCGGGGGCTATCAATCTGATGGTGGCGGGCAAGGGCATCGTCCATTCCGAACGCGAGCCGCTGGAGGGCATAGACACCACGCGGCAACTGCACGGGCTGCAATTGTGGCACGCCCTGCCGGAGGCCGATGAAGAGATCGACGCCGCCTTTTTCCACTATGACGCCGAAGAGATTCCGGCACTGACGGTCGAAGGTGTGCCGGTGCGCGTGATGATGGGCTCGGCCTATGGCGTCACCTCGCCGGTCAAGACCTATGCCGAAACGCTGTATCTGGAGGCGCGCCTGAGCGCCGGGCAGGCGCTGGTCCTGCCGGATCATGTGGCTGAGCGCGCGCTCTACGTCGTGTCGGGCCGCGCAGCGGTCAATGGCACGCCGGTCGAAGCCTCGCACATGGTCATTCTCAACGCCGGTGCGACGGTCAGCGTCACGACCGACGCGGAGGCGCAACTGGCCCTGATCGGCGGGGAGCCCTTTACCGAGCGCCACATCTACTGGAACTTCGTTTCGTCGCGCAAAGAGCGCATCGTGCAGGCCAAGGCCGACTGGCGCGAAGGGCGCTTCCCCAAGGTGCCGGGCGACGAGATCGAATTCATCCCGCTGCCGGTCGAATGATGTCAGATATAATCTCTGCACGGGTCGAAGAGACCCATATCTCCGATTTCAGCGTGGCTATCGAGGTCAGCGGTCACCGCCTGAGCGGCGACGAACCTGAATCGCAGGGCGGGATGAACCTTGCCCCGTCGCCCTATGACTATCTGACGGCGGCGCTGGGCGAATGCACGGCCATGACCGTGCGCTGGTACGCCAGACAGAAGAACTGGCCCTTGCAGGATGTGCGGGTGGAGCTGACCCACGAAAAGGTCGCCGGTCACGAATCGGGCAAGGCCGATATCTTCCGCAAGTCGGTAACGATTATCGGCGACCAGCTCAGCGACCAGCAACGGCAAAGACTGCACGACATCGCTGCCAAATGTCCGGTGCACAAAACCCTGACGGGTGGCGCGTTTATTGAGACAGTGTCAGGACTCGCAGAGCGCTGAGGTCGGACTTGCTGAGTTCTTTTATGGCCTGACGTAATTGTTTGGCCAGATGGGGTTTGAGAGAGGTCTCGGCTGCGGCACAGTCTTTACCGCTCAGGGTCAGAAACAAGGCCGTAGCGAAAACCAGTTCAGTTTCCGACAGGTAACCGCTGCGCTTGTAGCTCCAGCCTTGTGATGCACCGAGGCCTTCGTCTCGCCATTGCTCAAACGTAAAGGCACTGTTGGCCAGAAAGACACCGAATCCCAGAAACACCGCCGTCAAATCGGTCAGATGTTCTTCATGCGTGTCGTCGCAGGCCCGTTCATCCGGCACAGTGGCAAGCAGGTAGTGCGCCAGTTCGTGCGCCATGGTGGTGATGAAGTCGTGCGGGGTGTCAAGTAAGGCGGGATCATAGGTGATAACCGCGGCATTGCCATCGGTAGCAAAAGTGCCTGAAAAGCCAAGATTGCGGTCTGGAACCTGAATCAGATCACGGTTGCGTTTAGGGGCTGCCCCTTCGCTTATGAGTTCGACAGGCCAATCAGCCATGCCGCAGTAGGCTTTGACTTGATTGAAAAGGCTTTGGGCAAGGGCGTCCCCTTTTAGGCCGTGACTGTCAAAAAAGCCGGGACGCGGCAGGATCAGCCTTGTCTTGGCGAAGTCATTTTCAGTTGGAAGGACCTTCAGCAACCATTCGAAATTGTCCACGTGCCATGCCGTGGTGTCGGCATCGAGCAGAGTCTTATTGCCAAATGGCCACATATCCAATCCCTCCCATTCCGGTTTCCCGTACCCGCTTTCTTTGTCGCAAACGGCTCCGTCTGAGGCAAGCTTTCGTTTGAAACAATTATGACTTTACAGGGCGCGCCGGGCCTCTTTAATGTCCCCACGACATGAAAAAGGTAGCGTCCATGAAAAAAGGCATGATGGTCAGCGCGGCGGTTTTGGCGGCGGCTCTGTTTTCGGTTCCGGTTTCGGCTCAGGTGTCGGCGCCTCTGCCGCCCCCCCTGCCGGTGTCGGCGCAGGTCGATTATCCCGGCACGCTGAAAGTCTATGTCGATGCCACCGACACGCAGCAGCGCGTCATGCGCGTGCGGCAGGTCATTCCGGTGGCCAAATCCGGCCCCTTCACCCTGATCATGCCGCGCTGGCTGCCCGGCAAGCACGCCCCGCGCCCTCAGGCCGACAAGATCGCCAATGTGCGCTTTTCGGCGGGTGGTCAGAACCTGAGCTGGTTGCGCGATCCCGTTGAAGTGACAGCCTTTCATATCGACGTGCCCGCCGGTACCAAAGAAGTGGTGGCGGAGTTCGACTTCCTGACCCCCATGACCACGGCCGCCGGCCGCGTGGTGGTCACCGACGTCATGGCCAACCTGCAATGGGAAAACCTGTCCATGTATCCGGCAGGCTATGCAGTGACGCGCGTGCCGGTCGAACTGACGCTGAAACTGCCGGAAGGCTGGGACTATGCGGCGGCGCTTGATGTGGCGTCGAAGAATGCCGACGGCACCGTCACCTTCAAGCCGCTGCCCTATGAGCACTTTATCGACTCGCCGATGTTTGCGGGTAAGTTCAGCAAGACCTTCGACCTCAGCGTCGACCCTAAGGTGCCGGTGCGCATGCACGTCTTTGCCGACAAGCCGGGCGATCTGGCCGCCACCGATGAACAGATTGCCATTCATAAGAAGATGGTGGCGCAGGCGGTCAAGGTCTTCAAATCGCAGCACTACGACCATTACGACTTCCTCGTCCACCTGTCGGAAGAACTGGGCGATATCGGGCTTGAGCACCACCGCTCGTCCGAAAATGGCCACGACTCCACCTATTTTACTGAGTGGAAGACCAACTATGTCGGGCGCGACCTGCTGGCGCATGAATACACCCATTCCTGGGACGGCAAGTTCCGCCGCGGTGCCGACCTGTATAATCCCGACTTCCACACCCCCATGCGCAACAGCCTGTTGTGGGTCTATGAAGGTCAGACGCAGTTCTGGGGCTATGTCCTGTCGGCGCGCTCGGGCCTCTACACGCCGGAGCAGGCCAAGCAGGCCATCGCGCTGATCGCCGCACAATACGACAACTTCTCCGGTTCGCAGTGGCGTCCGGTGCTTGATACCACCAATGATCCGATCCTGTCGGCGCGTCAGCCCAAGAACTGGCTGAGCCAGCAGCGCAACGAAGACTATTACAGCGTGGGACTGCTGATCTGGCTCGACGCCGATACGCTGATCCGTGAAAAGACCAATAACAAGAAGTCGCTGGATGATTTCGCGGGTCTGTTCTTCGGCATCAAGGACGGCTCGTGGACGCCAGAAACCTATGAATTCAAGGACGTGGTGGCTGCGCTCAACAGTGTCTACGCCTATGACTGGGACACCTTCCTCAGGATGCGCGTCAATGAGACCTCAAAAGGCACCTTCCTCGACGGACTGGAGCGCGGGGGGTATAGGCTGACCTATAGCGACACGCCGACCGACTGGTTCAAGGCGCGCGAAAAGAAAACCAAGGTAACGGACCTCAGCTATTCGCTGGGGCTGTCATTGACCGCCACGGGCGATATCGGCAGCGTCTTCTGGGACAGCCCGGCCTTCAAGGCCGGACTGGGGCAGGGGATGAGCGTGGTCGCCGTCAACGGCACCGCCTATGAGGCGGATGGTCTTAAAGCCGCCATTGCCGACGCCACCAAGCCAAACGGCAAGCCGGTCGAACTGCTGATCAAACGCGGCAAGACCTATAAGACGGTGACGCTCGACTATACGGGCGGGCTGCGCTATCCGCGCCTTGAGCGCATCGACGGCAAGAAGGCCTATCTGGACGATATTCTGGCCGAAAAGAAGTAGGCAGGGTTATGCGGGTTTATACCTCCCCGGCGTGCTGGGGAGGGGGACCGCACGAAGGGGCGAAAGCCGCTGAGATGCGGTGGCGGGGGCTTACCTCTTTACCCGCGCTTTCCACGCCGGATACTCCACCTCGATCAGCTTTTGCGGCCACTGCCCATACCAGCCATAGCCTGAGCGCCGTTCCGGGTGAATGTCGGCATAGGTAGCGACCCGCACGCCGTCGCGGTTGGCCAGGATCACCGAATTGTCGCTGATATCATAGAATCGCGCCCACAGAGGCGGCGCCGAGGGATCATCCACCAGCCGGTTATCGGTGGTCGCTGTGTGATAGTCGTACTTGACCGGGGCGGGCAGGGCGAAGGTCTCCAGCCGTTTGCCGTGGATGGCCGAACGCTTCATCCACGCTACGGCGCCCTCGACCGCAGCAATCACCTCAGGCGAGGGGTTTGGAATGGACATCAGATAGCGGGTGTTTTCCACGCTTTCCTGAGAGACAATCGACACCAGTTCAAAGCTGCGCCCCTTGACGGGCTGCAAGGTCACGGGATCGTACTGACCGGCCCAACCGGTGAGCTGCCCGTTCTGACGGATTTGCAGCCTGAGCAGACAGGCATCGCCAGCGGCCACCGCCGATGCTGACGACTTGCGCATGTCTTTATTCATAGAATCAAAAGGATATTCGCCTGTGCTGATGCGACGCAGCAGGCGCAGATTGCCCGATGTCACCTCATCGGCCATGGTGATCTTGTCATGAAAGCTGCTCTTGGCCGGCACGGTGTGGGGCCAGCCGCCGCAGCTTTTGATCTGCTGCGACAGGATCAGCTCAAGACCCCGCAAGGCGGCGGTACGGTAGTCTGACCGCCGTGTCCGTTCATAGGCCGCCATCAGATACTCGACCTGCGTATAGATGTTGCGATTGTCGAAGCTGAAGGCCGGGTCGCTCTTTTCTTTCAGCGCCGCCGCCTTTTCCGCCTCGGACAGGATGCGCGCCGGGTCGCGGTTCTCGATCCAGCCGCCATTATCCCGTTGCAGCAGAAGCAGATTGTCGGCGATGGCCGTCACGTCGTCGTCCGCATAGCGCGCATAGGTCTTGCCGTTCTTGTTCTGCCAATGGTGAACCGCGTCGTAAAACCCGTCCAGCGACGGTGCAGACGCTGGCGGTGGTGTGGCGCAAGCCGACAGGGTGAGGGCGGCAATAAGGGCGGGCATTGTCTTCATGGTGTTTCCTTTTTTGGCCAACTTAGCACGGCCGGGATTTTTCGCCACTGCCGCAGGGTCCGGTCCGAACCAGGCGTATCAGCCCTGACATAACGGAGATTTGCCATGCGCCTGACCCCTGTCCTGCTGAGCCTTCTGATGCTGGCGTCTGTGCCGGCCCATGCGGAGGGGCCGCTGCGTGAGCGTTTGAAAGCGCGCTATATGGAGCGGCTTCAGGACGGGGAGTCAGCGGAAGAAGGGGCGCGTGTGTATAAGGCCGTGCTGCCCGGAACCCAAAAGCAGACCGTCAGTTATGGGGCGGATCCTTTGCAGGCCATGGATGTCTACAGTCCGGTTAATGCCCGCAACGCGCCGATGATCGTCATGGTGCATGGCGGTGGCTGGCGGACGGGTGACAAGGCCCATAGCGGCGTGGTCGAGAACAAGGTCAAGCACTGGCTGCCCCAGGGCTACATCGTCGTCAGCGTCAATTATCGCCTGTTGCCGCAGGCGGATGCCTATGCGCAGGCCGAGGATGTGGCAGCCGCGCTGGTCTATGTTCAAAAGAATGCCGCCACCTGGGGCGGGGATGCCTCGCGCCTGATCCTGATGGGGCACAGCGCCGGGGCGCAACTGGTGGCCGTGACGTCTGCCGATCCGTCGGTGGTGACGGCCAGAGGCGGGCGACTGTGGGCCGGGACGGTGGTGCTGGACTCGGCGACGCTCGATCTTCGGGCGATGATGACGCAAAAGCGCGTGCTGCCCCTCTATTCCAACGCCTTTGGCAGCGATCCGAAGCGTTGGGCGCAGGCCTCGCCGCTGGAGCGTTTGACGCCGCAGGCCGTCCCCATGATGATGGTCTGTTCGACCCAGCGCAAGGACCGGCCCTGCGATCAGGCCGACACCTTCAGCCGGGCTCTGCGGCAACTGGGCAAGCCGGCCCCGGTGCAGAAGGAAGACAAAAGCCACGGCGAAATCAACAAGATGGTCGGCGTGCCCGGTCCCTATACCGATGCCATCGACGCCTTTGTCGCGGCGCGTCTTGGCAAATAGCCGGTCGGGGTTTATCACCCGGTCATGATCCGACTGTTTATCGCCGAAACTACGCCGCCCTTTGCCGGAGGGCTGATCTTCCCGCTCAATCCCGATCAGGCGCGCTATGTCGCCGCTGTGATGCGGCTGGGGGAGGGCGATGAGATCAGCGTCTTTAATGGCCGCGATGGCGAATGGCGTGGCCGTTTGCAGAGCGTCAGCAAAAAGCACGTCCATGTCGAACTGATCGTGCAGACGCGCGCGCAACCGGCCGCAGGACATGCCCCGAAGCTATTGATTGCGCTGGTGAAACGTGCCCGGCTGGAGACGATTATCGAGAAAGCAACCGAGCTGGGGGCCGGTGAAATTCAACTGTTGATCACGCACCGTACCAATGCCGACCACACCAATGTCGGGCGACTGCAACTGATCGCGCAGGAGGCGGCGGAGCAGACCGAGCGCCTCGACGTGCCGCAGGTTCTGGCCCCCGTCAAACTGGAGGTCTATCTGAAAACCGCAACGGAAATCCTGATCTATGGCGACGAGGATTCCACCCACGAAGCAGGGGAACGCACCATCCCGCCCATGCTGGAGGCTCTGAGCGGGCTGGGCGAAGGGGCTGTGTCTATCCTGATCGGCCCGGAAGGCGGGTTCGACGCGGTCGAGCGCCAGACCCTGAGTGCCCTGCCGAACGCCGTGGCCGTCAATCTGGGGCCGCGCATCCTGCGCGCCGATACGGCGGCCATCTCGGCCCTGACCCTTTATCAGGCCGCAAAGGGCGACTGGAAATGAGCCTCATGCCGAAAAGTGGATACCACTTTTCGGAAAAACATGAGGCGTCACAAAAGACTAGGGCTCTTTGGTGGCTCCGTTGAGCCGCCGAAGGGCTCTAGTTTAGTCTAATTCGCTTGTGCGGTTCGACGCGAACGCCCATATACCCGTAAATTGCAATTGAGCCTGTTACTTTAGGGATGGGGCGCGTGGTCAAGATTTCGGAACCCATTCAATCGTTTTCGCAGCTTACCGACTATTTTGCGTCGGGTGAAAAGCCGTCTGAGCGCTGGCGCATCGGGGCCGAGCACGAGAAGTTCGTCTTTCACCTGAGCGATCTGCGTCGCCCTGCCTATGCAGGTCCGGACGGCATCGAAGCCCTGCTGAAAGGGCTGATGCGCTTTGGCTGGAGCGGCGTCTATGAAGACGACCACCTGATCGCGCTGGAACGCGACGGCGCGTCGGTGTCGCTGGAACCCGGCGGGCAGTTCGAGCTGTCGGGCGCACCGCTTTCGACCATTCACGAGATTTGCAGCGAGACGGGTCAGCACCTTGAGGAGGTCAAGGCCGTGGCCTCCGAACTGGGGCTGGGCTTCCTGGGCGTCGGCTTCTCGCCTCTGTGGACGCGGGCCGAAACGCCGGTCATGCCCAAGGGCCGCTATAATATCATGCGCGCCTATATGCCGAAGGTCGGCACGCTTGGCCTTGACATGATGCTGCGCACCTCGACCATTCAGGCCAATCTCGATTTTTCGTCCGAAGACGATATGGTGCTGAAATTCCGCACCTCTCTGGCCCTGCAACCCATCGCCACGGCGCTGTTTGCCAATTCGCCCTTCACGGAAGGCAAGCTCAACGGTTTTCTGTCGGCGCGCGCCAATGTGTGGACTGATACCGATGCCGCCCGCACGGGGATGCTCGGTTTCGTGTTCGAAGACGGCTTCGGTTACGAAAAATATGCCCAATACGCCCTTGATGTCCCTATGTATTTCGTCAAGCGCAAGGGCGCGCCCAATGGCGGCTATATCGACGCCTCGGGGCAGTCGTTCCGTGACTTTATGGACGGTAAGCTGCCCGCCCTGCCGGGGGAGCGCCCGACGATGGACGACTGGGCCGACCACCTGACGACGCTGTTCCCTGAAGTGCGCCTCAAAAAGTATCTCGAAATGCGTGGGGCCGACGGTGGCCCATGGTCGCGCATCTGCGCCCTGCCGGCCCTGTGGGCGGGGCTCCTCTATGATCAGGCGGCGCTGGAAGCGACCTGGGATCTGGTCAAGGGCTGGCGCATCGAAGACCACGATACCCTGCGCGGCATGGCGGCCAAAACCGGCCTGAAGGGCGAGATCGCCGGGCGTCCGGTGAAGGACTGGGCGCTCGATACCCTGACCATCGCGCGTGAGGGCTTGAAGCGCCGTCAGCGTCTGTCCGGCGGGCTGGTCGATGAAACCGGCTATCTCAGCGAACTGTTTGAAATCGCGGAAAGCGGCGTCACCCCGGCCGAACGTCTGATTGAAAAATATCAGGGGATATGGGCGGGCGACCTTCGTAAATTGTACACAGAAGAAGCCTATTAAAACCGTATACCGTTTCCCCTGAAACGGAAGTGCGCTTGCCAACCGGTTAATTTGCTGCTCCTATCGCCGCAAATTAACCGTCTGCTGTCCGATTGTGGCCCGAATGGTGCCCCGGCACAGGCCTTACGGGGCAAGTTCCATGATCAATATCGTTATCGCCGCAGGGATTTTGATCACCCTGCTGACGGCCATTCCGGTCGTTACCCAAATGCGGCATCATCCGCGCGGGCTGATCGTCTGCTTCTTCGCCGAGATGTGGGAGCGCTTCTCCTATTACGGGATGCGCGCGCTCCTCATCTATTATCTGACGCGTCACTTCCTCTTTTCGGATGACCGGGCCAATGCGCAGTACGGTTCCTATACCTCGCTGGTCTATCTGTTGCCGCTGATCGGCGGTCTGGTGGCCGACCGCTATATCGGCACACGTAAGGCGATCGTGTTCGGGGGGCTGCTGCTGGTCGCCGGGCATACGGGCATGGCGCTGGAAGGCACGCCCAACCAGTCTGTTCTGAACTATCAGGGCAAGACCTATGAGTACGCCATCCGTGACGTGGAGTCGGGCAATGCTCCGCCGCGTCTGAAGGTCGGTGACAGCTATTACGAAGTCGTGGGCACGCCGGATGGCGGCCGCGAAATCAAGGGCCTGCCGGCGGATGCGCCCCTGCCAGCAGTTCTGCCGAAGGGGCAGTTTGTTGAGAGCGTGCGCAGCGCTACGCCGTGGGCTGAAAACGCCTTCTATCTGTCGATTGCCCTGATCGCCATGGGCGTCGGTTTCCTCAAGCCGAACATCTCGTCTCTGGTGGGGCAGTTGTACCGCGACAAGGACCCGCGCCGGGATTCGGGCTTCCAACTCTATTATTTCGGCATCAATATGGGGTCGTTCTGGGCCACCATCCTGTGCGGCATTCTGGGCGAACGTGTCGGCTGGTGGGCCGGGTTCGGTCTGGCCGGCGTCGGGATGCTGGTGGGGCTTCTGGTGTTTGTACTCGGTAAGAAGTTGCTGGACGGCAAGGGCGAACCGCCCAATCCTGAAGCTATCCGCCAGAAGGTCGGCGGGGTGATTTCCAAGGAAAACCTGATCTATCTGCTGGGTCTGGCCGGTGTGCCGCTGATCTACTTCGTCATTCAGCGCAACGATATCGTCGGCTGGGCGCTGCTGGCGTCTACCGTCTGTATATTGGCTTACGTCTTCACGCAGATGTTCACCAAATTCAGTAAGGTGGAAAATTATCGCCTCGGTCTGGCCATGGTGCTGACCCTGTCGTCGGTCGTCTTCTGGACCCTGTTCGAGCAGGCCGGTTCGTCGCTCAGTCTGTTTGCCGAGCGCAATACCGACCTCAACCTGATCGCCGAGCCGCTGCGTCTGGGGGCCCTGCTGCTGGCCACGCCGGATCAGATCAAGGCCATGGGCGGCGTGCCGGAAGGCGCTTTCTGGATCGACATGGGCTTTAATGCCTCGCAGACCCAGAGCTTCAACCCCTTCTTCATTCTGGTCTTCGCGCCGATCTTTGCCGGTATCTTCACCTTCCTCGCCAAGCGTGGCAAGGACCCGGACCCAGTCAAGAAGTTTGCCTTCGGTCTGGTCATGGCCGGGCTTGGCTTCTTTGTGCTGGTTTGGGCGGCGCCTCTGGCCGGGCCTGATTTCCGCGTGCCGCTGTTCTGCCTGTTCCTGACCTACATGTTCCACACCTGGGGCGAACTGTCGGTGTCGCCGGTTGGCTTGTCGCAGCAAACCAAGCTGTCACCGGCGGTGCTGATCTCGACCATGATGGCCATCTGGTTCCTCGGCACCTCAGGGGCGCAGTATCTGGCAGCCATTATCGCCAAGCTCGCTTCGACTGAGACGGTGGGTGGTCAGGTACTGGATCCGGCTGCTGCGCTCCAGGCTTCGCTCCAGACTTTCAACACCATCGGCTGGGCGGGCGTTATCCTCGGCGGTGTCCTGTTCCTGTTGTCCTTTGTCCTCAAGGGCTGGGCGCACGGGGCCTCGGATACGGTGGACGATACGCCTAAGACCGGTCACTGATCGGTCAGATGACACGAAAACCCCCGGCGGTGCGTACCGCCGGGGGTTTTTGTTTTGAATGTGAAGGGCTTAAAGCTCGTTCCGGATGCGCAGATAGAGCTTCGGTTCGGAGTCACGCTGCGTCGATTCCTCATAAGACAGCGCGCTACCCGACCGCAGACCTTCATAGCGCGTCACGTCATAGCGCGTGGTGCGCGCCCCAAGGTTCTGCAATTCCGTGCGTACCGACAGCTTGGGTGACGGCTTGAATTCCGCATAGAGGCTGACCCAGGGTGAGCCCTCGGACTGGCTGATCTCTCTGGCGCGCCAGCTTGTATTGTTCCAGCCGCTGTCCACCGACCAGCCCCACGACATGCCCGGCCGGTCCTGATTGAAGCTCAATGACAAGGTGCGCGGCGTCTGTCCGGAGATGCGGCGTTTCAGCCCCGTTATCGGATCGGTGATTTCGGAATCGTACCAGGTGGCATTTAGCCGGATCATACCGTTTTCGAGATAGTCATCTATCGGCACGCTGAGGCGCGTCGAAATCTGCTGATTGGCGCCATCGCCGACATTGCCGATGATGTCCTCAATATTCCCTTTCTGAGTATAGAGGGGCACGCGCTCGACGGCATCGTCAATGTCGTTGCGTTCAAAGCTGAGCGCCAACTGACCCTTTTCCCAGAAGCGATAATCGACGCTGAAGGCGTTCGACCACTGGCGATAGGGGACGAGGTTGAGCGGATAGAGCAACTGATCGGGGCGCTCATACTGCCACTCGGCAATCGACACAAAGTCCCAGTACCCCATGTAGCCGACTTCGCGGGCACGGCTGAGGCGCACCTGAAACACCTTGTCAGGCTTCCATTGCAGGCTGAGGCGCGGCTTGGGGTACTCATAGCTGCGTTCGGCCGCATAGGTGCCGCGATGGCGGAAGGTCATGCTTTCGACGGCCAGCCCGCTGTCGATGCTGAGCGTCTCGTTCGGTCGCCAATTACCTGAGACGTAGAGCGACCCGCGCTGTTCCTCACCGCGCGTGCGTCCGGTTTCCGGATTTGTGTTCTCGTCCAGCCAGGACCCGATAGACAGGCTTTCGGCGTCGAAGCGGTTAAAGCGACTCTCGGCCCCGGCCTGAAGCATCAGGGCCTTGGAATAGTGCCACGTGGCCTGCGCCGCCAGCGACCCTTCCCGGGTGTCCTTGTCCTCGCTATAGGTCGAAACCTCGTCCGGCTTCTGATGGTCGGTGCGGCTGTCGCTGACATTGCGCTTGCCCCACAGGTTGAGGTTCAGCTTGAACCTTTTGTTTAGCGCCTTTTCGTAACGCCCGGACACTTCCTGCGTCAGGTTGGCGTTCTGGCGCTGCTCGTACTCGGTGACGCCGTTTTCATAGACGGCATCAAAGGCCGAGCGGTTGTAGCGCATGGCCCCATTGACATCGAGGCGGCCGCCGCTGGCCGGGCCACCCCAGGCCGCGCGCACCTCAGCCCCTTCGCTCTGCCCCTTGGAATCAAGCGCCTGATGCCGCGTCGTGCCATCGGCATAGGTGGTGTATTTGTCGCCGTGGCCCGTGCCTTCGTCATGGTTCTGATAGAGGTCCAGACCGGCTTCGAGATTGCGGCCGTTCTGGTTCTTCTGCCACGTAAAGCCGACCTGCGGCTTGATCTTACCGTCCGGATAGATATTGGCCGAGGAGTGGATGGTGATAACGGGCTTCGACATCGACTTGCGCACGATGTTGATCAGCTCGCTATGGCCCTGCATGTCGTAATTGCCGTTGCCGGCGGCGATGCGTTCAATGCGCTCAATCTGGTTCAGCGGCAGACGCGTCAGGGCGTCATTGGTGTCCGACGGGCGCTGACCGTCGATCAGCACATTGGAAGACCCGCCCGATCCGGTGACGATGAAGTTGGGAATGTATTTCAGCGCGTCGGCGGCCGATTGCACCGGCTTACCGACAAAGTCCGAGGCCGTATAGCTGGCCGCCGTGCTCAGTGCGTCCGCCGCATTAGCCTGAACCGGCAATAAAGCCAGCGCACACACCGATGTCAGCCACAACAGCCGCATAAGACCTCATCACGCTTGCAGAGAAACCAGCGCGATATTGCGCCTTGTGCGGACAATATGCCGCCTTAAACGCCAAATGACAAGTTCACCCGTGCGTAAAGTGACCAATAGGCAAAGTATAACAAGGCTTTACCATACCCGTGGCGGATCACGGTTACGCCGCCGTGCCCCCCACCGTCAGGCCGCCGATCTTCAGGCTGGGCTGGCCGATGCCGACCGGCAGGCTTTGACCCGCCTTGCCGCAGGTGCCGACGCCGGGATCGAATTTGAAATCATCGCCGATCATCTCGACCTGACGCATCACCGCCGGGCCGTCACCGATCAGCGACGCGCCCTTGACCGGGGCCGTCACCTGACCGTCTTCGATCAGATAGGCCTCGGTGCACTGAAAGACGAACTTGCCATTGGTGATATCGACCTGACCGCCGCCGAAATTGACCGCATAGAGGCCGCGTTTGGTCGAGGCGATCATGTCGGACAGTTTGTCCTGACCGCCCTTCATGAAGGTATTGGTCATGCGGGGCAGGGGGGGATGGGCGTAGGACTGACGCCGGCCATTGCCGGTCGGGGCCACCCCCATCTGACGCGCCGACAGCCGGTCGTGCATGTAACCGACCAGAATGCCGTCCTCGATCAGCGTCGTGGCGTGGGTCGGCGTGCCTTCGTCGTCCATATTGAGCGAGCCGCGCGCGTCGGCAATCGTGCCGTCATCGACCACGGTGACGCCCTTTGCAGCCACCTGCTGGCCCATCTTGCCGGAAAAGGCCGAGGTGCCCTTGCGGTTGAAATCGCCCTCAAGGCCGTGGCCCACCGCCTCGTGCAGCAGCACGCCGGGCCAGCCGGGCCCCAGCACAATATCCATTTCGCCCGTCGGGGCCGGTTTGGCCTCCAGGCTGATCAGGGCCTGCCGCAGGGCCTCATCGACCTGTGCCTGCCAGTATGTCGGATCGCTCAGCAGATCGAGCGCGATGCGTCCGCCGCCACCCGCCGACGCGCTTTCGCGGTGGCCGTCCTTTTCAACCGACACCCCGACCGACAGGCGCACCAGCGGGCGGTAGTCGTGATAGACCTCGCCACCCGCCCGCAGGATGGTGATGTGGCGCTGATCGGCGGCGACCGAGGCCGAGACCTGCACGACGCCCGGGTGCCGGCTGCGGGCATAGTCATTAATGGCCTCCAGCAGCGCGATCTTGTCGACGAACGGCATCGAGCCGATGGGATCGTGGTCACCATAGTGGTGGCTGTTGGAGCGCGCCGGGGCCGTGGACAGGCTCAGACTGACCGCTTGCCCTTGCTTGGCCAGCACGGCGGCGGCGGCGGCGCGCCGAACGGCCGCGACCGACAGTTCGGCCGCATTGGCAAAACCGACCGTTTCTCCGGCGACCACGCGCAGGCCGAAGCCCTGATCGGCGCCATAGGTCGAATGTTTCAGCCGCCCGTCGTCAAAGACCAGTGATTCGCTTTCGCGCGTTTCAAAATAGATTTCCCCATCGTCGGCCCCGTTCAGGGCCTCTTCCAGAATCGTCTGACAGGCGGAAAGGTCGAGATCACGCAGCGAGTCGGGCAGGGTGACGGCGAGGGGGGAGGCGGACATAAGCACATACCAAATGAAACACTGCCCCCTATGTAGGACGCCGTGCGGCGCTTGAACAGAGACTATGAACCCGAGATTCGCGCGCTTAGCTCTGAAGGGTGAGGGGGCGCGACAAAAGCGCGCAGGTGCGGCCTGTGCAAAAGCCATATTCGCCCCTGGGCCGTATGAGAACGCACCTGTCTTTGCAGACAGTGGTGTTGCCTTGCTTTTAGGCCTTTGCATTTTGCAAATATGGCATTAATGGGGAAGAACGGGGTGAGACCATGTGTCCCATTGGGACCCATTGTCGCGCCCGAAGACCGAGGATTAAACGGGACTGCGCGGAAACTCCTGCTCACGAGAAGGCAGGCGCGCCGGGCACCCACAGTTAGGGATTGAAGGAATGCGCATCCGAAGGCTGATGGCAGGGACCGCCGCCGTGATGACTGCCCTTGCAGGAGCATTGGGGGCCGGAGCCGTCTGGGCTCAGGAAAAACTGGGGCAACCGACCGACAAGTCGCTCGGTCTTCAGCCGGGCGCCGCCCCGCTGAAACACGACGCCATCTGGTTCCACGACGTCATCTTGCTGCCGATCATCACGGTTATCGTGCTGTTCGTGCTGGCGCTGCTGATCTGGATCGTGGTGCGCTACAACAAGCGCGCCAATCCGAAGCCGGCCAGCTTCTCGCACAATACGGCTATCGAGATTCTGTGGACGGTTATCCCGGTCCTGATCCTCGTCTTCATCGCCTTCTTCTCCTTCTCGCTGCTGCGCAAATATAACGACATGCCGACCCCGGATGTTGTGGTGAAGGCTACGGGCTATCAGTGGTACTGGGCTTATGACTATCCGGAGCTGGGCGTCGAAGGTGTCGAATCGCGCCTGCTGCCCGAAGCGCGCGAACTGAAGACGTCCGATCCCAAAACCAAGCCCTTCCTGCTGGCGGTTGACAACGAGTTGATCGTGCCGGTCAACAAGGTCGTTCAGGTGCAGGTCACCGGCTATGACGTCATCCACTCCTTCGCCCTGCCGGCCTTCGGTCTGAAGACCGACGCCATTCCCGGTCGTCTGAACTCGACCTGGTTCAAGGCCGAAAAGCCCGGCATCTACTACGGTCAGTGCTCGGAACTGTGCGGCGTCGATCACGCCTATATGCCGATCGCCATACGCGTGGTCAGCGAAAAGGAATTCGACGCCTACATCATCAAGGCGGGTGGCAAGACCAAGGCCATGATCGCCGCCGAAGAAGCGGCGGCCGCAGCGGCAGCCCCGGCAGAAGCGGACGCAGCGGCCTCGGCCGCGGCTCCCGCCGTTCAATAATTCAGGTAAGAGAGACGCTCGTCATGGCATCGAATGCTTCTGTCGTTCACGATCATCATCACGACGATCACGACCACAAACCCGGCTTCTTCGCGCGCTGGTTTTTGTCCACCAACCATAAGGACATCGGCACGCTCTACCTGATCTTCGCCATCTTCGCCGGTCTTCTGGGCGGCGCGCTGTCGGGCCTGATCCGCTGGGAGCTTTATGAACCCGGTCTTCAGGTCTTCGTACAGGGCTCGCTGCTCGATCAGCTCAATGTCTTCGAAGGCAAGCACGGCTATAACTCGGTCGTCACCGCTCACGCCGTTCTGATGATCTTCTTCATGGTCATGCCGGCCATGATCGGGGGCTTTGGCAACTGGTTTGTGCCGATCATGATCGGTGCGCCGGACATGGCCTTCCCGCGCCTCAACAACATCTCCTTCTGGCTGCTGGTCGCCTCCTTCATCCTGCTGATGGTGTCGATCTTCGTGCCGGGCGGACCGGGCGGCGCCTCGGAGCACGGCTTCGGCGGCGGCTGGACCATGTATCCGCCGATGTCGGCCAATAAGGGCAGCCCCGGCGCGGCCTTTGACCTGATCATCTTCTCCTTCCACCTGTCGGGCGCGTCGTCGATTCTGGGGGCGATCAACTTCATCACCACCATCTTCAACATGCGCGCGCCGGGCATGACTCTGCACCGTATGCCGCTGTTTGCGTGGTCGGTGCTGGTCACCGCCTTCCTGCTGCTGCTGTCGCTGCCGGTCTTCGCCGGTGCCATCACCATGCTGCTGACCGACCGTAACTTCGGCACCGCCTTCTTCGATCCGGCGGGCGGTGGGGATCCGGTCATGTACCAGCACCTGTTCTGGTTCTTCGGCCACCCGGAAGTGTATATCCTCATCCTGCCGGGCTTCGGTATCATCAGCCACGTGGTTTCGACCTTCTCGAAAAAGCCCGTCTTCGGCTATCTCGCCATGGCCTACGCCATGGTCGCCATCGGCTTCGTCGGCTTCATCGTGTGGGCCCACCACATGTACACGGTTGGCATGGGCTTCAACCTGCGCGCCTATTTCGTGATGGCGACCATGGTCATCGCGGTGCCGACGGGTGTGAAGATCTTCTCGTGGATCGCCACCATGTGGGGCGGCTCGCTGGACTTCAAAGTGCCCATGCTGTGGGCCATCGGCTTCATCTTCCTGTTCACCGTCGGTGGCGTTACGGGCGTGGTTCTCTCCAACGCCGGTATCGACTACAGCCTGCACGACACCTACTATGTCGTGGCGCACTTCCACTACGTGCTGTCGCTGGGGGCGGTGTTCGCCATCTTCTGCGGCTTCTACTACTGGTACGAGAAGATGTTCGGCATCAAGTACAACGAGCTTCTGGGTCAGATTCACTTCTGGCTGATGTTCGTCGGCGTCAATGTCGTCTTCTTCCCGCAGCACTTCCTGGGCCTTCAGGGGATGCCGCGCCGTTACGTCGATTATCCGGAAGGCTACACCTACTGGAACCAGATTTCGTCGATCGGTTATGTCATCACCGCTATCGGTGTCCTGGTCTTCCTGGTCATGATCGTCGAGTCGGTCATCCGCCGCCGCAAGGCCGAGGCCAATCCGTGGGGTGAGGGCGCTACCACGCTCGAATGGACCCTGTCGTCTCCGCCGCCCTATCACCAGTTCTCTGAACTGCCGGTGATCAAGGACGAAGACGGCCATCACTAAGCGCTTCGCCCGAACGGGCGGCAGGCTATAGTATGGGGGATGAAGGCCGGAGGTCGTCATCCCCTTTATTTTACGAGTACCCACTGTGAACCCTGAGCCCGTGACCCCAAAGCCGGTGAATATGACAACGCCCAAGTCCGAACCGAGCCACCCCGCCTACGGGGAGAAGGCCCTGCGCGGCCTGCCGGCGGACTATTTTCAACTGCTGAAACCGCGCGTCATGTCGCTGGTGGTGTTCACCGGCCTGACCGGTCTGGTCGTCGCGCCGCAGAAGATGGACCCGTTTCTGGCCTTTATCGCAGTTCTGTGTATTGCGTTAGGGGCCGGGGCCGCCGGTGCGCTGAACATGGCGATTGAGGGCGAAACCGATGCCCTGATGCGCCGCACCCGCGGTCGCCCGGTGGCTTCGGGCCGCGTCACCAAGTCCGACGCTATGGCCTTTGGCGGCGTGCTGGCCTTTTTGTCGGTGGCCATGATGTGGCTGGCCATCAATGCGGTGGCCGCCGGTCTCCTGGCCCTGACTATCCTTTACTATGTTGTTTTTTATACGATTGTTCTGAAGCGCCGCACGCCGCAGAATATCGTCATCGGGGGGGCGGCCGGGGCCTTTCCACCGGTGATCGGCTGGGCCGCCGCCACGGGCCACGCGCCTGTGGAGGCTTGGGTGCTGTTCGCCATCATCTTCCTGTGGACGCCGCCGCATAGCTGGGCGCTGGCCCTCTACACCGCCGAAGATTACGCCAAGGCCGGTATCCCGATGATGCCGGTGGCCAGGGGTGCCAAATCGACCCGTCTGCAAATCCTGATCTACAGCCTGATCATGGCCCCGGTGGCCTGTCTGCCCATTGCGTTCAGCATGGGCGGCATGATCTACGCAGTCGTGTCGGTTCTGGGCGGGGCCTTTTTCATCTTTCTGGCCGTGCGTCTGTTCCTGTCGCGGGCGGGTGATCATCCCGAAGGGGGTGAAAATTCGCTCTATGACGTCAAGAAGGAAGCGCTGGCCGCGCGCAACCTGTTTGCCTTTTCTATCCTGTATCTGACGGCGCTTTTCGCCGCCCTGTTGATCCATCACGCCTTCATGGGAGCCTGAGCCAATGGTTGACAAGGACGTTCTGACCACCCCCGAAGATGACAAGAAAGCCTATCTGGCCGCCCAGAAGCGCCGCAACATCGCCATAGGGCTGGGCCTCCTGGCCTTTGTGGTGCTGGTGTTTCTGGTTTCGATCATCCGTATGACGCAAGGCGTACAGGCGGCGCACGGCGGATGAAAAAGCTGACCCGTAATCAGAAGGTTGCCGCGTGGTGTCTGGCCGGTCTGTTGGGTATGTTCGGTCTGGCCTATGCCTCGGTGCCCCTTTATCGCCTGTTTTGTCAGGTGACAGGCTTTGATGGCACGACGCAGCGCGTGGAAACCGAGTCCTCGGTGGTGCTCGACCGCAAGATTCGCGTCTATTTCGACACCAATGCCAACAACATTCCTTGGAGTTTCAAGGTCGAACGCCCGGTGCAGAACACGCTGCTCGGCAAGACCAATATGATCTATTTCACGGTGCGCAACGATGCGGATGTGCCGCTCACCGGTCGCGCCAGCTACAATGTGTTGCCCGAAGCCATGGGCGGCTACTTCATGAAATTGCAGTGCTTCTGCTTTACGGATCAGACCTTGCAGCCCGGCGAGGAACGCACCTTCCCCGTCGTCTATTATGTTGATCCGAAGATGCTGGAAAACATTGACGCAAAGAACACTAAGGACGTGACCCTGTCCTATACCTTCTTTCCGTCTCAGGGGGCTAAAAAGTAAAGCGTTTCAGTCTCTTGTAAAGCGTAGTTGAATTTGTTTGCTACGGGGCCACAGCCCCATAAAAACAGGGTGGCCGGATTGTGTTCACAGCCGATTTGCCCTAAGACTCAAGGTCTAATCATATAACGGAACCGTCAGTGTCCGATACAGGGGGACACGGCGCATCGAGGTGAGTTGCCGACTATGTCTAACGACGCCGTCAAACACGATTATCACATTATCAACCCCAGCCCGTGGCCGCTGCTCGGTTCGCTGTTCTCCGTGGTCATGTTCATCGGTCTGGTGATCTGGATGAAGGGCCTGTTCGGCATCGAAAAGACCCCGGTGGTCTTCGGTATCGGTCTGCTGGGCGTGCTTTACGTGATGTGGGGCTGGTGGGCCGATGTGATCAAGGAATCGCGCGCCGGTGACCATACGCCGGTTGTGCAGATCGGCCTGCGTTATGGCATGATCATGTTCATCGCCTCGGAAGTGATGTTCTTCGTGGCGTGGTTCTGGGTCTTCTTCGAAATGGCCCTGTTCCACGAACACCGCGCGGGTGTGGCCTCGGCCATCGAAGAGGTCCGCACGGCGTGGGCCTCGACGGGCAGCACCGATCCGAATGGCTGGATGCCGGCGGGCGTTGAGGCTGTTTCGGCCTGGCAATTGCCGCTGCTCAACACGCTTCTCCTGCTGCTGTCGGGCACGACCGTAACCTGGGCGCACCACGCGCTTCAGGAGGGCGATCGCAATGGTGCCAAGTGGGGCCTGTTCCTGACTGTGGTGCTGGGGGCTATCTTCACCAGCGTACAGGCCTTTGAATATTATCACATTCTCCACCATCACCTGTTCTTCAACGAAGAAGCCGCCAATGCCGGTCTTTACGGCTCGGCCTTCTTCATGGCCACGGGTTTCCATGGCTTCCACGTCCTGATCGGCACCATCTTCCTGCTGATCTGTCTGATCCGCCTGATGCGCGGTGGCTTCACGCCGCAAAAGCACTTCGGTTTCGAAGCGGCGGCCTGGTACTGGCACTTCGTTGACGTGGTGTGGCTGTTCCTGTTCGCCTTCATCTACGTCATCTTCGGAGCCTAAGCATGGCCGGTCCCGATAGCCGCGAGGTCAATTTCCTCGCGGCGGCGCGGGGCCGCTGCCCCGTCTGCGGTCAGGGTAAGCTCTTTAAGGGCTTCCTCAAGGTCGCGCCGGAATGCAGCCAATGTCACACAGATTTTCAGGCGGCGGATACCGGAGACGGTCCCGTCGTCTTTGTCATTCTGATCGTCGGCTTTATCGTCTGTTTCGGCTTCATGATCACGGCCCTGAGCCATGACTGGCCCCTGTGGCTGCATATGATCATCTGGCTGCCTATGGCGCTTTTCCTCAGTCTGGGGCTGATGCCGCCGCTCAAGGGGCTGATGGTGGCGTCGCAGCTCAAAAACCGCGTCAGTGACAAGGACCGCTTTAAATGAAGCGATTGCCTGTCGGTTTGACCCTCGCCGTCGGCGTGGCCCTGCTGATCCTGCTGGGGCTCGGCACCTGGCAGATGCAGCGCCTGCACTGGAAAGAGCAGTTGCTGGCCGATCTGGCGCGGACGCGGGCCATAGCCCCAGTGGCGCTGGACAGCCTTCTATCTCAGCCCGGCGATCACGTCTGGCGGCAGGTGACGCTCGATTGCCGCAGTGATCCGCGCGATTTTGTCTATATGCACGGCGTGTCGGACGGCGTGGCCGGGTTCCACGTCCTGACTGTGTGCGCAACGGGGCAGGAGGGGGGGCAGGGGGTGATCCTTGCCGATTTGGGCTTTACGGCGCAACAGCCGCTGACCGGTGCGGTCGCTCTCACCGCCCTGACCGGGCGGCTACGGCGCTTTGAAACGCCCAACGCTTTCGTGCCGCCGAACGATCCTAAGGCCGACGACTGGTACACGCGCTCGGTGCCCGACCTCTCGAAGCGCTGGAACGTTACATTACGATCGGACTATTTTGTAGCCGCGACCCAGCCCGTGGCACCCGGCCTGACGCCGGTCGATGCGGCGGCCAACCTGTCCAATCGCCATCTGGAATACGCCCTCACCTGGTATGGGCTGGCGGCGGCGCTGATCGGTGTCTATATAGCGCTCCTGTATTCGCGCCCAAGAGCTATTTCCCAAAGGAAATAGCTCTTGGGTTTTATCTGGTCGCGCATTGGATTCCAAAAACCGCAGGGCACTTTTTGGAATGCGCTTGCGCCGAACAAAGGCATAGCATGAGTTTCACCCCTCTTGGCGTGGGTAACGCCTCAGTCGCCACCCTGAGCAACGGCCTGCGGGTGGTTCACGACCCCATCCCCGGCCTGCACACCTTCGCCCTGACGGCCATCATCCACGGCGGGGCGCGCTACGAAGCGCCGCATCAATCGGGCTGGGCCCACCTCAGCGAGCATATGGTGTTCAAGGGGGCAGGCGGGCGCAGCGCGCGCGAACTGGCCGAGGTGATCGAACATCGCGGGGGCACCATCAACGCCTCCACAGGCTACGAGCACACCCGTTTTGAGGTGC
Source organism: Asticcacaulis excentricus (assembly GCF_003966695.1). Taxonomy (NCBI): domain Bacteria; kingdom Pseudomonadati; phylum Pseudomonadota; class Alphaproteobacteria; order Caulobacterales; family Caulobacteraceae; genus Asticcacaulis; species Asticcacaulis excentricus. The sequence goes on from NZ_AP018828.1 coordinate 466,076, forward strand.
GCGGCATGGCCGAACTGCTGCCGCTGGCGGTCGAGGTGGTCGGCGACCTGATGTTTCGCCCGGCGCTGGAGGCTGAGGAGCTGGAGCGCGAAAAGAAGGTCATCGAGCAGGAGATTTCCGAAGCGTTTGACACGCCCGACGACCACGTCTTCGACCTGCTGCAAGAGGCCTGCTTCGGCGACCACAGTCTGGCGCGCCCTATTTTGGGGACACCGCAAAGTTTGGCTCCGGCGCGGCCGGAGACGCTGCGTGCCTATATCGAAGGCCTGTATAATCCGGCAGATATCGTGCTGTGCGTATCCGGCGGCGTCGAAGCGGCGGGCGTACTGACCGCGGTCGAGGCCCATATGAATGTGCCGGCGCGGCCGGCGCGCGAGGCCGACGGGGCGGCGCGCTTTATGCCGCGCCACATCCGCCACGTGCGCAAGGTCGAACAGACGCACCTGACGCTCGCCTTTGAGGGCGTCAACCGCTTTGACGACGACCTGTTTGCGCTCAAGCTGTTCGGCGAGATTCTGGGCGGTGGCATGGCGTCTCGCCTGTTTCAGGAGGCGCGCGAAGACCGTGGTTTGGCCTATTCCATCGACGCCTGGACGACGCAGTTCCGCGATACGGGGATGCTGGGCATCTATGCCGGCTGCGCGCCCAAGGATGCGGCGGACCTCAGCGAACTGATCGTCAGCGTCATGCGCGGCCTGATCGACAAACCGCTGGAGTCCGAGCTGGAGCGTGCCAAAGCGCAATACACCACCTCGCTCTATCTGAACGACGAGAACGCGGCGCAGCGCGCCAATACGCTGGGCGGGCAGGTCCTGACCTATGACCGCGCCTTTACGCTCAAGGAGCAGGTGGCGCGGCTGGAGGCGGTGACGCTCAACGACCTGCGCCGCGTGGGTGAACGCACGCTGCAAGCCGGTGTGGCGACCGCTATTCTGGGGCCCACGCTGAAAAGTGATCCGCAGAAGCGTCTCGAAGCGGTTTTGGCTTAACCTAACGGAATGATTTCTAATCATTCCGCTCATGCCGCCATTGAGGCGGCGGCCAAGGTGGCGGAGCCCGTACCCGGCGAGGGGCTAAGCAAAAAAATCTGGATCATTATGATTAATGATCCAGAAACACCTTGCGGGCGGCAACGCCCGTATCGGCGAAGTCGGTAAACAGGCCGTCTATGCCGAGGGCGAACAGTTGCTTGAACTCGGCCTGCGCATCGCCCTTATAGGCAGCGGGCAGGCGGTCATTGCGCAGGGTCCAGGTGTGGACCTTCAGCCCCGCCTTGTGCGCGGCGTCGATCAGGGCGCGATTTTCGACGATGCGGCAGTCGGCCTCGCTGGTCTTTTCTGTCACCGGCCCGTTGGCCACGGCCTTGAGCAGGTAACGCTTCCACGGCGCAATAACATCGGCATAGGTACGCACCTCGGCCAGACCTTCGGGCGTCAGCATGTCGGCATAGACGCCCTTGCGTCCGGCGGCGGCCCAGTCGAAGGGCACCGACGGCCCAACGTCACCCGTGGCGAAATTGACGTCCCCACCATCGACCAGTTGCACGCGCGGCAGAGGCGACAGGGCCTTCAGGCGCTTCAGACTGTCGGCTTCGAAGGATTGTAGGAAGACGGCCGAGTCGGCCTTGTTCATATCGCCCTTGCTCAGGGCCTCGATCAGGCGTTCTTCCAGCGGCAGACCGGCGGCGCGGTGCAGGGTCGGATGCTTGGTTTCGATATACAAACCCACGCTCTTGCCCGTCGTCTTGAAGTGATTCCGCACCAGACCGATCACCTCTTCCAGCGTCGGCACCTCGAAGCGGCCGTTATAGCTCTGGTCCCGATCGGCAAAGGCCTGTCGCGCGCGCAGGGTCTTGATTTCGGCCAGAGTAAAGTCGCTGGCGAAGAAGTCGGTGATGCTCACCCCGTCCACGGTAAGGGTCCGCTTGCGGGCCGCAAATTCCGGGCGTTGCGCCACGTCCGTCGTGCCGGACAGCATGGGCTCATGACGGCAGATCAGCACGCCGTCTTTGGTCGCCACCACGTCGGGTTCGATATAGTCGGCGCCCATATGGATGGCGAGATTATAGGCTTCGAGTGTGTGTTCGGGGCGGTAGCCGCTGGCGCCGCGGTGGGCTATGATCAGGGGCATCTTGTGCTCCGTCGGCTTGGTGGCGGCCAGAGACGGCCTGAGCCCGATGGCACCGCCCAGAACGGCCCCGGTGCCGGCGATGGCTCCGAAGGTGAAACGGCGGCGGGCGGTATCGACGGTAAGGGGCATGGTACACTCATCCGGAAGGGGTGAGGATGTCCATAGAGTGCGTCGATGACAGGGCTGTGAAAGTCTGGCCTCTGAAAGCGTTGAGCCGCGTCAGGCCCGCCCGGCATTGAGGCTGAGGTGCTCCGGTAAAATTCCGAGACTTTTGAGTGCCCTGTTCCATAAACCTGCGGCATCGTGTGAAAACAGAATATCTGCGCTGGAGGGCGCGATCAGCCACGCATTGTCGCGAATCTCGGCTTCTAACTGGCCCGGACCCCACCCGGCATAGCCCAGCGCAATCAGCGCCCGCGACGGACCCGCTCCGCGCGCCAGATCGACCAAAATATCGCGCGACACGGTCAAACCGATGCCGTCGCGCAGTTCCAGCGCCTCCGGGTCGATATCGAGCGGCAGGGTCACCTCATCAATAAAGTAGTCGAGGCTGTGCAGCACAAAGCCGCGCTCGTTCTGCACCGGGCCCCCATTATAGATGGGAGTAGCGACGTGGCGGTTGTCGGTGATGTCGATGCCCAGTTCCTCCATCATGCGTGGGAAGGTCAGGCCGCCTATGGGCTGCGTCAGCACAATCCCCATCGCCGATTCCGCGTCGTGCTGACACATATAGATGACGCTGTGGTCGAAATTGGGATCGTCCAGGCTCGGCATAGCCACCAGCAATCGCCCTTGGAGGGAGGTGGTCTCAACGGAAGCTGTTGGGTCTGAGGAGGCAATGCCTGTTTTGCGCATGGCGCAAAGATGGGCATGGAAGCCGTCTCTGGCAAGAAAAAAGCGTATAAAGACGGTGCGTGCGCTCTGGTCTGTAGGCTGACACAGGCCTATAAGCAGCGGGCCATTCAACGGAGATTTACCCATGACGATTCAACCCGGTGACAAGCTGCCCGAAGTGAAATTCTCTTCCCCGGCCGAAGACGGCCTGAAGCCGCTGACCACTTCCGAAGTGTTTGCCGGTAAACGCGCCGTGCTGTTTGCTGTGCCGGGCGCCTTCACCCCGACCTGCTCGGCGCGTCACCTGCCGGGCTTCCGCGATCAGGCGAAAGCCTTCAAATTCAAGACTATCGACGTGGTGGCTTGCACCAGCGTCAATGATGGATTCGTTATGAAGGCCTGGGCCAAGGATCAGGGCATTGCCGACGAAGTGCTGATGCTGGGCGACGGCAATGGCGAATTTGCCGAAAAGGTTGGTCTGGTCCTCGACGCCGAAGGTTTCGGCATGGGCAAGCGCTCGCAACGCTACGCCATGATCGTCAATGATGGCGTCGTCGAAAAGCTGTTCGTCGAAGCGCCGGGCGAGTTCAAGGTCTCGTCTGCGGACTATGTGCTGGAACAGCTGTAAACATCAGAGAAAGAGACGCGGGGTCGCAGACCCCGCACCCCTTAACCGGGAACAAGCGGAAAGGCCGGAGCGTAAACTCCGGCCTTCTTTTTGCTCTAAGTGATGGGGTGCGGGGTCTGCGACCCCGCGTCTTAAAAACGATCATCTTCCAATGCGAACAGGGCCTCCGATCCGGCCTTCATCTTTTGCAGATGCGCCTCGGCTTCGGGCAGAATGCGTTCCAGGAAAACGCGACCGACCTTGAGCTTGTCGGCATAGAAGGGATCGGTCGAGCCCGCGTCGATGGCGGCTTGCGCGGCGGCCGCCTGTTGCGCCCAGCTATAGGCCAACGCGGTCAGACCAAACAGGCACAGATAGTCGAGCGAACCCGCGGCGGCGGCGTCCGGATTGCCCATGCCGTTTTGCATCAGCCACAGGGTGCCGTCCATCAGACGCGCCTTGGTGTCCTTCAGGCCCTTGACGAAGGTCGCGGCGCTGCCCGCTTCGTGGTCGGCGACATAGGCGTCGATTTCGGCGAAATAGGCCATCACGGCGCGCCCGCCCTTGGACGGCAGTTTGCGTCCGACGAGGTCGAGCGCCTGCACGCCGTTGGTACCTTCGTAGATGAGCGTAATGCGGATATCGCGCATATATTGCGAGGCCGGGAAGTGTTCGGTGAAGCCCGAACCGCCGTGCACCTGCATCGAGTCCTGCGTGACCTTTAGGCCCTTTTCGGTGAGAAAGGCCTTCACAACCGGTGTCAGCAGGCTGAGGAAATCATTGGCCTTTTCCCGCGTCGCCTCGTCTTCGGCATGTTTGGCCAGATCGGCCTGAAGCGCGACCCAGGTGAGGAAACCGCGGCCGCCTTCGAGCAGGGCGCGGCTTTCGAGCAGCATACGGCGCACATCGGGGTGGACGAGGATAGAGTCGGCGGGCTTGTCCGGCGATTTGGGGCCGGTGAGGGCGCGCCCTTGCAGGCGGTCCTTGGCGAATTCGACGGCGGCGACGTGGCTGGCGTGACCGATGGCGAGGCCCTGAAGGCCGACGCCGAGGCGGGCATTGTTCATCATGTAGAACATGATTTTCAGCCCTTCGTGGACATTGCCGAGCAGCCAGCCCCTGGCGTCTTCATAGATCATGACGCAGGTGGAATTGCCGTGAATGCCCATCTTGTGCTCAAGACCGGCGCAATGAAGGCTGTTGCGCTCGCCCGGATTGCCGTTCGCATCCGGGATAAATTTGGGCACGAGGAACAGCGATATGCCCTTCACGCCCGCCGGTGCGCCTTCGATGCGTGCCAGAACGAGGTGGCAGATATTGCCCGTAAAGTCGTGCTCACCCGCCGAAATCCAGATCTTCTGACCCGAAATCTTATAGGTGCCGTCGCTGTCCGGCACCGCCTTGGTGCGCAGTAGGCCAAGGTCCGTGCCGCAATGTGGCTCGGTCAGGTTCATCGTCCCCGACCATTCGCCGGCAATCAGCTTGGGAAGATACAGCGCCTTCAACTCGTCTGTGCCGCCGACGCTCAGCGCGGCCACCGCGCCATCGGTTAGGCCGGGATACATGGCAAAGGCCGAAGACGCGCCGGTGAGCATTTCCGAATAGGCCGTGGCCACGACGTGTGGCAGGCCCTGACCGCCGTATTCGGGATCTCCGCCCAGAGCGGGCCACCCGGCCTCAACCATCTGGAGATAGGCTTCCTTATAGCCCTTCGGCGCGGTGACGCTGTGGTCGGGGTGCAGGACACAGCCCTCCTTGTCGCCCGGCGCGTTCAGCGGCGCGACCACCTCTTCGGTGAACTTCGCGCCTTCTTCCAGAATGGCCTGAACGACATCGGGTGAAGCGTCCTGAAACCCTTTCAGGTTCGAATACTGGGCGATGTTCAGCACGTCGTTGAGCAGGAACTGATAGTCGCGCACGGGGGCCTTATACGGCATGGAGGTGCTCCTTGGCGTTATGGTGAGCTTTATTTCGGTGTCTTAAATATCGGCGTGAGCGCGTTGATTATCAGGCGCTTTTGCGGTCGTCTTCAGCGTGGGCGGCCTGCGCCGCTTCGTGCTTGGCGATCTCGCCTTCCATCCACGCGCAGCCTTCGACCATGTCCTTGATCGCCTGATCAATGTCTTCGCGCTGGCGCTTCAGGTTCTCAATCTGGTCGTGATACTTGGCCACGGTGGCGCGCATCTGCTTCACGCCACGGTCTTCGCGGTTATACAGATCGAGCACCTCGTGAATTTCGATCAGCGAAAAGCCCATGCGCTTGCCGCGTAGGATGATCTTCAGACGCGCCCGGTCGCGCGCCGAATAGATGCGCGTCTGACCCTTGCGTTCCGGGCTGATGAGGCCCTTGTCCTCATAAAAGCGCAAGGCGCGGGCGGTGACGCCGAACTCCTTGGAAAGCTGGCGAATAGTGTAGGTACGCATGTCCATGGTGACCCCCTGTATAAGGTCGTTATAATTGACGTTTACGTAAACGTACATCTAACTTGCCCCAAACGTCAAGAGGCGGCTTTTCACATCTTCGTGCCATTGGGCCAGTCAGCGGTTTCATTTGACGCCCGCCGTCGCGCGCTTTAAAGCCACAGCTCTGTTTTGTTTGCCCCGAAAGGTGTTTTCCCACGTGTCTTCCGAACTGACCCTCCTCGCGCAACAGGGCCGTGCCTGGCCCTTCGAGCAAGCCCGCGCCCTGATTGCGCGCGTGCTGAAAGTGCGTCTGAAGGATCAGGCGGAGCAAAAACAGGCGCAGGAACTGATCACGGCGGGCAAGGCCGATGAGGCGCTGAAGACCTTTGAGGCGTTGAACCGTCCGGTGATCTTTGAAACCGGCTACGGGCCGTCGGGCCTGCCGCATATCGGCACCTTCGGCGAAGTGGCGCGCACCACCATGGTGCGTCAGGCCTTTACGGCCCTGACCGGCGGTTATTGGGCATCGCGTCTGATCTCGTTTTCGGACGACATGGACGGTCTGCGCAAGGTGCCCGAAGGCATTCCCAATCCGGATATCCTGCGCGAAGACCTGTATAAGCCGCTGACCGTGGTGCGCGACCCGTTCGGGACGCACGACTCGTTCGGCGCGCACAATAATGCGCGTCTGCGGGCCTTTCTCGACTCCTTCGGCTTCGATTATGAGTTCAAGTCGGCCACGGATGCCTATAAGTCGGGTGAGTTCGACGCCACGCTTCTGAGGGCTCTGGAACGCTTCGACGAGATTCAGAAGATCATGCTGCCGACCCTGGGGCCGGATCGGCGCGCCACCTATTCGCCGTTCCTGCCGATTTCTCCGGTCACCGGCCACGTGCTTCAGGTGCCGACGCTGGAGCGCAACGTGTCAAAGGGCACGATCGTCTTTGAGGAAAACGGCGAAAAGTTCGAGGTGCCGGTCACCGGCGGCCACGTCAAGATGCAGTGGAAGCCCGACTGGGCCATGCGCTGGGCGGCTTTGGGCGTTGATTACGAAATGGCCGGCAAGGACCTGATCGACTCGGTCAAGGTGTCGTCGCAGGTGTGCAAGGTGCTGGGCGGTACGCCGCCGGAAGGCTTCAACTACGAACTCTTCCTCGATGAGCAGGGCCAGAAGATATCGAAGTCGAAGGGCAACGGCCTGACCATGGAAGACTGGCTGCGCTATGGCGCGCCAGAATCGCTGGCCTATTACATGTTCCAGTCGCCGAAATCGGCCAAGAAGCTCTATTTCGACGTCATTCCGCGCGCCACGGACGAATTCTTCCAGCAGCTCGACGCCTTCCCGAAGCAGGAAGAGGCCAAGCAGATCGAAAATCCGGTCTGGTTCGTCTTGCGTGGGGAAACGGGCACGAAGTCGCCGCCGGTGACCTTTGGCCTGATGCTCAACCTCGTTTCGGCGGCCAATGCCTCGGACAAGGAGACGCTGTGGGGCTTCCTGCGCGCCTATATTCCGGGGGCGACGCCCGAAACAGAGCCGGTGCTCGACCGTCTGGCGGGCTACGCGCTCAACTATTTCGAGGATTTCGTCAAACCGTCCAAGACCTTCCGTCTGCCCGACGCCAAGGAAAAGGCGGCGCTGATCGACCTGCGTGATCGTCTGGCGGCGCTTGATCCCGAAACGCGCGATGCTGAGGCCATCCAGAACATCGTCTTCGAAGTCGGAAAGGCTCATGAATTCGAGCCTTTACGCGCATGGTTTCAGGCACTGTATGAGGTGCTATTGGGGCAATCCCAGGGGCCGCGCTTCGGTTCTTTCGTAGCCATTTTCGGCATCGAACGGACGCTGGACCTGCTCGATCAGGGTATTAAGGGCGAGCTGGCGGTGTGATGGGTATGTTCCGGGGTGTGGGGTCCGTGACCCCACAAACCTTTATACCCAAAGACAAGGCCTATCGATTGACCGATAGGCCTTGTCTCTGGGCGCAGAAGACTTGGGGCCGCAGGCCCCAAACCCCATAACGCTCACCGTCACTGACTGGCCCACACAATCCGCGCCATCCACGTCACCTGCGATCGCTCCAGCACCCGATTGGAAAAATCCGGATTGAGTGAACGCAACTCAACCTGCTTCTCGGTCAGTCGCACCAGTTCCTTGGCCATGACTTCACCCTCCGCCGTCTTCACCACCACCCGGTCGCCCCGGCGCAGGTTCTGACGCAGCGGATCGACGATGATACGGTCACCGTCGCGGTAGAGCGGCAGCATGGAATCGCCTGAAATTTCAAGTGCATAGAGCCCTTCGCCCGCCGGCAGGCCGATCTCGTCCCAGCCCTGTCCGGCCGGAAACCCCGCATCGTCAAACAGGCCGTCATTGCCCGCCTGCGCAAACCCGATCAAAGGCACACCCTTCGGGACCGGGCGCGGTTCGGTCAAGGCGGCAAAATCGGAAAAGCTCTGGCCCGTCGCATCCAGCAGCTTGGCCAGACTCTCGGTCGAAGGCCAGCGCGGCCGCGGCGGGTCTTCGGTCGATTGCCGCTTCGACTTGTTGAACGCCGTGGGATCGAGACCCGCCAGTCGCGCCAGTCCCGACGGCGACGTGCCGAGGTTCAGCGCCAGACGGTCTATGGCGTTCCAGATTTGCGCGTGCGACAGAGACATACCGGTTTTTCCGTGAGGTGGAAGGAAAATAAATCCACCTACAGGAAAATCAACTTATTTTATGAATATAGTCCTATTTCCTGCGCCATGTGGCCAGCGCGCCCCACAGTATCACCCCCAGCACGCCCACAGTAGACACCGTCAGCGCCATTACCAGGGTCATCGGCCTGATCCGTCCGTCACTCAGGGTCAGGACGGGCAGCATCACCGAAAGCCATTGGCAGCCCCCTGCGATCACTGGCCACGGATGTGGGGATTTCCAGCTCAGGGTAATCAGCACACCCAGAAAAAAGCCGTTCGCTATCAAAGCGCTGATGACATAGCCATAGGCACTGCCCCACAGCGCCAGCAGCGGCAGACAGCTCAGGAGCCCGGCGATCCACACACGCTGACGCCCGTCATCGCTGAAAACGCCGTCGATTCGCTGACGGATTGCGCGCCGTAGCCCCTGTGGGCGTCTTGTTTCCACCGGCAACGGGCTCCCCCCCGAAACACCAGAACAGGTCGGGAAGAGTAGAAACATCTATAGATTGTGGCAAGCCCGATTTAGCAAATCAAGAAGTGTGCCTGAAGCGTGGCGATGGGCTGTTCGCGCAGTTCCTGCCACGCCCAGGCCTCGACATTGGCGATGGTGCGGCCGACGCGGTTGATGCGCGCACGGGCATAGGTGTCGATGGGCTTGCCGGAGCGCAGATACTGCACGCTGACATTGACCGGTTTGGGGATCTGATCGAACGTTTCAAACACCGACAACTGCGCCGTGGCGGTCAGTTCCAGAAACGCCCCGATCGTGCCGCCATGCAGGGCCGGCAGCAGCGGATTGCCGATCAGGTGCGGCGCGAACGGCAGGATGGTCGTCAGTTCATTGCCCGCCATTTCCATGCGCAGGTTGAGAAACTGCGCGAAAGGGATGCGGCTGAACAACTCTTCCGGGCCGCTGATCATCAGGTCGGCAATCATGCGTGGGCCTCGCGGTTTTTGAGGCAGGGATGCGAGATGATGAAGGCGGCTTGCGCCGCGGCGACCGGGTCGCTTAGGGTGTCGTCATAGGCGAAGCCGCGCACGAAGCCGACGCTGCGGGTCAGCTTGTAGCATTTGGCGAGGATAAACAGATCGCGGTTGGGCTGGGCTGGGCGCATATAGTCGATGCGCAAATCCATGGTGGCTATGGGTTTGTATTCATTCAGTTCATCCCAAACCGCCATACCGCAGGCGTGGTCAAGCAGCGCCGTTACGGCACCGCCCGCGATGACCCCCGTCTCCGGATCGCCAATCAGGGGCTGAGCGTAGGGCAGGCGCAGTCGGATGCCGTCTTCGCTGCGTCCAGCATAGCGGGCGCCCAGCGCCTTCATATAGGGGATATTGTCCACCAGAAGGTCGAAACCTTCACGAAAAGGCGCAATTGGCATTGCTTCGCCTCTCTATGTTTTATTATTCAATGGGTTGTTGGAAAGTTCTGATGCGACTTGCCACCTATAAATACGCCACAAAATAGTCTTATTGTCTGAGGCACAGGCCTTTTTGGTTACATTGTGACGCATTTTGACCTTCGCGTCAAAACTATTGCGCGCCTCACAGGCGATAGTTTGCACTTGCAAATTCGCTGAAACGGTTTCTTTACAGGAGAAACCGTTGTTTCCGTTACCCAGAGAGTACCCATGACCCCGTCCGATCTTGAAACCGTGCCCGCCGACCGTTCGGCTCTGGTGCTGTTTTCCGGCGGGCAGGATTCGACCGCCTGCCTCGCCTGGGCCCTGACCCATTTCGAGCGCGTGGAAACCATCGGCTTCGACTATGGCCAGCGCCACGCCATTGAAATGACGACGCGCGCCCGCGTGCTGCAACGCTTTCCCGAGGTGTTTGAACCGGCGCGCACGCGACTGGGTGACGATCATGTCGTTGATCTCAAGGGCTTCGGGCGCGTGGCGGAATCGTCGCTGACGCGCGAACAGGAAATCCGCATGGGCGAACGCGGCCTGCCCAACTCCTTTGTGCCGGGGCGCAATCTGGTCTTTTTCGTCTATGCGGCCGCCGTGGCGGACCGTCGCGGCATCGACCATCTGGTCGGGGGCATGTGCGAAACCGACTTCTCCGGCTATCCCGACTGCCGCAAGGATACGCTGGAAGCGATGCAAACCGTGCTCAATCTTGGCATCGAGCGGCCCTATATTATCGACACGCCGCTGATGTTCCTGACCAAGGCCGAAACCTGGGCGCTGACGCACCAACTGGGTGGAGAGGCGTTGGTCGATCTGGTGCTCGAAGACACCCACACCTGCTATATGGGCGAGCGCGGTGAGCGCCACGAATGGGGCTATGGCTGCGGCACCTGCCCGGCGTGCGACCTGCGCGCACGCGGTTTCGAGCAGTGGTGTAACGGCTGATGGTGTATAGTTTCAAAGAGATATTCCTGACTCTTCAGGGAGAAGGCGGGCAGGCGGGCCGTGTGGCGGTGTTTGCGCGCTTTGCCGGCTGCAACCTGTGGAGCGGGCGCGAACAGGACCGCGCGACGGCGGCCTGCACCTTCTGCGACACCGATTTTGTCGGCACGGACGGCGAGGGTGGTGGCAAGTTCGACACCCCCGAAGCCGTGGCGGCAGCGCTGGATGCCCATTGGGGTCAGATTGACCCGGCGCACAAATCGGTGGTCTTCACCGGCGGCGAACCGCTGCTGCAACTGGATGCGCCTCTGATCGCAGCGGTCAAGGCCGCCGGCTATTTTATCGCTGTGGAATCGAACGGCACGCTGCGCGCCCCCGAAGGGATCGACTGGCTGTGCATCTCGCCCAAGGGCGAAAACCGCCTGCATCAGACGTCGGGGCAGGAGTTGAAACTGGTCTGGCCGCAGGAGCGCGTCGATCCGGCGGAATTTGCCGCTATGGACTTTGAGCGCTTCTATTTGCAACCGAAAGACCCGCTGGATCAGAACCTGCTGACGCGCGCTGCCCATACCCAGGCCGTGATCGACTATTGCCTGGCGCACCCGCAATGGCGCATGAGTGTGCAGACGCACAAGGTCGTGGGGATCAGGTAGATTTACCCCGGCGCGCCCGGCGGCGACGCGGCCGCTTTTTGACCATCGACAGCAGCAGGCCTTCGCGCAGGCCGCGATCAGCGACGCGCAGACGGTCACACGGCCACAGGCTTTGCACCGCCTCCAGAATGGCGGCCCCGGCCAGCACCAGATCGGCGCGATCCTTGCCGATACACGGTTCCTGCTCACGCCCCCTTTGCCCCAGCCCCAAAAGGCGGTCGATAACCGCGCGGCACTGATCATGTGTCATCCACAGGCCATCGACCTTGGAGCGGTCATAACGCTCAAGCTTCAGGTGCATCCCAGCCAGAGAGGTAATGGCCCCGGACGTGCCGACAATATAGGCCTGCTGCGCGTCGAAATGGGGGCGCAGGGGCTCCGGGGCCCTGAAGTCGATCAGGGATTGACGCACGTCCTCGACCATCTGCGCGAACCACGCCTGCTTGTCGCCGTCGGGCGGCTCCGGGAAGCGTTCGGCCAGATTGACCACGCCTTTGGGAATGGAAATCCAGTATTGCGGTCGCGGCGGCTTGCCCCGCGCGGTCAGGCCCCGCGCGGCCGAGGAGTCACTCGATTCCGTTTCTTCGCCCAGCGGCAGCCATGAAATCTCGGTCGAACCACCGCCGACATCCATCACAATGGCGGCCCTGGCGTCGCCTTCCAGCAAGGAGGCGCAGCCGACCACCGACAGGCGTGCTTCTTCTTCCGGCGTGATAATGGTCAGTTTGAGACCGGTTTCCTTTTCAACGCGGCGGATGAAGTCGGGACCGTTTTGCGCGATGCGGCAGGCCTGCGTGGCGACGGCGCGCGTGCGTACCACCGGCCGCCGCCCGATCTTTTCGGCGCACAGCTTAAGCGCCGCCAATGCACGCTCCATGGCGCGATCCGACAGGTTTCCGGTCTGGCTGAGGCCTTCGCCCAGCCGCACTATGCGCGAAAAAGCCTCAACGATGCGGAACTGACCATTGTGCCAGGCGGCGATCATCAGGCGGCAATTATTGGTGCCGAGATCAAGCGCGGCATAGAGCGGCGATGCGTCCGTCGTCACCGGACGCGGGGGCGGCCTGTCTTTTTGCGGCTGGGCTTGCGCGGGCGAAGCGGCGGGCACCGACGTAACGGTCTGGGCCGCGCGGTGGCCGCTGCCTTTGCGGGCGCGGCGCGGTCCGCGCCTGCGGTTCGGACCGCTTTTTGAGGGAGCCTCACTCATGGTGGCTCATACCCCGCTTTATCAGTATGTGGGACGCAGGGGCCTTTGGCCGCGTCAAGTTACCCTCAACCTAGAACGCATTTTCCTCCGTGCAAAGCGCTTTTGTGTTAATTTCGTCACGGCGCGGACGGGTAATTCTGCAACGACCCACGCGCCGCATGAATTGACGGCGTTTCCGACAACCAAAGGGGGAAGGGGGAAGGCGCAGGTGCCGAGTCGCGCTACACCAGACGGGTGGACAATACCGCAACCGAGGGGAGGCGCTGATGATGACCGATTCTGTCTCTGGTTCCGTTACCGGTGCCTATACCGCCGGTCAGGGGGATCGTGCGGCGCGTTTCGGCATCGGTGAGCTGGTCCGTCATGTCCTGTTCGACTTTCGCGGCGTGGTCTTCGATATTGATCCACAGTTTTCCGATACCGAGGAATGGTTGCTGGCCATCCCCGAAGCGGTGCGCCCGGAAAAGGATCAGCCCTTTTATCATCTGCTCGCTGAAAATGGCGACATCTGCTACGTCGCCTATGCGTCCGAGGGCAATCTCTGCCCGGACGACACGGGTATGCCGTTGCGCCACCCGCAGGCCGAACTGATCTTCGAGCGTTTCGAAAATGGCCGCTATCTGCTGAAATCGCGTCTGGCCAATTAAGCGGCTCTGGTCAGCGGGGCGTCATCCCCAATCCTGTAAGGGACTGCCGTAATTTTGCCGTGCTGCAATCGTTTCGTCGCGCATAAGGCGGCAGGGTCCGCACGCGGCTGAAATCGCGTTCAGCCCGCATTCATGATGGTTTCTTTATGATGGCGAATGAAACTGACATAAAAAAAGCTCACCAATTCTGGAAGAATTGGTGAGCCCGCTGGGACTCGAACCCAGGACCCTCTGATTAAAAGTCAGATGCTCTAGCCGGCTGAGCTACGGGCTCATCAAGACGAACCTTACGACCGAAGTCGTTTCGGGTGCGGCCTTCATAGTGGGGAGTTTTTGTTTGCGCAAGCGCAAGGTTCAAGTTTTATGTGTTGTGTTGTAGATAAATGGCGTACAGCAGGGTGCGCGGAGGGACTTTCAGAATGAAGATGTGGCGTATCGCTTCGGCTATTGGCGGAATCGCGTGCCTCTTCGGCCCCCTCAGTGCCTGCGCCAGCAAGCCTGACAAGGTGCAGATCGTCGAATCCCACCCCGTAGAGGCCGCCGACCCCAAGACGAAAAATGATCCGACCTTCACTCAGACCATGCGCAAGAGCGCTTCGGATGTGGGGGACGGCTTCGGGGATGCCATTACCGCGCCGCTGGTCGATCTCAACCTGAAACGCAAGGAAATCCCGCCGGTTCTGATGCGGGCGTCGAAAAACACCTACGATCTGGCCAATCTGGAGAATTGCGAATCCATCGCGGGCGAGGTGGCCCTGCTGGACCAGGCGCTGGGGCCGGATTTTGATGAACCGCCGCCCCCGGAAGGCACCATGACCTCACGCGGCGGCAAGATGGCCTCGGACGCCACCCTGACGGCGGTGCGTTCAGCGGCCACCGATGTCCTGCCCATGCGCGGCCTGATCCGCAAGGTGACGGGGGCCGAAAAGCATCAGAAGGCCATGGACCGCGCCATTGCTGCCGGAAATGTACGCCGGGCCTATCTGAAAGGCATCGGCATGAACAAGAACTGCGCCCCACCGGCGGCGCCGTCGTGGTTCGTCCCCAAACAGGCCCGTGTGACGGTGGAAGAAGTGGTCGAGCCGACACCGGCTGCGGCACCGACACCGCGAAAAATCAACAAACGCAAATAATTACACCGTTGGTATTAAAGCGCCCGTCAGTTTTGGGTGGGCGCTTTCAGATGCGTTTCGTGGAACCCTTTGCGGAAGGCCTGAAACTCACCGGCTGCGATGGCTGAGCGCATGCGGATCATCAGGGCCTGAAAGAAGGCGATGTTGTGCCAGCTCAGCAGCACCTGCCCCAGGATTTCCTCGGCCTTGAACAGGTGGTGCAGATAGGCCTTGGAATAGTCGCGGCTGGCCGGGCAGTCGCTGGTGGCATCCAGCGGCGTGTCGTCTTCGGCAAAGCGGGCGTTCTTGATGTTGATGGGGCCTTCCCACGTCCACACCTGACCATGGCGGCCAGAGCGGGTCGGCAATACGCAGTCGAACATATCGACGCCGCGCGCCACGCCTTCGACCAGGTCAATCGGCTTACCCACCCCCATCAGGTAGCGCGGACGATCCCACGGCAGGAGCGGCGCGCAGTATTCGAGCGTGTCGCACATGGCCTCATGGCCTTCTCCGACGGCCAGACCGCCGATGGCGTAGCCGTCAAAGCCGATCTCCAGCAGGCGGTCGGTCGATTCCCGGCGTAGGCTCTCAAAGGTCGAGCCCTGCTGAATGCCGAACAGGGCCTGCGTGTCGCGCTGCCCGAAGGCCTGTTTCGACCGCAGCCCCCAGCGCGCCGACAGTTGCAGCGCCTTTTGCGCGCGCGCTTCGTCGGCGGGCCATGAGACGCACTCATCGAGTTGCATCACGATGTCGGAACCCAGCAGGTCAGCCTGAATCTCCATCGAACGTTCCGGCGACAGGACGTGCTTTGAGCCGTCGATATGGCTCTGAAAGGTCACGGCCTCTTCAGTGACTTTGGAAATCTGCGACAGGCTCATCACCTGAAAGCCGCCGGAATCGGTGAGGATGGGACCGTCCCAGCCCATAAATGTGTGTAGGCCACCCAGTCGCTTCACACGTTCGGCTGAAGGACGCAGCATCAGATGATAGGTGTTGCCGAGTATGATTTTGGCATGGCTTTGCCGCACCATATCGAGCGTCAGGGCCTTGACGGTGGCGGCGGTGCCCACTGGCATGAAGATGGGGGTCGGGATGTCGCCGCGCGGCGTTTTCAGCACGCCCGTGCGGGCCTGACCATCGGAAGCGGAGATTTCAAAAGGGAATGCGGACATGGGCGGGGTCATACAGAAGGCCGCTCACCGAGTAAACCCGTGGCACCTATCCGTTGCGCCATTTGGTGTAGGCATCTCTGCACAGATCAGACGCGCGTCTGTAAACAGCCTCTTCCTCGGAAAGGCGCTGATGAGCGCGTTCCCAACGCAAAAACGGCGTCAGTTCGCGGTGCACGGAGACGACCGTGGTGCCCCATGACGGGCCGCCTGATTGTGTGCGAATTTCGCATCCAATACCCGGTTCCAAAATTTCAGTGTGCTTATTACCCTCATCCAAACCGAACGATATGAATAGGAGCAAAGGAAAGCCAAACGTGGCCATAAAATACCCGAATACAATCGGCAGGGCGGTCACGAATTTGAGGATCATACGTAACCCGATGCGCCTGTCCCGTATGCCCCAGCCTTCCCACGCCAGAAAGGCATAGGCCGTGTAAGCCAGAGCTAAGGCCATCAGATTGGCGAGTGGAGAGGTGAAACGCAAACCCACGGCCCAAGCTAAGGCGACCACGAACAGAACAGCGAAGGAGAGGGGCAGGAGTTTGTGCCGTTTATGCCGCCAGAAGCGATGGATCAGATAAGCGAGCAGAGGCGCACCAAACAACCCGCCCCACAATATCCCCATGCCAATCGTCATGGCATACCCTCCCTCGTTTCGGGGTTCAGAGATACCGCTCGAATTGGGTGACTTTGTGACCCTTGTAGGTTGCGTCGGCGAAGGCTGTGTACCCCAGTGCAGCCGCCACCTTTTGCGACGGTGTATTGGACGGGTCGATAATGCACACGGTGCGTTGCGGGTGGGTGGCGTCAAACCAGTCGTGTGCGGCGCGCACAGCCTCCAGCGCGTAGCCTCGGCCCTGACAGGCGGGCGTGATGGCCCAGGCCGCTTCCGGCGACAGGTCGAAGTCAGGCCCCAGACCGCGGTGGAAGTCGGCCAGGCCCGTATCGCCGACAAACCGTCCCGTGTCCTTTTCAATGGCCGCGAACAGACCCCAGCCAAAGGCCGTCCAGTGCCCCATATAGCGCAGAAGGCGGTGCCACACCTCTTCCGGCGACTGCGGGGTCAGACCCGACAGTCGGTAAAAGTCCGGGTCGCCGAACATGGCACACAGGCCGTTATAGTCGTCAAGGACGTGCGGACGCAGGATCAGGCGAGGCGTTTCGATCATGACCCAAGGCGTACCGTGCTTTTCTTCGTCGGGCAATCTGGCGCACACCGCATCCTGCGCTATAAGCGGGTATGACCGCAGATATTGCCCCCTTTTACGCCATCGAGATCAGTCGGCTGGCTCACGCCCTTAAGGATCAGGGACGCTCCATCATCCATATGGAGTTCGGACAACCTTCCACCGGCGCGCCGAAAGCCGCCATTGAGGCCGCGCATCGCATTCTCGACAGCGACGGTATGGGCTATTGGGAAAGCACGTCGCTTAAGGCGCGGCTGGCGAAGCATTATCTCGACAGCTACGGCGTCAGCGTCGATCCGGAGCGCTTTATTCTCACCTGTGGGGCGTCGCCCGCTCTGGTGCTGGCGCTCAGTGCGGGCTTTAGGCCGGGGGCGCGTATCGCGCTGGCACGGCCCGGCTATGTCGCCTACCGCAATGTGCTGAAGGCGCTGAACATGGTGCCCGTCGAAATCCCCTGTGGGCCGGAGGTGCGCTTTCAACTGACCGCCGAGGCTTTGAGCACGCTCGATCCGGCCCCGGACGGGGTGATTATCGCCAGCCCGGCCAACCCGACCGGCACGGTGATCGGGCCGGACGAACTCAAGGCCATTGCCAAGGCGTGCCGAGCGCGCGGTATCCGCATCCTGTCGGACGAAATCTATCATGGCCTGACCTATGAGGCCCCGGCGCGGTCGTTGCTCGAATACGCGCCGGACGCCTGGGTGGTCAGCAGCTTCTCCAAATACTTCAGCATGGTCGGCTGGCGGCTGGGCTGGTGTCTGGCGCCCGAAAGCCATGTGGCCATCGCACGCGCCTATGTCGGTAACCTGTTCCTGACCGCGCCGTCGCTCAGCCAGCACGCGGGATTGATCGCGCTCGATAGCCGCTCTGAGCTGGACGGGCACGTTGAAACCTATCGCCGCAACCGTCGTCTGTTGCTCGACGCCCCGCCGCAACTGGGGCTGAGCCGCATCGCACCGCCCGACGGGGCCTTCTACATCTATGCCGATATCGGGCACCTGACCGACGACAGCCTGTCCTTCTGCAAGGAACTGCTCAACGATACCGGCGTCTGCACAGCCCCCGGCATCGACTTCGATCCGGTCGCAGGGCACCGCTTTATCCGCTTCAGCTTTGCCGTTTCAACAGCCGAGGTCGAAGAGGCGGTGAAGCGTATGGTGCCGTGGTTTAAAGCGAAAAGTCTTTAAAGACGCAGGGGTCGCAGACCCCTGCACCCCATTACATTTCGCGCTCTATCGTCGGTGTTGCGCTCCAAGTTTCGGGGTGCAGGGGCCTGTGGCCCCTGCATCTTACTTCGATCTGTTCATCAACAAGCTCGCATCGCCGTACGAAAAGAAGCGATACCCGCTGTCGATCGCGTGTGCATAGGCCGCCTTCATGGCCTCGGTGCCGGCGAAGGCGCAGACCAGCATGAACAGGGTCGATTTCGGTAGGTGGAAATTGGTCCACAGCATATCAGCCGAACGCACCGGCACGCCCGGCGTGATGAAGATGTCGGTGTCGCCGCTGAACGGATGGATGTGGCCCTTGGTATCGCAGGCGCTTTCGATCAGGCGCAGAGCGGTGGTGCCGATGGCGATGATGCGGCCTCCGGCGGCGCGGGCGGCATTGATGCGCGCGGCGGAGTCAGCCGAGACGACGCCGAATTCGGCGTGCATCCTGTGGTCTTTGGTGTCTTCGACCTTGACCGGCAGGAAGGTGCCGGCCCCGACGTGCAGGGTGACTTCTTCGAACAGTACCCCCTTGTCTCGCAGGGCTTGCAGCAGTTCCGGCGTGAAATGCAGCCCGGCGGTGGGGGCGGCAACGGAGCCTTCGTCACGGGCAAAGACGGTCTGATAGTCCCTTTTGTCCTGCTCATCTTCCGGGCGTTTGGAGCGGATATAGGGCGGCAGCGGCATCCCGCCCAGCCGGTGCAGCCCGTTCAGCACCTCAGACGCCGCCTGATCGAAGCGCAAGACATAGACGCCGTCTTCGTCTTTTGACAGGACGCGGGCACTCAGGTCGTCAAAGCGCAGGGTGTCGCCTTCGCGGATACGGCGGCCGGGCTTGAGAAAGGCCTGCCAGCTCTGGCCATCCAGCGACTTGATCAGGGTGGCTTCGAATGTCACGCTCTGACCGTCGCGCTCACGGGTGCCCTTGAGCTGGGTCGGCAGGACGCGCGTATTGTTGATGACCAGCAGGTCGCCGGCCTTCAGCAGCGACGGCAGGTCGCCGACGCGCCAGTCTTCGCGCACCTCGCCATCGACACGCAGCAGCCGCGCGGCCTCACGTGGGGTAACAGGCCGCAGCGCAATGCGATCCTCAGGCAGGTCAAAATCGAAATCGGAAACCTTCATGCCCGCTTAAAAGGCGATTGCGAGCCGAAAATCAAGAGGCGCGCGGCGTGTCCGCACTGGCCTCAGACGCGGTTTCATTGCCTTCGATCCAGTTTTCGCCGTCGATCATTTCGGCAAAGATGCGGATGACGCGGGTGGGGAAGGTGACCGGATAGGCCTTGGCGCGCGCCAGGACCAGTGGGTCCTGACTGATGATGGCCACCTTGCGCCCCATGTCGCGGCCCTGAGCGATAGTGGCCCACTGACGCGCCAGACGCCCCAGTTCCTCAAAGGGCACAAAGCCCTCAAAGCGGCGCATATCGATGATGATGTCGTAGAGCCAGACCTCGCCCACGCTTTCGAGATAGCGCGCGATGCCGTTGACGATCTCCTGACCGTCCACATCACCGATGTAGCGGATAGTGATACGCTTCTGTTCGTCGTTCTGCGAAAAGTTCAGACGGGAGCGCGGGGTCATAGGGCAGGCTCCGAATGTTGGCGACACCGTTGTCTTAACCTAACACACGTCTGTCCACAAACAAAAAACCGGCCGGACAGGTGTCCGACCGGCGGGTTCTGTCAAAGCGGGCTTACACGCCTCAGGCGGCGTCAGCGGCGACCTTGAAACTGACGATCTTGCCCGGCGCGCGCGGCGGCTCGCCCTTGGGCAGGGCATCGACGTGTTCCATGCCTTCGGTCACTTCGCCCCAGACGGTGTACTGGCCATCGAGGAAGCGGGCGTCGGCAAAGCAGATGAAAAACTGGCTGTCGGCCGAGTCGGGGTTTTGCGAACGCGCCATCGAGCAAACGCCGCGCACGTGCGGCTCGCGCGAAAATTCGGCCTTCAGCTTCTTGCCCGAGCCGCCATAGCCCTGACCTTCCGGATCGCCGCCCTGAGCCATGAAGCCCGGAATGACGCGGTGGAAGACGATACCGTCATAGAAGCCCTGACGGCACAGTTCCTTGATGCGGGCGACGTGGTTGGGGGCGAGGTCGGGGCGCAGCTTGATACGCACATCACCGCTTTCCAGCGTCAGAATGAGGGTGTTTTCCAGATCTTCGGACATGGGGGCTCCTGTTTAGAGCCTCATGCCGAAAAGTGGGCACCACTTTTCGGAAAAACATGAGGCGTTGTAAAAAAAATTGAGCGATACGGCGGCTCAACTGAGCCGGCGGATGCTCCAAGTTTGCGGCTGAAATAGGCTATTCGTCGGGCTTTGACAAATCCTATCCGGTGCATTCATCAGGCTTTTTCGCTTTGAGACGCACCCGTCATGGCGGCAAAATGATTTTCCGTGTGAGGCAAAACCCGTTATAGACGCCGCATGAGTAACGATACCCCCGAAGAACCACGCCGCCGCATGGTCAAGCCGCCCGCAGGCGGCAACCTGTCCGGTCGCGCCAAGGGCCACACGGCGGTCAAGACCGCCAAGCAGCGCACGCAGTCGTCTGCCAAATGGCTGGAACGGCAACTGAACGACCCCTTTGTGCAGAAGGCCAAGGCTGAGGGCTGGCGCTCGCGCGCGGCCTTCAAGCTACAGGAAATCGACGACCGCTTTCATATCCTCAAACGCGGCGCGCGCGTGGTCGATCTGGGCTGCGCGCCGGGGGGCTGGGTACAGATGGCGCAGTCGCGGGGTGCGGCGCACGTGGTGGGGGTGGACCTGCTGCCCGTCGATCCCATTCCCGGTGCCGACATGATCGAAGCCGACTTCACCGATCCGGCCATTCCGGGGCGGCTTATGGAGATGATGGGCGATAAGCCGGACGTGGTGCTGTCCGATCTGGCGCACAATACGGTCGGTCACCGCCAAACCGACCACCTCAAGATCATGGGGCTTCTGGAACTGGCGTCGGATTTCGCGCTGGATAATCTCAAGCCCGGCGGCGCGTTCGTCGCCAAGGCCTTTCAGGGCGGTGAGACGGAGCATCTGCTGCTCAAGTTGAAACTCGCCTTCCGCGATGTAAAGCACTTCAAGCCGAAATCGAGCCGGGCGGATTCGTCGGAAATCTACATCGTGGCCCAAGGGTTCAAGGGGTAGGCTTTACGGGGACGATTCAGGGGGCAGGTATGGCCTTGCGGCGTCCCGTGCGCGCCCAGACGGCATAGGTCGTGAAGGCGCTTAATGTGCCAATCGCTGTGGTGAGTTTAACGACTTTATCTCCCTCATTAGCCATCTGCCCCCCAACCATCCAGACGCCGATAGCGGCGCCAAGGGCAGCCCCGCAGGCTGAGGCCGTGAGCCCGTTCAGAAGTCGCAGCCGTTTAAGCCCCCACCCCAGGGGGAAGCCCACAATAAGGGTCAGCAGGGTGCAGCCCATGCCAATAACAGGCACCATAAAAGGTAAAACTAGCAGGCCGGGTGCATCCTCAGGGCTGCGGGACAGGGACTGGATAGTCATGATCCCCGCCAGCAGGGTGCCCCCAAATCCCGTGACGGTCGCTGTGCACAACAGACTAACAAACGCCCGGTCCCGATTGTTCATGCCTGATCCTCCATCCCGTCGTGCGATATAAGAACCGTATTGCCGCTTTAGCTGGGTCTATTGAAATATAATGGCATGAAGAAGACCTTACGCATCGCAGGCATCGCGCTCACCGTTATCGGTCTTATGTTCGTGGGCTGGGTGACCACCCCCTACTGGAGCCACGGTGAGGCGGTGGTCGAGGTGACGGGGACAACCACCAAGCGTGAAGGCGGCAGAGACGTCTATCTGGTCTTCACCACGTCGGGAACCTTCCGCAATACCGACAGCCTGCACTATCTGAAGTTCGATTCTTCCGATCTTCAGGGCCAGCTCAACCGGCCCGGCCGCTACCGCATAAACTATTATGGTTTTCGTGTTCCTGTGTTATCTCTGTACCGGAATATAACCAGAGCCGAACCGGCTCCATAAACAGTATGCGTACCCCAAGGAAACGAATGACCAAATTACCGCTTAATCCGTTCTTTGCCTGGACGTCTCTGGCGCTCAAAAGTTCGGAAATGCTGATGGCTTCGGCGGAGGTCATCACCCACCGCGTCAACCGCATGGCCAATGCCGACGCCATCCCCAGTGCGGAGGATCAGCGCGAATTCACCCTGATGGGGCAGGAAAAGCTCGAAGCCGGGACCGAATCGCTGATGGCGATGAGCCAGTACTGGATGAACCTCAACCAAGAGGTCAGCACGCAGGCCTTTCACAACATGATGGATATGGGCTACAGCCTGACGGCGCTGGCCACCAGCCGTTCGGCGGCCGAGGCCCTGACGCATCAGGCGCGTCTGGCCGACAGCGTGATGCGCGGGGTCAATGACGCCGCTGACCTGTCGGGTAAGGCGGCGGCCCTGACCGAGCACGGCCTGAAACCGGTGCATAGCCGTGCCGTCGCCAATGCCAAGCGTCTGAAAAAGCGCAAATAACTCAATCAGTGTCCGGTCCCGGCGTCTCACGACCGGGCACTTCACCGGTCAGCAGGCCGCGCGCCGAGATAGGCTGCGCCTTGGACAGGTCGACGCTGACCGTGGTCACATCGCGCACGCCCCAGCTTTTGTCCTTGTCCGCTCCGGCGTCGCCTGCCGCGTTCAGCCGCCACAGATTGCCGGCTTTGTCCGTCAGGCTGTTGCCGGGCAGGTCGCCCTGAGTCAGGGTAAAGGGCGAGGTATCGCCGTGGATCAGGAAGACCGGCCTGCCGAAGGCGCGGCTCTCATGAATCAGGGCCGCGCGCACCGGCAAAAAGCCATCGCACAGGCGATTGTCGTCGGCGGCCACATCGTGACAGGGGACAAAGCGCGCCTCCGCCTTTTCATTGAACATATCGGCCTGAGTGGCGACGATGACCGCTGCGGCACCGCGTTTGCGCGCATGGGCAAAGGCGGCTTTCAGCCACGCCACATTGTGGGCGTCGCGCGCATCGGCGGCGCGGGTGGCCACGCGCAGATCGTCGCCCATGACCAGATCACGGCCATTATTGGTGCCGACCACATTCATCGTGACCACAACGAAACGCCCGTAATCGAAGCGGGCATTTTCCGGCATGTCCGGTTGCTGCGCATAGTGCCACTTGGTGTCTCTGACCGGTGGCGTCGCAAAGACGCGCTGACGCAGGCCCTCAAGCCTGTGCAATTCGGAGAATCTGCGCCCCGTCGCCGGATCATCCTTGCGGTCGCAATCGGTCCATTCATTGTCGCCGGGCGTGTAAAAGACCGGAATGGGCTTGAGATCAGCTAGCATTTTGGCGAAGGCCGCATCCGGCGGGCCGCAGACTTCGCCGCCCGACTGCGTATCACCGACGTGCAGGATAAAGGGAGGCGTTTGCGCTTTGACCGCCGGTATGGCTTTGGCCAGCATGGCGCGGTCGGTATCGTCGTAAGGGGTGTCGTTGATGACGACAAAATCGATCCGCGCGGGCTCAGCGATGGGAAGCAGCGCGCAGCCGCTCAAACTGGCGGACAGGGCAAGGGTCGCAACAATCAACAGACGCTTCATCAGTACTTCCGGAACTCTCCGCAGGCTAATCCGCCTCTGTGACAGGCGCAAGAATGGGGAATTAAACCGCCAGCTTCAGCTTCAGGCGGTGCGCGCGCATCATCGTCTTAAATCGCGCCTGACGGAAGAAGGCCGTCAGCCCATAGGACATTTCCACCAGCCAGCAGGCGATGCAGTACTCGGTGCGGATTTTCAACTGGCTCATGGGCGCGACTTTCAGTCAGGGCAGGCAAGGGGGACGCTGTGAACAGTTTAGCCGCAAAGGCTGAACAGGCCGCCAACAAACACGGTTAAGCAAAGGTTTGCCGCCCTGATCCGCGCGTCTGAAACAATATTTCCCCAAAAGTGACGCGCCCCCTCTTTACGCGGCGCGGCGTTTCGCTTAAGCCCAACCCGCAAAATGGAGAGTCCCTTATGGATATACGCGAAGGCCTAACCTTCGACGACGTTTTGCTGGAGCCCGGTCCTTCGGACGTGGTGCCCACTCAGGTCGATACGAAGACCCGCTTCACCCGCACCATCAAACTCAACATCCCGCTGGTCTCATCGGCGATGGATACCGTGACCGAGGCGCGTCTGGCTGTGGCAATGGCGCAGGCCGGAGGTCTGGGGATCATCCACCGCAACCTGTCCAATGAGCGTCAGGCCGAGGAAATCCGCGAAGTAAAGCGCTACGAGTCGGGCATGGTCATCAATCCGGTGACCATCCATCCCGAAACGACGCTCAGCGAAGTGCGTGACATCATCGCGCGGCGCCACATTTCGGGTTTCCCGGTGGTTGAGCGCGACACCAACAAGCTGGTCGGCATTCTCACCAACCGCGACATCCGCTTCGAAAGCGATGGCTCGAAGACCGCGGCCGATCTGATGACGCGCGACGCTCTGATCACCGTGACCGAAGGCGTCAACCAGAGCAAGGCGCGCGAACTGATGGCGCTGCACCGCATCGAGCGCATCATCGTCGTCGATGACGCCTATCGCGCCGTCGGCCTGATTACCGTCAAGGACATGGAAAAGGCACAGGCCTATCCGACCGCGGCCAAGGACGAGTCCGGCCGCCTGCTGGTCGGGGCGGCCTCGACCGTCGGCGATGCCGGCTATGAGCGCTCGCAGTTCCTGATCGACGCCGGGGTGGACGTGCTGGTCATCGACACGGCGCATGGCCACTCGTCGCTGGTCGGGCAGGCGGTTGAGCGCCTCAAGCGCGAATACAACCACGTTCAGATCGTCGCGGGTAACGTCGCCACCTATGAGGCGACGCGCGCCCTGATCGACGCCGGGGCCGATGGGGTCAAGGTGGGGATCGGGCCGGGCTCGATCTGCACCACGCGCATGGTCGCCGGTGTCGGCGTGCCGCAACTGACCGCCGTGGCCGACTGTGTGCGCGCCGCAAAAGACTCCGGCGTGCCGATCATCGCCGACGGCGGTATCAAGCTGTCGGGCGATCTGGCCAAGGCCATTGCCGCCGGGGCTTCGACCGCCATGCTGGGGTCGATGTTCGCGGGCACCGAAGAGGCGCCGGGCGAGATCATCCTCTATCAGGGCCGCTCCTATAAGTCCTATCGCGGCATGGGCAGTGTCGGGGCCATGGCCCGCGGCTCGGCCGACCGCTACTTCCAGAAGGACGTGCAGGATTCGATGAAGCTGGTGCCGGAAGGTATCGAGGGTCAGGTGCCGTACAAGGGCCCCATCGCTCCGGTCATCCATCAGCTTGTTGGCGGCTTGCGCGCCTCGATGGGCTATGTCGGCGCACCGACCATCGAAGCGTTCCAGAAGCGGGCGAAGTTCGTGCGCATCACCAATGCGGGCCTGCGCGAAAGCCACGTCCACGACGTGATGATCACGCGCGAAGCCCCGAATTATCGCCAGTAAGGGAGAGCGGGCATGACGGTGGAATTACAGGTTCTGGTCTTTGCCGCCCTGTGGGGCGTGGCTCAGATCCTTATCGCTGCTGTCGCGCCCGCCTTCAAACCGGGCTATTTTCAGTGGAACGCCAGCCCCCGCGACGAAGACTTTGACGTTGGCCCCGCCGCCGGGCGGATGCGTCGCGCCTATCAGAACTATCTGGAGACCTTCCCGTTTTTCGCCGTGATCGTCATTGCCCTGGCCTTTGCGGGCAAGTCGAATGACGTGTCGCGTCTGGGGGCCCATATCTACCTGCTGGCGCGTGTCGCCTATTTCCCGGCCTATGCCCTGGGCACCAAACTGCGCAGTGCCTTCTACGGCCTCTCGCTGGTCGGTATCGGCATGTGCGTCTGGACCTGTTTTGCGTAAGGATAAAGAGTGACCCCCGCCGCCCGTCTGCAAGCCGCTTCCGATATTCTCGACCTTCTGGGCAAGACGCGCCGTCCGGCCGAAGAGGTGCTGAAGGACTGGGGCCGCAACAACCGCTACGCCGGGTCAAAGGACCGCCGCGCCATCGCCGATAAGGTCTATCAGTGCCTGCGCGCGCGCGAACGCTTGTCTTTTGCAATGGACTCGTCGGCGGGCCGCGCGCTGGTATTGGGGGCGCTGCATTTCCTTGACGGCGTAAGCCTTTCCGAGATCGACGACCTCTATACCGGCGAAGGCTATGCGCCGCAAAAACTATCAGTTGCGGAACGCAAGCGACTTGAGGCCGGGGATGGCGAAGCGCCGCAATGGCTGGAATCCGGCCTGCCGGCCTTTGTCGTGGAACGCCTCAAAAACGTCTATGGCGATGACTGGCTGAAAGAGGCCGAGGCCCTGATGCTACCGCGCGCCCCTATCGACCTGCGGGTCAATGGGGATCGTGCACCGCTGATCGCCGGGCTGGAAATGTTGGGCTACAGACCCGAACCGACGCCGTTTTCGGCTTTTGGCGTGCGCCTGCCCGCCGATCCACCGCCCAATGTGCGCGCGCTGCCCGCCTTCCGGCAGGGCACGATCGAGATCCAGGACGAGGGCTCGCAACTGGCGGGCTTCCTCGCCGGCGCCCGGCCCGGCATGACGGTGGTCGATTATTGCGCCGGAGGCGGCGGCAAGACTCTGGCCCTGCTGCAAGCCATGCAAGGGCCAAATGGCGAAACATCCGGTCGTCTGATCGCCTCCGACGTCGAAAAGACGCGCCTCAACAATATCAAACCCCGCCTGACCCGCGCTGGTCTGGAGGCGGAGTTGCGCCAGCTTGGCCCGGACGGCGAGGGGATGGAAGACCTCGAAGCCCAGGCCGATCTGGTGCTGGTCGATGCGCCGTGCTCTGGCTCAGGCGTCTGGCGTCGCCGGCCCGAAACCGCGCACAAGCTGGAAGAAAAAGAGGTGGCGCGCCTGCATGACTTGCAAAGCGCCATCCTGCACCGTGCCTCGCGTCTTGTGAAGCCGGGCGGGCTTTTGGCCTATGCCACCTGCTCGATCCTGCCGGACGAGAATGAATTGACCGCCGACCGCTTCGAAGCCGACCACCCTCACTTCACACCGCGCCCGGTCGCCGAAGCGCTGGATGGCGCCGCGGTGACCCCGGAAGGGGCGGAGACTTTGAAAAAGATTGCGCAGGGCCATCGCCTGCGCCTCAGCCCCGGAACCAGCCACACCGACGGGTTCTTCGTTTCGCTATACCGGCGCAAGCCGTAAGAAAGGTCGTTAACCACAGATTACACAGATCACACAGATTGGGCGCTTCGCGCCAAGGAGGCGGATAAGCCCCGCCCGACCCTTAATTTGTGTAATCTGTGTAATCTGTGGTTCCAAAACCCATAGAAAGACAGGCGTATGTCGCATCACGAAAAAGTCCTGATTATTGATTTCGGATCGCAAGTGACTCAGCTCATCGCGCGTCGCGTACGCGAATGCGGCGTCTATTGCGAAATCCATCCTTTCACCAAGGCGGCCGAGGCGATCAAAAGCGTCGCCCCCAATGCGGTCATCCTGTCCGGGTCGCCGCACAGCGTCGTCGAAGCCGGTCCGACCCTCGACAAGGCCCTGTTCGATATGGGCCTGCCGGTGTTCGGCATCTGCTATGGCGAGCAACTGATGTGCGACCTTTTGGGCGGTAAAGTTGAAAGCGGCCATGACCGCGAATTTGGCCGCGCCGAAATCGAAATCGCCGCCGATACGCCGCTGTTCCGCGGTCTGGGTAAGCCGGGTGACAAGGAAATCGTGTGGATGAGCCACGGCGATCGCGTCACCGCCATCCCCGACGGCTTCAAGGTTATCGCTGTCTCCGAAGGCGCGCCGTTTGCCGCCATCGCCGATGAGGCTCGCCGCTTCTACGCCGTGCAGTTCCACCCCGAAGTGGTCCATACGGTGCGCGGCACCCAGATGATCCGTAACTTCCTGTTCGAGATCGCGGGGCTTAAGGGCGACTGGACCATGGCCGCCTTCCGTCAGGAAATGATCGAAAAGATCCGTGCGCAGGTCGGATCGGGGCGCGTTATCTGCGGCCTGTCGGGCGGGGTGGACTCGTCGGTCGCCGCCGTGCTGATCCACGAAGCCATCGGCGAGCAACTGACCTGCGTGTTTGTCGATACGGGCCTGTTGCGCAAGAACGAAGGCGAGCAGGTGGTGTCGCTGTTCCGCGATCACTACAACATCCCGCTGATCCATGTGCAGGCACAGGACAAGTTTCTGGGCGCGCTCAAGGGGCTGTCCGACCCGGAACAGAAGCGTAAGACCATTGGCCGCCTGTTTATCGAGGTCTTCGACGAAGAGGCTGCCAAAATCGACGGTGCGGAATTCCTCGCTCAGGGCACGCTTTATCCCGACGTGGTCGAAAGCGTATCGCCGCACGGCGGGCCATCAACCGTCATCAAGAGCCACCACAATGTCGGGGGTCTGCCCGACTATATGAAGCTGAAACTGGTCGAGCCGCTACGCGAACTGTTCAAGGATGAGGTGCGCGCTCTGGGCCGGGAACTGGGCCTCAGCGAAGCCTTTGTCGGTCGGCACCCCTTCCCCGGACCGGGCCTAGCCATCCGCATCCCCGGCGAAGTGACCCCGGAAAAGGTGAAGACGCTTCAGGACGCCGACGCCATCTACCTCGATGAAATCCGCAAGGCGGGTCTGTACGACGATATCTGGCAGGCCTTTGCCGTGCTGCTGCCGGTGAAAACCGTGGGTGTCATGGGCGATGCGCGCACCTATGAGGATGTGCTGGCGCTGCGCGCCGTGACCTCTTCGGACGGGATGACGGCGGACTTCTATGAGTTCCCGTGGCCGGTACTGGGCCGCTGCGCCACGCGCATCGTCAACGAGGTGAGGGGGGTCAACCGCGTCGTTTACGACGTGACCTCCAAGCCTCCCGGCACGATCGAGTGGGAATAAAAACGAGCCCGTTTTTGCACCCTCTTATACCCTCAAATACGCTATAATCTCTTGTATTTAAATAACAAATTTTCGAGTTCTGTCGGCAGCCTTTGATGTGCGCTCGAATAGTGTGACGGCGTAGACGAGGGTATGCCGTCAGCTTGATACCGCCGAGAAATAAATATACCGTCAGGGTGCTAAGGGCTCTGACGGTATTTTTTTTGCCCTAACTCACTGTAAAAACGAGAGAAAACAACTTCCGAAAGTGCGATTTCGGGGTGACGGTATTTTTTGTCTCGTTTCTTAACATATTACCGCTTTGGAGGCGAGGTCATGCTGACAGACGCTGCGCTTAAGAGTCTGAAACCAAGGGATAAAATCTATAAGGTTGCCGACCGTGACGGTATGTACGTTATCGTCCAGCCGACGGGGTCGATCACGTTCCGGCTGGACTACTGTTTGAATGGGCGAAGAGAGACCCTGACGCTGGGGCGTTACGGTGGCGCAGGACTTTCCCTGGCACGGGCTCGTGAGAAGCTGATAGACGCTAAGCGGGCCATCGCAGAGGGGCTATCGCCAGCGCTCGAAAAGCAACGGGAGAAACAGCGCGGCAAGGCTGCGAAGAGTTTTTCCGAGTGGGCCGAAAAATGGTTCTTGGAACATCGGATGGCCGATAGCACCAGGGCCATGCGTCGCTCCGTGTATGAGCGCGACATCCTCCCGGTTTTTGATCGGCGCCTGATGTCCGAAATACGTCCCCCCGACCTGCGCGTGATGCTGGAAAAGGTCAAGGCGCGGGGCGCCCCGGCAACCGCCATCCACGCGCGCGAGATCGTTCGGCTGATCTACATGTTTGCAATTGCCCGGGGCGAAAAAGTCGCTAACCCCGCCGATGAAGTCAGCGCATCCACCATCGCAACCTTCGTTCCCAGAGACCGGGCGTTATCGCCTCGGGAGATACGCGTTCTGTTCGGCCAGCATGAGCATATCGCGACCCTGCCGACGATCCGTCTTGGGATGAAGTTTCTACTGCTTACAATGGTGCGCAAGAGCGAGTTACGTTTTGCGACCTGGGATGAGGTCGATTTCGAGAACGCGGTATGGAGCATCCCCAAGGAGCGAATGAAGAAGAACCGCGACCACAATGTATATCTGTCGCAACAGTCG
Organism: Asticcacaulis excentricus; assembly: GCF_003966695.1. Classification (NCBI taxonomy): domain Bacteria; kingdom Pseudomonadati; phylum Pseudomonadota; class Alphaproteobacteria; order Caulobacterales; family Caulobacteraceae; genus Asticcacaulis; species Asticcacaulis excentricus. The sequence goes on from NZ_AP018828.1 coordinate 496,281, forward strand.
CTGGACATATTGGTCGCTCTGAAAACCTGTGCCGGCAATTCGCCCTACCTGCTTCCGTCTCACTACGAGGCTGATCAACCGATGTCGAATGCCACCTTCAACCGAATAACTGCCGCCGTCGTAGAGCGGGCAAAAAGGGAGGGCCTGCCACTGGAGCCTTTCACCGTTCACGACCTGAGACGCACAGGTTCCACCCTCCTGAATGAACTGGGCTTCAATAAGGATTGGATTGAAAAGGCCCTGGCGCATGAGGACAACCGCACGTCGCGCGGCACCTATAACAAAGCTGAGTATGAACGGCAGCGTCGCCATATGCTTCAGGAATGGGCGAACACGATCGATGCTTGGATCGAGGGGCTCAAATACATGCCTGTCCTCGTGCCACCCGCGGTGGACTGGGAGATCCCTGACCCCAGCCTGTAGTCCTCAACCACGTTTTCTTACCCCTGGGCACCCGCGGCTTCCCCGAGGGGTTGCGTAAAGGTACCCCAGCCATAAAAATGCTTCAAGACGAAAGGGATTGGCAGTGGCTTCCTCAGAACAACGACCTATCCGAAGGGACGAGTTGAAAGAGATCGTGCCGCTTAGTGACAGCACGATTTATGAAATGGAGCGCAAGGGTATAAGCGCCGGTGCAAAAACCTACCACGGAAGCGGCGGAATCGTTTCGCTGCGGGTGGTGTAAAAGTCGTCCACCTATCGCCCTTCAGCGAGTCGCATGGAGGGCCGGGGATTTTCACCGTGGATTTGTATTTGAAGGTTCGGCTTGCCTGTTCGCAGGGCATGAGCCAGCGTGAAGCGGCGAAGCATTTCAACCTGTCGCGCGACACCGTACGCAAGATGCTGTCGTTTTCAGTTCCGCCGGGGTACCGGCGCCAGGCCGAGATCAAGCGCCCGAAGCTGGACGGGTTCACAGGCATCATCGACAGCATCAAGGAAGCGGACAGGTCGATGCCGCTGAAGCAGAGGCATACGGCCAAGCGGATATTCGATCGTTTACGAACCGAGTTCGGCTTCACGGGCGGCTACACGATCGTCAAGGAATACGTCCGCGACCATGAGCGCCGACATAGGGAGATGTTCGTACCGTTGGCGCACCCGCCTAGCCATGCGCAGGCGGACTTCGGCGAAGCCTTGGTGATCATTGGTGGCGTCGAACAGAAGGCGTATTTCTTCGCCTTCGACCTGCCGCACAGCGACGCCCCCTATGTGCGGGCCTATCCGGCGGCCACCGCCGAGGCGTGGGTCGACGGCCACGTCCATGCCTTTGCCTTCTTCGGCCTGAAGCCCCTGTCTATCCTCTACGACAACGACCGCTGCCTGGTGGCGAAGATACTGCCCGATGGGACGCGCAAACGGGCGACCTTGTTCAGTGCCTTCCTGTCGCACTATGTTATTGAGGACCGTTATGGCCGTCCCGGCAAGGGCAATGACAAGGGCGCCGTCGAAGGCCTGGTGGGCTACAGCCGTCGCAACTTCATGGTGCCCATACCGCGGTTCGCGACGTGGGAAGCCTTCAATGCGTGGCTGGAAGCGCAGTGCCGGCTGCGCCAGAACGACACCCTGCGCGGTGAGAGCGAGACGATTGGTGAGCGGCTGAAGCGTGACCTTGCGGCTATGCATCCCCTACCGGCCCCCGCCTTCGAGGCCTGTGACCAGACCAGTGGGCAAGTCTCGTCACAGGCTCTGGTGCGCTATAAGACCAATGACTACTCCGTCCCGGTAAGCTTCGGCCATCAGGAGGTGTGGATCCGGGGTTATGTCGGCGAGGTGGTCATCGGCTGCCGCGGCGAGATCATCGCCCGTCATCCCCGTAGCTATGATCGGGAAGACGTCAGTTTTGATCCCTTGCATTACCTGCCTTTGATCGAACGCAAGATCAACGCCCTTGATCAGGCGGCCCCTTTACAGGGTTGGGATCTGCCCGATGTGTTCGCCACCCTGCGCCGGCTGATGGAAGCGCGCATGGGCAAGCATGGCAAGCGCGAGTATGTGCAGGTGCTGCGCCTCCTGGAGACCTTCGAGCTGGCCGAGGTGACCGCCGCGGTGAAGCAGGCCCTTTCTCTTAGCGCGGTCAGCTTCGACGCCGTCAAGCATCTGGTTCTGTGCCGTATCGAACAGCGCCCGCCACGGCTGGACCTCGATGTCTATCCCTATCTCCCGCGGGCAACCGTCGAGACGACGCGCGTGTCGGCCTATATGGGCCTGCTGGGGTGTGCGGAGGCGGCGGCATGAGCACGGACGTCCCCGAAATCCTGCTGGGCGCTCAGCTCAAGATGCTGAAGCTGCCCACCGTTCTGCGCGAACATCAGAAACTGGCCCGGCTTTGCGCCCTCGAAGGCGTAGACCATGTCCGCTACCTCTCCCGCCTTATTGAGATGGAGCTGATCGATCGGGAACGGCGCATAGTCGAGCGGCGGATCAAGGCCGCCCGGTTCCCCGCGAAGAAGACCCTCGACAGCTTCGACTTCGCCGCCATCCCAAGACTCAACAAGATGCTGGTTCTGGAACTGGCGCGTTGCGAGTGGATAGAGCGAAGGGAGAACGTCATCGCCCTTGGGCCCAGCGGTACGGGCAAGACCCATGTCGCCATAGGGCTTGGCATGGCCGCCTGCCAGAAGGGCCTGTCCGTCGGCTTCACAACGGCGGCGGCCCTGGTCAGCGAGATGATTGAAGCGCGCGATGAGCGCCGGCTTCTGCGCTTCCAGAAGCAGATGGCGGCTTACAAGCTCCTGATCATCGACGAACTGGGCTTCGTGCCTCTGTCGAAAACCGGGGCGGAGTTACTGTTCGAACTGATCTCACAGCGCTACGAGCGCGGCTCGACCCTCATCACCAGCAATCTGCCCTTCGATGAATGGACCGAAACCTTCGGATCCGAGCGGCTCACCGGTGCCTTGCTGGACCGCATGACCCACCACGTCAGCATCCTTGAGATGAATGGCGACAGCTATCGTCTGGCTCATAGCCGCGCCCGCAAGGCCAGACCCACTCCCTAATCCCCCGGAAAAACGAGCCGCCCGCGTATGGGAGCCCCTTACGGGCTACGCCCTCCAGGCCCTCCCATACGCGCGACTCAACTGGCCTGATTTTGCGCCGCCCCGTGGCCGAATTTTGCGCCGCCCTTGACACGTAAGCGGGAAGCCCGTTCTCAACCCTGAACTATGCGCACCAGACCTTCCCCTGCACGCATCCCTTTAGGACCGGTGGTATAGCTTTCCGCTAACCCATTTCCAACGCGGGCGAGCATGGCATCCCAGGTGCAAGACTGTCGTGAATTGCCTGTTGATCGCAATGTGTTGCGTTTCGTCGCTGCAGGCGTCTCGGTTTTCAGAGAGGAGTGATTTCTAATGGAATCATTCCTCTCAAGCCGCCATTGACGCCGCGGCCAAGGTGGCGCAAGCCACCGCCCGGCGAGGGGTAAAACAAAAGCTGGATCATTATGTTTCTACCAGAAATCATAATGATCCAGACCGGTCATTTGAGTCGCCTGCCCCGGAAATCTGCCCCTTTAACGGTTGGAGCGACTGCACTTCATTCTGCGGGAGAGGAGCCGGGAGGACAGCCATCAGCTTTGCAGGGCAGCGTGTCGTCCCACCAGATGAGCCGCACCACCCAATCGCCGGGTTCAATGCGAGGATCGGTCGCCAGGGAAAGAACCTGTCCCGCACGGGGGGCATTGATCGTCGCCACTGTGTCGCCGAAGGGGTTGTGCACGGTGAACAGAGGCTGTCCGGCCGTGACCGTATCACCCAGCTTCACCCTAAGGCGGGCCCAGCCGCCTTTCGGCGATTTGACATTGCCAATTGCGTTGCCGACAAACGGCTTGCCCGGTCCTTCGGCCTTACCCGCCAGCATGCCACGCGTGATCATCAGATTGCGCAGGCCCGACAGGGTGCGTGCGATCATCGGCTCGTCAAAGGTTTCGGGCGCGCCCAGTTCGTAGGTTACGGCCGGTACGCCAATGGCGTTCAGCATGTTCTCAACAGCGCCATCGACGCCGGGGTCCATATTGATGACATCAGGTTTCAGAGCGTCGGCGATTTTGCGCGCCTCGCCCGTCTGGGCAAAGATATAGGCCGGATAGGTGGTCCCCCGCGACTGGGTATGGAGGTCAACGGCGAAGTCGGCATTCCCGACAAACAATTGGGTCCAGATGCGATGATCGTAACGCGTGGCCGGGTTGCCTGTCGCTTCATCGGGATGGGGTACGCTGGGCATCAGGCGGTTAAGATTGTCTCCGCCGGTGCCGATCACGTCAGAGGTAAAGCCGCGTGTAGAATGCAGGAGGCCTGGCGTATTCAACCCCGGAATGGCCACGATGGTGCCGCTGAGGCTGTCCGGGCTGAGGGTTTCCGCCAGCGTATGGATCACCGCAATGCCATTCAGCTCATCGCCATGGATGCCGGCGGTGAGCAGCAGTTTCGGCCCCGGTTTCGCGCCCTTGATCACCACGACCGGAATATACCAGCCCTGACCGATAGAGGTGTCGAGTACGCGGAACCACAATCGGGTTTTGCCAGCGGGCAGGTCCGCGACCTCCAGTCTGTCAACGACCTTCACGCCGTCGATGCGGTCGCCGGTATAGGTCGTAGCGGCGGAAAGCGGCGTGGCCAGCGTAAGCAGGACGAAGGCAGCGAGGCTAAAAAGACGTGAGCGCATACGGGCAATCCAGACTAATCCGACGCTTACCTTAGCCCTGCACCGCTGCGGTGTCCATTGGCCGCATATGACGTCAAGGCACCTTAACGCCAACGCTAAATTCGCTTAGACATATATGTATGGCTGGTCAGGAGATACCCTCATGAAAACGCTTTACGCCGTTGTGGTCGTGTTGGTCTGTTGTGCCTCAGCCGCGTTGGCCAAGCCCAGACCGGCGGATATGGCCTTTGTGAACGGGCGCATCCATACGGTCGATGCCTCCGACACGGTTGTGCAGGCCGTCGCCTTGCGTGATGGGCGGATCGTCTATGTCGGCGATGATGGGGGGGCTAAGGCTCTGATCGGACGCAAGACGCGCACTTTTGATCTCAAAGGTCGCATGGTCCTGCCCGGCCTGATCGATGGTCATATGCACCCGCAATCGGGAGGCTTGCGCGAACTGAGTTGCAATCTGCGTTATGAGCCGCTGACGGTTCCCCAGTTTCAGGCAAAGATTCAGGACTGTCTCGACGCCGAGCCGGGGGCTGGCCCTGAGGACTGGCTGACGGTCATCAACTGGTACGAACAGGCCATGCAGCCCGAAGGCACGGTCTTAAGCCACACCGATCTTGACGGGCTTAAGACCACGCGACCGATCATGGTCCGCTCGTCGTTCGGTCACTCCAACCTGACCAACCGGCGTGGCCTTGACATCGCGGGCATCACCCGCGACACGCCTGACCCCAAGGATGGCCTTATCCGGCGGGATGCGAATGGCGCGCCCACCGGTCGCTTCGAAGACGCGGCGCAGGCCCTGATCAGCCAGCACGTCCCGCCGCCGGACGCGGCGACCCATCTCAAGGCGACCCGGATCGCTCTCAAAATGATGCGTGCGCAGGGGATTACGAGCTTCCTTGACGCCTACACCGATATTGAGACCCTCACGGCCTATGGCGAGGTGATGCGCGCGGGTGAACTCACGGCGCGCGGGCATTTCGGGGTGCTGATCGATTCGGGCACGGATTACGACGCCGGTAAGGCCGTGGCGGAGGTGGTTCGCCAGAAGCAGACCTATGAGCGGGTTGCCAAAGGCACCGAGCCGGGCTTGCGCCTTCATACCGCCAAGCTGTTTCTGGATGGGGTGGTGGCCGCGCCGTCACTGACCGGGGTTATGCTGGCGCCTTATTTTGAGAATGCCGGTACGGCAGCCGTCCCACACTGGCGGCCAGGCAAAAGCCGGGGCCCTCAGCCCTATTTCAGCGACGCCCAGTTGCAGGATACCCTGATCCGCCTCGCGGATGCCGGACTTGATGCGCATATGCACGCCGACGGTGACGGCGCGGTGCGTCAGGCGCTGGATGCCGTGGCCGCCTTGCGCGCGGCGCGTCCGCAAAGCCCTGTCCGCCCGGCGATTGCCCACGCTGAACTGGTCGATCCGGCTGACTACAGCCGTTTTGGTGAACTGAATGCCTTGCCGGTGCTGTCGTTTCAGTGGGGCAAGCCGGGACCGGATACGGTGGACAGCGTCCGCGACTATCTGGGACCTGCGCGCCACGCGCTCTTTGAACCTTCGGGGTTGCTGGAGATTTACGGGGCGCGCCTCGTGTTCGGCAGCGACTGGCCGGTGGATACGCTCAACGAATGGCTCGCGCTGCAAATTGCGGTGACGCGGCGCGCCGTTGGGGCGGAGGCGCAAAAATATCCTGGACGTCTGGGCGTTGACCCCGGCCTGTCATTGACACAGGCCATACGCGCCATGACCATCAATGCCGCCTATAGTCTGCATCAGGAGCGCGAAGTGGGCTCAATCGAAGTCGGCAAGATGGCCGACCTGATCGTTATTGACCGTGATCTGTTCGCCATTCCCCCCGAAGAGATCAGCGGCACAAAGGTCCTGCTGACCCTCGTCGGTGGTCAGGTGGTTTATCAGGCAGGAGATTTGTAAAACAGAAAGGCCGGGATCGCTCCCGGCCTTTCGTTTTTTAATCCAGCTTATAGGTCACCTGCAGGAAGCCCGATCGGCCGATCCCATCGTACCAGCTTGTGTTGTAGTAGGGGTAGCTGACCCACGTCGTGTCAGAGGGCGGCTTTTTGTCGAACAGGTTGGTGATAGCCAGAGAGACGCGCACCTTGTCATTGACCTTGTACTGCGCCGAGCCGTTATAGGTGGTGTAGGAGCCGACCCAGGCGTTTTCATCGTAGTTTGGCAGACGGCTCAGATGGTTGCCGGAGAGATTGAAGCTCCACGCGCCCTTCTCCAGATTGGCGGTGATCGAGGCCTTGTCGCGCGGAATATAGTAGCTGGAATCGTTGGCCAGCTTGTTGATTGCCGGGTCGCCCACATAGCGCGTATAGTCGTGGTCGATGGTGTGCGTATAGTTGCCGGTCAGGCTTAGCTTGCCGATGGGGGTTTGCAGGCGGGCATGGGCCGACAGGTCCACACCGGATGTGCTTTCCACCGACACGTTGATCGGGCTGACGAAGACCTGCGTGATATCGCCGTCGCTATCGCGCGTAACGCGGGCAATCGCGTCCTGACAGGTCGGGGTATTAATGTTTTGCAGGCCGGCGCGGCATTCGCCTTCGGTCCGCGTCAGATTGTTGACCAGCAGATCCTCAACCTGACCCTTCATGTCGATCTTGAAGTAATCCACGCTGATGTCAAAAGCGCGGCTTGGGGCCCAGACGAAACCGGTGTTGAACGATTCCGAGGTTTCCGGCTCAAGCTTGAGATTGCCGCCGGTACGGACGCGAATACGCGGCCCGCGACCGCAGTCCGACGGGTAGTCTCCATCCTGAATACACTGATAGTAGTCGGTGGCGCGCCCTTCTTCAAAGCCGGTGCCGCGATAGACGTAGTTGAGGTCAGGGGCGCGGAAGCCCGTACCCCAGGCGGCCCGGAACAGCAGGGTGTCCAATGGGCGGTATTCCAGGCCAATATTATAGGTCGTCTCGGCCACACTATTGCCGGCATAGTCGAACGTGTCGTAACGCGCCGCCAGACTGGATTGCAAGGTGGAGAGCAGGGGCACGGAGAATTCAACGGCCGCGGCTGCGTGCGTGCGATGCCCTTTGGAAGTAAAGTCCACCCAGCTGAAATAGTAGGGCTGCGTCGCCTTCGGGTCGGTGCCCTGATTGAAGTTCTGACGGCCCGTTTCGATAATGGCACTGAAACCGACCGGGCCCGCCGGCATCTGGAACAGCTCCTGCGTGCCCAGTTGCAGCGAGGCCTGAACAACCGATGAGCGCGGCTTATAGACGCTTTCTTCACGGATCGACTCGAACTCCGCCGGGGTCAGGGGCGTGTAGAAGCGTGTCGGGTTGGCGTTGAACACCGGCAGGCCGTAGCCGTCATCTTCGCCCAGATAGGCGTCATCCGTATCCATGCCCAGTTGCGGCCCAAGGAACAGCGCATTGGCCTTGGCCACATTGATCATGGGGAAGGTCACCTTGGCGTTATAGGCGCTGGCGCTGATGGCCGCCTCATACGTCCATTTTTCAGCAAAGGTGCCCCGGATGCCCGGCGTGAGGGTGATCGTTTTCGAGTCCACCGTGCGCATGGCGCGGTCCAGCCCGCCCATCTCTTCCGGCGTGAAGATACGGTACCAGTTATCGGTGTCTTCGCGAGAAGCGTGGGCATTGTAGAAGTCGCCCACATCATTGCCGTCGGCGTCCTGATACCCCCACGACAACGGACGCTTGAGCAGCTTCAGCTTGCTGAATCCCACCTGCGCGTCAAGGAAGAGGTGCGTGTTGTCGTTCAGGTCGTAGGTGAAGGACCCGACAAAGTTGGCGCTTTTGCGGTCTGAGACGACGGTGCGATAGCCCTGAGCCGTCTGCGAACCGCAATAGGTGCCGTCATAATAGGGGTCGCTCTGCACCGTTGTGGTGCCGCCATTGGTGGACGCCGTGCGCGCGCAATCGGCAGCCGACGGGTTGATGGCATAGACATCGTAATCCACGCGCAGCCAGTTGGTCACCCCCATCTGATAGGCGGGGTCGGGGGCGTCGGCGGTCGAGTCCTGACGCTTGCGCTGATAGCCATAGACCGGGTCCTGGATCATCACTTCGCCGCCGAAGACTCCGTGGAACTTGCCGAAGTCAAAGCCGGATGACGCATTGAAGCGGTGTGAGGCACCGCCGCCCTGTTCGGTCCAGCCGTAGCGGTAGTCGAAGGTCGTGCCGTCGGCGTGCTGCTTGAGCTTGAAGTTGACGACACCGGCAAGGGCGTCCGAACCGTAGATGGCCGAGGCCGATCCGCTCAGCACTTCGATGGCATCGACCATGCCCAGCGGGATGTTCGAAATATCGGTGAAGTTTGAATCGCCGTTATAGGGCATCGGATAGTCGGCGACGCGGCGGCCATTGACCATGACCAGAGTATGGTTCGGGCCAAGGCCGCGCAGGTTCACCTGCTGGGCCCCCGGCGAATAGTCGGCCGCGTTGCCCGATTGCATGCTCTGTGTTTCACCGCTGTTCTGGGTGAGGGTCTTCAGCACATCCGGCACATTAGCGAAGCCGCCGGCACGGATCTGGTCAGAGGTGATGACGGTCACGGGAGCCGGGCCTTCCTTGCGCACCCGTGGGATGCGTGAGCCCACAACCGTCACCACCTGCGGTTCTTCGGCCGAGACCGGTTCACTGGTGGCGGGGGTCGTTTGCGCCAGCGCTGCCGTGGCCGCAAGTCCATACAGGCTGCACCCCATCATCAGGCTCAACTTGCAATAGGTGGTGAGGCGGTTCTGCGGCATCAGGCAATCTCCAGTCCATTGGTGCGACGGTGACATCTCCGGCCGTCCGGCAGATTTTATTGCAAACCGGACATTTCGCGGAGATTTCGTGTCTTAAGCGGGCCGTATTTTACTTTTTCACGCAATCATTTTGTTGTCGCGTCATAAATTCTCCGTCAAGGTGACGTAAATTTGTTGCACTCACATACCGCACAGGAGACTGAAATGCGCCGTCTGATCGTGAGCCTCGCCCTGTGTGTTCTGGCTATGGCCCTGCCCGCGCAGGCGAAACCCAAAAGCTGGACAGGTGGGCCGGGCTACAAGACCTTTGTTATTGGGGATGAAAGCCGCCCGACCCCCGGTGAGGTGAAGGGCGGGCTTTTGATGTCCGGCGGCGGGGACTGGGCCTATGAGGCGTTTCGCTGGTTCGTCAATCGCGCCGGCAACGGCCATATCGTGGTGCTGCGCGCCTCAGGGACGACGGAATCGCAGGACGAATTCTATAACGGCGTTAAGGGTGTCACGAGCGTTCGCACCTTTTTGTTCACCGATCGGAAGGCGGCCTCTGACCCGAAACTTCTGGCGGCGGTTCGCAAGGCCGATGGCATCTTTCTGGCCGGTGGGGATCAGGCGCGCTACGTGCGTTACTGGAAAGGGACGCCGCTGAATCAACTGATCGATGCCCATGTCGCAGCCGGAAAGCCTTTGGGCGGCACCAGTGCGGGGCTGGCGGTGCAGGGGAGCTGGGCCTACGGGGCTATGGATGGCGGCAGCGTCACCTCGCCGGAGGCGCTGAAAGACCCGCTGGGGCCAGCGGTCACCATGGTCGGTGATTTCCTGCATTTCGAGCTTTTGACCCGGATTGTCACCGACAGCCACTTTGCCGAACGTGACCGTCTGGGCCGTCTGTTTGCCTTTGTGGTCAAGGCTAATCAACTCAGGGCCTCGCCCACCGTGCGCTATGCCCAGCCGCTGGTGGGGCTTGGCATAGACGAAGAAGCCGCGCTGACTGTTGAAGCCGACGGCACGGCGCGTGTCCACACCGACAAGGATGGCAAGGCGTGGCTGGTTGCGGGCGGTGAGGTGACAGACCTCGAACCTGGCAAGCCGCTGAACCTGCAAGGGGTTTCTGTTATAGGTATCGGCAAATCCTCAACCTTTAACATCCGGACGCTGGCGGTCGGTAACCCGGCCTTCACCCGCACCTATGACGTCAAAGACGGTGTGGTGACACAGCGCTTGCACTGGTCGCTGGCCCTCCACGGCGGGGCAGGGGTCATTGAGCGCGCCAACATGCCGCCGGAGAAGGAGGCGCGCTATCGGGCCTCTCTGACGCAGGCGCTTGAGGTGGGGCAGAAGGTGCTGGCGGGCGGCGGAAGCGCGCTTGAGGCCGTCGAAGCCACGGCGCGCGTGCTGGAAGACGATCCCTTGTTCAACGCCGGCCGGGGCGCGGTCATTGCCGCCGATGGTAAGGCCTATCTCGATGCCGCCATCATGGACGGCGGCACGATGAAGGCGGGGGCGGTTGCGGGTGTCACGCGCACAAAAAACCCTATCCGTCTGGCGCGCCGGGTGATGGATAAGACGCGCCATGTGTTTCTCGCTGGGGAAGGCGCGGACGCCTTCTCGGTGGCGCAGGGGCTTGAGCAGGTCGATCCGTCCTATTTCCTGACACCTGAGCGCCAGAAGGCGTTTGAGGCCTGGAAGGCGAAGAATCTGGCGGGCATCGACCGGTCGCACCTCTATGGCACCATCGGCGTCGTCGCGCTTGACTCTGACGGCCATCTGGCGGCCGCCACCTCGACGGGCGGGCTGATGGGGAAACAGTGGGGCCGCATCGGTGATGCCCCGGTCATCGGGGCGGGCACCTATGCCCGCGACGGGGACTGCGCCGTTTCGGCGACGGGAACCGGTGAGTATTTCATTCGTGACAGCGCCGCGCGGCAGGTCTGTGACCGCGTGCGCTGGAATAAGGAAACGATTGATCAGGCCGCCTATAACACAATTATGTCGGTGGGGGCTCTGGGCGGCGATGGCGGTCTGATTGCCATGGATAAGGATGGCAGGGCGGTGTTTGCGATCAATGATCTCGGCATGTACCGCGGGGCCGTGTCTTCGGACGCACCGACGCCACTCACCGGCATCTTTGCGGGTGAAGCGTTGAAGTAGGCCGTCCGCACCTCACCACCCTGAGATTGCGCAAACGGTTACGTGACTAAGCTGACGGCCAAAATTGCTCGTGACGGATGCCCTCCACCATGGCCTTTCATCCCAAGTCCAGTCTCGCTCATCTCCTGCAGGCTCCGGTGCGCCCCGGCACGGTGCAGTGGATAGGTCTGCGACCGGAACGGCGTGGTGACATGATCGTGGCGGACGAGGCCCATCTGTCACCTGAGGTTGGCTTAATCGGTGACCATTATCAGGGACGAAGTGGCAACCGGCACCTGACGCTTATCGGCCAGGAGGACATACATGCGATCGCAAGCTTCCTCGGCGTGTCCGTGCAGGCGCACGCGCTTCGGCGCAACGTCGTCACCTCAGGGATCAACCTGCTGGCGCTGAAGGATAAGCGCTTCCAGTTGGGTGTAGCGGTGCTGGAATACACCGGCGAATGCCATCCCTGCTCGCGCATGGAAGAGATATTTGGGGTCGGTGGTTATAACGCCGTGCGTGGACGTGGCGGGATCACCGCACGGGTCATTACGGGTGGCCGTTTTCGTGTTGGGGATCTTATGGTGCCAGAAGGTCACGAGACATTGGGTACCTGAATAAGGACTAAATGGGGATGCGCTTTATTCAGCATGGCTGCCATCGGTATTGGCAAAAAGGCGAGCCAGGAGGCTGGCGTGTCCAGACGAAGAGCCTGGACGTAGATTGCTGTTAGAGGCCCCAACACCAAAATGACCCGGCCACCATCATCGCGGCCATGCCCAGTTTGCGGTGCAGGTCGGTCCGTCCACGCCGGACAAATGCGACCTGAGCGGTAAGCACGAAGAGTTATCCTCCAACGCCTTGGAGCGGAGACGCGGACTTTCAACCCGTCAGGTCTGCCGCTGCCCGATGACGCCGAAACCAGCCACCCCAAGGTCCAGGAACTGCGGGATCTGGTGCAGTGGGCCGAAGGCATGGTGTGGTGTTCGCCCGAACGGCATGGTGCCATGACCGGCGTCATGAAATCCCAGATCGACTGGATACCCCTGGCTCTGGGATCGATCCGACCGACACAAGGTAAAACCCTCGCCGTGATGCAGGTCAGCGGCGGCTCCCAGTCCTTCAATACAGTCAACCAGCTGCGCGTGCTTGGGCGCTGGATGCGCTGTATTACCATCCCAAACCAGTCGTCCGTGCCTAAGGCCTTCGCCGAGTTCTACGAAAACGACCGGATGAAGCCCTCTGCGTATTACGACCGCATCGTTGATGTGATGGAGGAACTGGTGAAGTTCACGCTCCTGACGCGTGAGCGGGCTGACTAAACGGGTTTCCGGCTTACCGATAGCGGGCTTTGCGGCCTCAGTATCAAAGGTAAGTCGATGGTCTTCTTTTTCGAAGATAGTCAGGGCGCGCGTCCGCTCGTGCGCGCCTCCCGCGCCGACCGCTACGGTGTGTCCTTCGCCGATCTCGCCGCCTTCCTGCTGCTGCCCGTCGGTCAGGCCTTTGTTGAGGCCGATGTCGATGGGCGCAAGCACCTGTTCCGGCAACAGCTTCTGACCCATGTGCCGCTGGCGACCCATATCCGCCACGCGCTGGAAACCGGCGGTGAAGCCGGGCTGAGTGCGCGGCGCGTGCGCGATCAGTTGCAGACCCACATGTCTGATACCTTTGCGCAGCAGACCCTGCGTTCAGTGGTTCAGTGGGGGCGTTATGCCGAGGCCTTCGACTATGATGAAAAGGCCGATCGTTTCAGCCTTGAGGACGGGGTGTAAGCCGTTTAGGGAGGGGGCTCAGTTTACAGACAGGAGTCCCCTCATGGCCTTAACCCTCTACGGCATCAAAAACTGCGATACGATGAAGAAGGCGCGGGTGTGGCTGGACGGGCAGGGGCTGGCCTATGCCTTTCACGACTATAAGGTCGCAGCTATTGATGAGGCGCATCTGAAGGATTGGGTCAAGGCGGTGGGCTGGACCGTCCTGCTCAACAAGGCGGGCACGACCTTCAAGGCTCTGCCCGACGCCGATAAGGCCGACATTGACGAGGCCAAGGCCATCCGCCTGATGCTGTCCAATCCGTCGATGATCAAGCGTCCGGTGCTGGATAAGGACGGTACGATCACCGTCGGCTTCAAGCCGGAGGTCTATGCGGCGCTGTTTGCCTGATCTCAGAAGAGGGAGCGCCCTCTGCGGGATGAATTTTATTTAATACTTATCTGTGCATCCAAATGGCCCTGTCCGCGCCTCTTATCCTACAGAGGCGGATTTTCGCCTGACACTTTCTCAAGGGAGATCGTAACATGCACGGTTTCGAAGCGGCACTTCTCATCCCCATCATCTCTATCCTGATGCCTATTTTTATCGTGGGCATCGTCATGTACTTCCGCGCCAAGGACCGGGCGGAAGTGCAGAAGACCATCCGAATGGCCATCGAAAAGGGACAGCCCCTGCCGCCGGAGTATCTTGACAGCCTGCAAAAGTCCGGTGCAACGATCGGCAAGATGAAAACGCCGGTCAATGATATCCGCTCCGGTCTGATCCTGATGGCTGTGGCTCTGGGGCTGGTGGTGATGGACTATGTCGGCAATGACTACACGTTTGAGACCCTGTCCGGTATTGCGGCCATTCCCGGCTTTATCGGGGTTGCCCTGCTGATCATGGGCATTGTCGGCCTGAACAATCAAAAGAAGTCCTGAACCGTAACGCTTTCAGGATCGACCCGCCATGTCCGCCCCTTCCAGCGCTGCCGGTTACCGACATCTGAGCGATCATGACCTGATCGCTCAGGCGGTGCTGGGCGCGTCCGATGCCTTCGGTGAACTGGTGCGGCGGCACTCGGCGGCCCTGCGCACGCACCTGCGGCGCATGGGGGCGCAGGGGGCCGATGCGGACGATATGGCGCAGGAGGCCTTTATCACGGCCTATGAGCGCCTGACCGAGTACCGGGCCGATGGTCCGTTTCTCAACTGGCTCAAGATGATCGCCGCCCGCCGCTATCTGCGAAAGGTCAAGACCACGCAGAAATATCTGCTGGTCGAGGATGTTACCCCCTATGAGACCGCGCCGGACTTGCATCAGGCCGGTCAGAACGAGGGGGCGGCGCGTGATCTGGACGGGGCCCTGTCGCGGCTGAAACCGGCGGAGCGCCTGTGCGTCACGCTGAACATTTCCGGCGGGCTCAGCCATCAGGACGTGTCGAATGAGACGGGCCTGCCGCTGGGGACGGTCAAGAGCCATATCAAACGCGGATTGACGCAATTGAGGGCCATGCTGGACATGGCCGAAGCCGTGCCCGCGGTTATCGAAAGGTGATGTCATGAAGGATGAAGACCTCTACCATCTGTTCCAGACGCCCATGCGTTTCGATGACGAACCGGCGTTTCAGGATCGGGTGATGCGCCGCCTGGGCGCCAAAAACTGGCTGCGTCAGGGCCTGATCGCTCTGGCGGGTCTGCTGGGCGGGCTTTACGCCCTGACCCAGCTTGTGCGTCTGCCCGGCCTGTCGTCCACAGCGCAGGCCGCGACGCGCCCGGCGGCGGCCCCGGACGCCACCTTCGAGGCCAGCCTCGGCTTTGGGCGCGAACTGGTGGAAAACGTCGCCAACTGGCTGGCGCTCGCCTTAAGCAAGTCCACGGATTATTTGGCCTTCGCCCAGTCGCCCCTCTTTTTTTGGATCAGCTTTTCGCTATGTATGAGCATCGTCGGCCTGTACCTCGTCAACATGCGTGAAGAGGGGATATAGGCCCATTTCCTGCCGGTCCTCCCGGCTGAGCGAAAGGTGCCCTTAAGGTGAGCAGCCATACCCCATCCCCCGTCAAGCGTCTGACCGCGCCGGAAATCTATGCGCGCAAGGGCGGTACGCCTCTGGTCAGCCTGACCGCCTATGACGCGCCGATGGCCGAAATTCTCGATAATCACTGCGATATCCTGCTGGTCGGCGACAGCGTCGGTATGGTGGTGCACGGTCTGCCCAACACGCTGGGCGTGACGATGGAGATGATGATCCTGCATGGTCAGGCGGTGATGCGCGGGGCTAAACGCGCCTTCGTTGTCGTCGATATGCCATTCGGCTCTTATGAAGGCGATCCGGAAGTGGCCTTTGACAATGCCGCCCGCCTGCTGAAAGAAACCGGGGCGCAGGCGGTCAAGGTCGAAAGCGGCCCGACGGTCGCCCGCACCATCGCCTATCTGACGCAGCGCGGTATCCCGGTCATGGGGCACATTGGTCTGCGTCCGCAGGCGGTCAATGTCGATGGCGGTTTCCGTGCCAAGGGTCGCACCCCCGAAGAACGCGAAAAAGTCCTTCAGGAAGCCCGCGATACCGACGCCGCTGGAGCCTTTGCCATCGTGATCGAGGGCGTGGCAGCCGATCTGGCCGGAGAAATCACCGCGGCGGTCAAGGCCCCCACCATCGGTATCGGCGCCTCGGCAGCCTGTGACGGGCAGATACTGGTCGTCGATGACATGTTGGGGCAGTTCGACTGGTCCCCCAAATTCGTGCGCCGCTACGCCGCCTTGCGCGAAACCATCAGTGAGGCCGCCGCCGCCTACGCCAAAGATGTCAAAAGCCGCGACTTTCCGGCCCCACAAGAGACATATTTTGCGAAGTAGAATGACAGCTCTGATGGGGCGTCATCTTTTGGGGTCGCATGCCCTGTTGGAAAAACCGGTTTCCACTTTTTCGGGGCATGCTTTAATCATCATTGCGCATCCGGCCTGTTGCGGCTAGGTTCGCGCCAGATTTACCGGTGACCGCCGCGCTGCGGTCCCGTCAGTGTGTTCTGAGACAAGGAATAAACGTGAGCGATATTTTCGAGGAAGCCGAAGAAGGTCTGCGTCAGGACCGTTGGGCCGCCATCGCTAAAAAGAGCGCCCCTTTCGTAGGCGGTGCACTGGCTGTGGCGCTGATCGGGGCTCTGGGCTTCTGGGGCTATACGTCGTGGGACGCTTCACGCGTGAGCAAGGCGTCTGAGGCCTATGTGGCCGCTCAGGAAGCCCTGACCAAGAACGATAAGGCGGCGGCGAAGGCCGATTTCCAGAAGGTCGTGGACGCGGGCGCACCGGGCTACAAGGCGCTGGCCCTATCGCAACTGGCCGGGCTGGCCGTTGAGGACAACAAGACCGACGAAGCTGTTAAGCTGCTGGAAGAGGCGTCGAAGGTCTCTTCGGACCCCTTGATTGCCGATCTGGCGACGCTGAAAGCCACCTTCCTGATCATGGACAAGGCGTCTTTTGAGGACGTCGAGAAGCGCCTGACGCCGCTGACCAAGGAAGGCCGTCCCTACGCGCCTCTGGCCAAGGAAGCGCTGGCCATGGCCAAGATCCAGAAGGGCGACCTTCAGGGCGCGCGCGGCGACCTTCAGGCGCTGGCCTTCTCGCTCGACGCCTCTGATCCGCTCAAGCAACGCGCCCAGATGGCGGTGGCCCTGATCGATTCCGGCGGAGCCGAAGTGGCGCGTCAGGCGATCAAGCTGCCGGAAGTGAAGGCGCAGCCGCAGATGGCCGCCCCGCTCAGCCTGCCGCAACAGTAAACGACACACCCGACTAACTTCGCCTTGATGAGAAAGCCCTGATGACGGCAAAGACTTCCCACCATAATGGCCACCAAACCGGTCGTATCCTGACCGCCACGGCTATGGCGCTGGTGCTGGGCGCGGGGCTTTCGGGCTGCTCGACCATCCAAAACCTCAATCCGCTCAAAAAAGAAGAGCCGAAAGAGGTCGCCACGCAGGGCGAGCGCATGTCCATCGTCGCCTTCGAGCAAAAGGTGCAGCCGTCCGAACGTCTGGCGGGCAAGGACTTCTACCTGCCGTCGCCGCAACCGGTCGCTGACTGGCCTTTTGCCAGCGGCCCGACCACGACGGTCGAGCACGCCGCCGCAGCCGAGCAGTTCAAGATCGCCTGGTCGAAGTCGGTGGGGGCGGGATCGTCACGCACCACTCAGGTCGTCGCCTCGCCGGTATCGGATGGCAAGCTGATCTACGCCATGGACGGCGAAGCGCGTATTCGCGCCTTCGACGTCAATTCGGGCAACGAAGTGTGGACGCGGAACCTCAATCCGGACATCCGCCGCGACAAGGACGCCTTTGGCGGTGGTCTGGCCGTTTCAGGGGGTAAGCTCTACGTCACTTCCGGCTTCCGTCTGGCCGCCGCGCTTGATGCTGCGTCGGGCGAGGTGCTGTGGACCAAGACGTTCGACAGCCCGCTGCGCGCCGCGCCGGCCGTTAATGGTAATGTGGTGGTCTTCAGCGACGTCGATAACCAGATGATTGCGCTGAACAAGGAAACGGGTGAACCCGCCTGGACCTATCAGGCGCTGGTCGAACCGGCGCGCATCCTGCGCACCACCGCTCCGGCCATCTATGAGAACCTGTTTATCGCGCCGTTTTCTTCGGGTGAACTGGTCGGTATCGACGCCAATAGCGGTCAGCAGGTGTGGAACCAGACCCTGGCGCAATCGACGCGCACCAACGCCCTGTCGGAAATCCGCGACATTTCCGGTCGCCCGCTGGTCGCCAATAACCTCGTCTATGCGGCCAGCCATTCGGGCGTCTTCTCGGCGCTGGATGCCAAGTCGGGTCAGCGTCGCTGGTCGGTCAGCGCCGATTCGACCAATGCCCCGTGGGTGGCGGGCGATGCTGTCTATCTCTCGACCTTGCAAAGCGAGCTGATGGCGGCCAATGCCGCGTCGGGTCAGGTCTATTGGCTGGTCGATCTCAATCAGGGCCGCGCCAAGACCAAGAAAAGCTTCTTTGGTATGGGCGGCGAAAAGAAGGTCAAGAATCTGCCGGTGTGGACCGGCCCGATTCTGGCCTCCAACCGCTTGATCATGGTCAATTCCGAAGGCGAAATGGTGGCTTTCGACCCCAAGACCGGGGCGCGCAAAGAGACGCTGAAACTGGGTGATGCGGCCTATCTGGCCCCCATCGTGGTGGGAGACAAGCTGTTCGTCCTGACCGACAAGGCGAAGCTGATCGCCGTTCAGTAAGCCAACCGAAAGCGATGACCATTCGGATGCAGGAGGCTCCCCTCCTGCATCTTTTCTTTTTTTTACACAGTATCTCCTGTAATAACCCCCTCATGACCTTAAAAATAGCCATTGTCGGCCGTCCGAACGTCGGCAAATCCACCCTGTTCAACCGCCTTGCGGGCAAGAAACTGGCCATTGTCGATGACCAGCCCGGCGTGACGCGCGACCGCCGCTACGCTTCGGGCCATATCGGCGACATCGATCTCGACCTCATCGACACTGCCGGTTTCGAGGACGTGGCCGATACCTCGCTGGAAGCGCGGATGCGCCAGCAGACCGAAAAGGCCATCGAGGAATGCGACGTTGCCCTGTTCGTCATGGACGCCCGCGAAGGCGTGGTGCCGCTCGATCGCATCTTTGCCGACATCCTGCGCTTCAAGGACAAGCCGGTCATCCTGATCGCCAATAAGGCCGAGGGCCACGCCGGCTTTGCCGGGGCCGAAGAGGCGCACGTTCTGGGCTTCGGCGCGCCGCTGCACCTGTCGGCCGAGCACGGGGAGGGGATTTCCGAGCTTTATGAGGCGCTGGAAAAGTACCGCCAACTGATCGAAGGCGACTTCATTGCCGATGAGGACGAAGACGAGGATGAGGACACCAAGCCCGTCCGCATCGCCATTATCGGGCGTCCCAATGCCGGCAAATCGACCCTGATCAACCGCCTGCTGGGCGAAGACCGCCTGCTGACCGGGCCGGAGGCGGGGATTACCCGCGATTCGATCTCGGTCGATTGGGAATATGAAGGGCGCAAGATTCGCCTCGTCGATACGGCGGGTCTGCGGCGCAAGGCGCGCGTGCAGGAAAAGCTGGAAAAGCTTTCGACCGCCGACACCATCCGCGCCATCACCTTTGCCGAGGTGGTGATACTGGTCATGGATCAGGAAAACGCCTTTGAAACGCAGGACCTTCAGATCGCCGATCTGGTCGAACGCGAAGGCCGCGCCCTGATCTATGTCATCTCCAAATGGGATACGGTCGAAGAACCGCAGGCGCGTTTGCACGAACTCAGCGAAATCGCCGAGCGCATGTTGCCGCAACTGCGCGGGGCTCCGTTCGTAGCCCTGTCGGCGCTGAACGGGCGCGGGCTCGATCGCCTGATGCCTGCGGTGCTCAAGGCCTATCGCAACTGGTCGGCCAAGGTGAAGACGCGCGACCTCAATGACTGGCTGAAACTGGCCATTCAGCGTCACCCGCCCCCCGCCGTAGATGGCAAGCGCATCAAGCCGAAATATATGGCGCAGACCAAGGGGCGTCCGCCCACCTTTGTGCTGTTCGCCAGCCGCGCCTATGCCATGCCGGCCCACTATCAACGCTATCTTATCAATAGCTTGCGCGAATCTTTTGATATGCCGGGCGTGCCTATTCGCCTGAGCGTCAAGGCCAATGCCGGGGTCAATCCCTTCGATGAAGGCGGCAGCAAGGATACCAGCGGCCCACCGCGCGTGCGCGCCAAGCCGAAGGTCAAGCCGGGCGAAAAGCCGGCTCACCCCAACCGTGTCAAGCAGAAGCCCAAGGGTATGCCCTCAACACCTAAGGTGGTGGTCAAATCACGCACCTCGCGCAGCCTTGGGCCTTCGACCAAGCCCGGTGCCGCCGCTCCCGGCGGCCGCAGCAAACCCGCGGGCAAGGGGAAGCGGTAAGCCATGCGTCGCCTTGATTGGGAAGTCTTTCAGGGGCGGCGTATTCAGGCCATTTATGGGTACTTTGATGATCAATCCGTGCCTGATGCTCGACCTGATCGCATAGTCTTCGCCTGTGACGGTATGGGCTTATCCCTAAGCGTTGACCCAGATACGGATCAATTGATCCTCCAAACGACCGCACTTGAGTCGCCATCTCAATGCCACCCTGTGCCCGCTCTGGACTTCTGCATAGGGCAGGAATTTGGCTGGGCGTGGTTTGCAGAAAACTATCTGGGATATAACGACCTGTTCCTGATTGGTTTTTCCAAATCAGGTCAGGCGGCAGAAGCTCTGACGCCGGCGGTAGGCTTCATCGGAGAAGGCTCGGTGATAGGCATTTTGCGGCTGTCAGCCTTACTTTGAAGGCTGTGGTCCTCAAAAACTCCCGGTGCCGCTAAACAGGGTGCGCGTCTCGCCGCCGATCCAGATATCGCCGTCGGCTTCTGACACATGGATGCGCCCGGCGCGGCCCAGCTTCGTCCCCTGAGCCGCGACATAGGGCGCGGTGGCGCGACCATCGGCCAGCAGGCACTGGGCGACCGAGGCATTGAGCGAGCCCGTCACCGGGTCTTCGATAATGCCGCCCGTGGCGTCGCTGAACAGGGCGCGGATTTCAAACGCCGCCTCGTGCCCCGCCGGATGCGCGCCGACCAGACCGATTTCAACGCGGCGATCCAGATAACGCAGCGGATCGACGGCCAGTACGGCTTCGGCGGAGGCCAGTTGCACCAGCACCCAGCCGGGCCCGTTATCGGCCCATTCGGCGCTGAGGATGTCGTCCGGCTCAATACGCAGCACCTCGACAATTTCGGACCGTTTGGCCGCATCAAGCGGGCCCTTGCGCACCAGCGGCGGCGCGGCAAAGGCTGGACGGTCGCCATCAAAGCGCACGCGGACCAGACCGATTGCGCATTGCTGCACCACCTCTGTCTTGTCCGAACCGACTGCCAGACGCCACGCATGGGCCGAGCCCAGAGTCGGATGACCGGCGAAGGGCAATTCACGATCGAGCGTAAAGATACGCACGCGGTAATCGGCTCCGGGCGTCTCCGGCGGCAGCAGGAAGGTCGTTTCCGACAGGTTGAACCAGCGCGTGATGCGCTGCATGTCTTCGGTCGTCAGGCCCCCGGCGTCGAGCACCACGGCCACCGGATTGCCGCTGAACGGCCCGGAATGGAAGACATCGACTAACTGAAAACGGCGCTCGCTCATAATTGCCCCAGCAGTCTGCCCAGTTTGCGGATCAGCTCGTCGATCTCGGCCTCCGTCACGTCCAGAGGCGGGCGGAAGCGGATCGAGTCGGTGCCTGCCCCCAGCAGCAACAGCTTCTCCTGCTCCAGCGCCATGTCGATCAGCCGCCCCTTGTTCGGCGCGTAGAGCAGGCTGAAGCCTTGATAGAGGCCCAGTCCGCGTACATTGCCGAGGGTGTCGGGGTATTTTTCAACGAGGCTGTTCAGCCCGCCAAACAGGCGCGCGCCCTTGCTTTCGACGTTTTGCAGCAGGCCTTCGTCCTCGACGATCCGCCATTCCTCGCAAAAGCGCACCATGTCGGACAAGGTGCCGCCCCAGGTCGAATCGAGGACGCCGATATCGTCCATCGAATTGAGCATATAGACGACGCCATTGCCGAACTTCTTGGCCGTGGCGACGGCCTGCGGCGGGTGGGGGACGTCAAACAGGTCGATGGAGAAGACCTCACCCGTCTGTCCACCGGAGGTCTGCACCTCATCCAGCCCCCAGGCGATGCCGTGGTGGTGGCACAGGCGCGACAACTCCTGATAGAAGCGCGGCAGGGCCAGACGATGGCCACCGGCCCCTTGAAGCGGTTCAAGAATAACCCCGGCGATTTCATCGCGATAGGTGGACATCAGATAGTCGAGTGTCGCCAGACACTTATCGACTTCACGCTGATTGTCCGCTTCGCGGCGGCGGCTGTCATACTCAGGGAAGGGCACCTGAAGATTGCCCTGAATCAGGCCCTGATAGTCGCGGGTGGCGATGGGGTCGTTCGACAGCTTGGTGATATTGAGCGCATAGACGGTGCGCCCGTGGAAGGCCTGCTCAAAATAGATGAAACGGTGATTGAGGACCGTCTTGCCCTGCGCCTGCATCTTCTTGTGGTGGAGATTGATGAGGTATTTCATCATGTTCTCAACCGCTTCGGCGCCGGAATTCACCGCATAGACCTCGACGCGCTCACCGCGCATACATTTGGGGCGCAGGGCGTGCAGCAGGCGGTAATAGTCGAGACATTCGCGCGTCAGGAAGTCCGGATTGGCCATCTTGGTATTGGCCGCGACCACCAGCCGGCGCATATAGTCGGGCTCATACAGGCGCGGGTGGTTGTAGCCGATCAGGCGCGACCCATAGAGGCCGCACCAGTCGGTGATGCGGTCGCCATCGACGGTCGCCAGCTCCAGACCGCGCGACGCTTCCAGATCGACGACGAACGGATAGGGCTCGGCGATGACGTACTGCGACAGTTCGTCCAGAAGCGCGGCGCTGTCGGGTTTGGGGAAGGTGAGGTTGGTCGTGAGCATGGCCTGGGTCATGCGTTTATTTGACCCGAATCCCACAAAAAGTGAACCGGAAACCTTTGTTTTTCTGGAAAAAACTTGACCGGTTATGCGTGGCCGGAATGAGCCCATTCCCGGAACGCGATCGTCTCCAGCGGCGGGACGCGGTCGGCGCGCGCCAGCTCGACCATCAGCGGGATGATCTCTTCGGGCAAGGGCAGGGTTTCGGGGTCTTCGCCCGGAAACGCCTCGGCGCGCATTCGGGTGCGCATGGCCCCCGGATTGACAAGGGCGCAGCGGATGGAGGTGACTTCCATCTCATCGGCCCAGGTGCGTACCAGCGCCTCCATCCCGGCCTTTGAGGCGGCATAGGCCCCCCAGAAGGCGCGCGGGTTTGAGGCCGCACCTGACGACACAAAAATGGCGCGTGCGGCATCCGACAGCTTCATCACCGGCTCAAGCTGACGGATCAGACGGTAGGTGGCGTTGAGGTTCAGCGTGATGACGCGGTTAAAATCCTTGGGCTCATAGTGCGAAACGGGGGTCAGCGACCCCAGAGTGGCCGCCGCATGGACAAAGATGTCGAGTTTCTTGAAGCGTTCATAGATCGCCCCGCCGATACGCTCCAGCGCGGCCCCGTCGGCGAGGTCAAACGGGATCAGGGTGGCGTGACGACCGGTTTCGGCAAATATCTGATCATCCAGCTCTTCGAGCGCGCCGGTCGTGCGGGCACAGGCGATCACATGCGCCCCGGCGCGCGCCAGACCCAGCGCCGTCGCCCGGCCAATGCCGCGCGACGCGCCGGTGATCAGGGCGATACGCCCCTGCAAAAGGGTATCGGTCATCGCCCCCGTCTTCATCGCCCTGTCCTTCTTATTTTTTAGTGGGTATTGGCCAGAAGCGACAATTGCTGACCGCTGGCTTCGGCCTCGGCGGCGATTTCCTTGTCCGTCAGACGGGTCGGATAGTCGCCGGTAAAATAGTGGTCGGTATATTGCGGCTGATCGTTGTTGCGGCCGTCATGGCCCATCGCCTTATACAGACCATCGACCGAGAGGAAGCCCAGGCTATCGCATTCCAGCATCTGGCGCATTTCCTCGATGGAATGTTGCGCCGCCAGCAGTTTGGCGCGGTCGGGCATGTCGATGCCGTAATAGTCGGGCCACAGGATGGGGGGCGAGGCCGAGCGCAGGTGGACCTCCTTGGCCCCGGCGGCGCGCACCATGCGCACAATCTTCACTGAGGTGGTGCCGCGCACGATGGAATCGTCGATCAGGATGACCTTCTTGCCTTCCAGTACGACGCGGTTGGGCGAATGCTTCTTTCGCACCCCCAGATCGCGGATATTCTGGGTGGGTTGAATGAAGGTGCGGCCGACATAGTGGTTGCGGATGATGCCCAGTTCGAACGGCAGACCCGATTCTTCGGAGAAGCCCAGTGACGCCGGGACGCCCGAATCCGGCACTGGCACGACGATATCGGCATCGGCAGGGTGCTCGATGGCCAGTTGACGGCCCATCGCCTTACGCACTTCGTAGATTGACTTGCCATTCACAACCGAATCCGGTCGCGCGAAATAGACATATTCAAACAGGCAGGGGCGGGCGGCTTTGCGCTCAAACGGCTTGAACGATTTGAGACCCTCCTCGTCGATCTGTACCACTTCGCCGTGCTCGACATCGCGCACGAAAACCGCGCCGATCATGTCCAGCGCGCAGGTTTCCGAAGCCAGCACATAGGCGTGGCCCAGCTTGCCGATTACCAGCGGGCGGATACCCAGCGGGTCGCGCGCCCCGATCATGCCCTTGCGCGTAATGGCGACCAGCGCATAGCCGCCTTCGATATCGCGCAGGGTGTCGATGAAGCGGTCGATGATCTTGAGGCTGCGCGAGCGCGCGATCAGGTGCAGGATGACTTCGGAGTCCGAGGTGGACTGGAAGATCGCGCCTTCGGCCACCAGCTTGGTGCGCAGAAACATGAAGTTGGTCAGGTTACCATTGTGCGCGATGGCGATGCCGCCCGAATCGAGATCGGCGAACATAGGCTGCACATTGCGCAGGTGCGATCCGCCGGCGGTGGAATAGCGCGTATGACCGATGGAGGCGTGACCTTGCAGGCGCTTGATCAGGTCGGCATCGGTGAAGACGTCGCTGACCAGACCGTGCGAGCGTTCGGTGTAGAAGCGGCGGCCGTCGCACGAGGCGATACCGCAGGCTTCCTGTCCGCGGTGTTGCAGGGCGTGCAGCCCCAGCGCGGTGACTGCCGAGGCGTCCTCCATGCCGTAGATGCCGAACACGCCGCATTCAAGGCGCAGGCTGTCGTCGTCGGGATCGCGTGAAACGAAGCTATCCGACAGTTCCGAGGGCGAGGTCAGCATGGCGATACCTTTGTGGCCGGTGAAGGCCTGACGCGAGACAGGGGAGGGGCTGCCTCCATATAGTCGGTATAAGGAGAAATGGAAGCCCCGGTTACGCCCAGCAGTCCCATATCACCTATTGGTTGGGCGACGCCACGCTGTCGGCATATTTCGCCCAGGAAGGCGCTACCGACACGATGGCCTTGGCGCACTGAACGCTCAAAGGATAGACCTTGGCTTCGGTGAACCAGTCGGGCTTTCCTTTAGGCAGTACGACCGAAAAAAGCAAATGGATAAAGCCCAGAATGGCCAGGGCGCGCAATACGCCAAACGCCACCCCAAGGGTGCGGTCGGCATAGCCCATCATCTGCTGCTTGTTGACCTTTTCCGACAGTGAGTTGCCCAACGCGCGGATGCCAAAATAGGTAGAGATGAATACCACGATGATCACCACCAGCGCGAACATTTCACCCAGATTAAAGGTCTTTTGCAGCCACGGTGCCAGCCAGATGGCAATCAGGATAGCCAGAATAAAGGAGGCCGTACCGACGATTTCGCGCGTCGCGCCGCGCGTAAAGCCCGACAGGCAGGAAAACAGCAATATGCCCAGAAAGATCAGATCGTAGCCTTGCATGTGCGTCCCCTCACAATGGCTTTAAACCCGTACCGGCGTTACCGGCGCCTATTAACCATTCTGGCCTTTTTTATAAAAAAGCGATAGCCCTGATTTAAACCTCATGCCTAAAAGTGGACACCACTTTTCGGAAATACATGAGGTGTTACAAAAAATTAGAGCCATGCGGCGGCTCAACTGAGCCGACTAAGGCTCTAATTTTGGAGGTCAAAGGCGCTCATGGCATTGACCAGATGCGAGTAGGTTTTGACCTCGAACGGTGCATTGTCCTGAGCGGCGACGGGGGCGATGGCGTTGGAAAAGCCCAGTTTCAGCGCCTCTTTCATGCGCGCTTCCATGCGCGACACGCCGCGCACCTCGCCCGACAGACTGATTTCCCCGAAGATAACCGACGCCTTCGGCAAGGGTTGATCGAGCAGGGCAGAGACCAGCGCCATGGCGGCGGCCAAGTCAGCGGCGGGTTCGTTGATCTTTAGCCCGCCCGCGACGTTGAGATAGACGTCCTTACCGCCGAAGCCCAAGCCGCAGCGCGATTCCAGCACGGCCAGAATCATGGCCAGCCGCCCGGAATCCCACCCCACCACGGCGCGCCGCGGCGTGCCCAGGGCCGAGGGGGCCACCAGCGCCTGAATTTCGACCAGTACCGGACGCGAACCTTCGATACCCGCGAACACCGCCGAACCCGATGAGCGCTCATCATTGTCACCGAGGAAGAGGGCGGAGGGGTTGGGCACTTCGCGCAAACCGCCGTCGCCCATTTCAAACACGCCGATCTCATCAGTGGCTCCAAAACGGTTTTTGGACCCGCGTAAGATTCTGAACGGATAGCCGCGCTCGCCCTCAAACGACAGCACGGCATCGACCATGTGTTCGACGACGCGCGGTCCGGCGATCTGGCCTTCCTTGGTGACATGGCCGACCAGGATCATGGCGATACGGTTCTTCTTGGCCAGCCGCACCAGTTCCCCGGCGCAGGCCCGCACCTGGGACACTGAGCCCTGCGCCGCGTCGATGGCGTCCGACCACAGGGTCTGAATGGAATCGATGATAACGAGGTCGTAGGTATCGCGTTTCAGCGCATCGAGAATGGTGCGCAGCGAGGTTTCAGCGGCCAGATCGACCGGGGCCTTGCTGACCCCCATGCGTGAGGCCCGCCCGCGCACCTGCTCAACGGCCTCTTCGCCCGAAATATAGGCAACCTTCAGGCCGCGCAGCGCCGCGTGGGCGGTGACCTGCAACAACAGGGTCGATTTGCCAACGCCGGGATCACCGGCCAGCAGGATGGCCGAACCCGGCACAATGCCGCCACCGCACACCCGGTCGAACTCCTCTATGCCCGTCACCATGCGCTGAGGCGCCTCGTCCGGCGCATCAAGAGTTTCAAAGTTGAGCTTTGAAAGCCTTGAGATTTTCGAAGGTGAGGTTTCGGGTTTCAGACTGCCCGGCGGGGCGGAAAAACTCTCCTGCACCAGAGTATTCCAACTCAGGCACCCCGAACACTGACCTGCCCATTTGGTGTGGGTCATCCCGCAGGACTGACAGACAAAGACGGCCTGAGCCTTGGACATGATTCGCTCGCGCAACGGGGTTTATGCTGCGCAACCGATAGCCTGAGTGGTTGCAAAAATCCAGAACAAACTGCGAACTTTTGTGTCGGGACGGTTCTCCACAGATGCACACAGATGGTCTCAGCGCGGGGCGGGCAAAGTGAAGTTCAAACCACAGATTACACAGATTTCACGGATTGGCGCTTCGCGCCTTTCAGCCTTCACCGCTCTGGGTTCCCGCTTGAAACACAACCATCTGTGAAATCTGTGAAATCTGTGGTTCCTAAATACCTTTGTGGCTATCTGTGGAGAATATCACCACTCTTCTATTCGTAGCTGCTGTACCGGTCCTGACGCGCCAGATTGCCGCCCGCTCTCAGGCAGCGAAGCGATAGAGCAAAGTAAGGCGGTTTGGCCGGTAAGATACGCCACTCTATTCGTAGCTGCTGTACCGGTCCTGACGCGCCAGATTGCCAAACCGCGTGACGTTTTCGTCGAACGACAGGCGTACCGTGCCGATGGGGCCGTGACGCTGCTTGCCGATGATGACTTCGGCGGTGCCGCGCAGCTTGTCCATATCCTCCTGCCATTGCAGGTGTTCGGGCGTGCCTTCCTTGGGTTCGGCGCGGCCCAGATAATAGCTTTCGCGATAGACGAACATGACGATATCGGCGTCCTGTTCGATCGAGCCGGATTCGCGCAGGTCCGACAGTTGCGGGCGCTTGTCGTCGCGGCTTTCGACCTGACGCGAGAGCTGCGACAGGGCGATGACCGGTACCTGAAGCTCCTTGGCCAGCGATTTCAGACCCATGGTGATGGTCGAGATTTCCTGCACGCGGTTCATATTGCTGTCGCCCGTGGTGACCAGTTGCAGGTAGTCCACCACGATGAGGTCAAGGCCGGCCGTGCGCTTCAGGCGGCGCGCTCGGGCCGTCAGTTTAGCGAGGCTGAGGCCGCCGGTATCGTCGATATAGAGCGGATAGGAGGCGATCTCCATCGCCGCGTCCTTGAGCCGTCCGAATTCCACCGCGTCGATTTCGCCCTTGCGCAGGCGGTCTGAGGAGACGCCGGAGGCATCGGCCAGCAGACGGGTCGCCAATTGGTCGGCGGACATTTCGAGCGAGTAGAAGGCGACCACGCCGCCATCGACCGTCTTGCGCGTGCCGTCGGGCTGAATCTCGAAGCGGTATTTCTTGGCCACGTTCATGGCGATATTGGTGGCCAGCGCCGTCTTCCCCATCGACGGACGCCCGGCGAGGATCAGCAGGTCCGACTTATGCAAACCGCCAATCTGCCGGTCGAGGTCGTCGAGGCGGGTGGCCAGACCCGACAGGCCGCCGTCGCGGTGGAAGGCTTCTTCGGCATTGGAGATGGCCCCGGTGACGGCTTCGGAGAAGGTCTTGAAGCCGGTCGAGGAGGTGCCCTTTTCGGCCATTTCATAAAGCTGGGCTTCGGCGCGCTCGATCTGTTCGCGGCCATTGCCTTCCTGCGTGGCCGAACGGGCGATTTCGCCGCCCAGACGGATCAGGTCGCGGCGCAGCGCCAGATCGTAGATGACGCGCGCATAGTCCGAGGCATTGGCCGAGGGCGGGGCGCGATCGACCAGATCGGCCAGGTACCGGATACCCCCCAGATCATTGAAGGCCTGATCCGTCTTGAACTTGTCGAGCAGGACGATGGGTTCGGCCAGATGCCCGATACGGATCTGTTCTTCGATGGTGGCAAACAGCTTCTGGTGAAACGGCTCGTAGAAATGCCGGGCGCTCAGACCATCATACAGGCGCTCATAGGCCCCGTTGTCGAACATCAGCGTGCCGAGCAAGGCCTGTTCGGCTTCGAGATTGTGCGGCAGGGCTTGGGGCGTGTCGGCCGAAACGGGCAGGGGGGCGTCGAGCAGGGTGGTGTTCATTGCGGTGTTTAAGCAGGTCAGGGACGGGCTGTCGCTGCCCCTATGCGGCGCAAAGGCGACTGTCCACTTAACTCCGATTCACAGCCTGTGAATAATGGGGATAAGCTATTCCGGCACCGGGCGGCAGGTGACGCCCTTCAACTCGGTTTCGACCCCTGTATCGTGCCGCACGGCCAGACACTTGCCGTCTTTAAGCACCACATCGAAGACCGTCGGCACGGCAGTGGAATGGGTTTCCAGCGGCCCAAGAGGCGGTGGCAGGACTCCGAGCATGGTCGTTTGACTGGCGGCCGAAGGACCAAACTCGATATTAGCCCGACCGATCACCGGGGCCAGAGCGGCCTTGAGACGGCTGACGGTTTGCGGATCGCTCAGATCGACGCTGGCGGGGACGGCCTTTCCGGCCGCCATCGTCTGACAGCCCACCAGCCCCAGCGCACACAACAGACCGGCAGGGAGGAGCCCGCGCATCAGCGACCTCCCGGCAGGGTCATGTCGCGGTTGACGTCCATGATCCATTTGGGCGGGACTATGGCCGGGCCTGAGCCGCCGCTGACCGGGCCCGCCGACTGGACCGCCGAACTGGCGGCCGCGAAGGCGGTGGCCGAGGCCGGGCACGAACGGGTGCGGCGATAACTGAGCGCCGTGCTGACCAGCCCCTCGGTCGCCAGACCCAGCTCCTTGCTCAGGTCATCGCTGGCGACGCAGCCGGGCAGTTTGACGCCCGTGGCCGAGGTGGTGTTGTTCGGCACGAAGCCGTCGGCATAGTCACCAAAACCGAGATCGTTCACGCCCTGAAACTGAATGGTGTAGTAGGTCTCACCGCAATTGTCCTGCGGGTAGAAGCCATAGGGTTTGCCGCAGGTCTTGCCGCCGATCAGGATGACTTCGACACCGACACCGCGCAGACCGTTAATCACCGCTTCCGAGGCGCTGCACGTGTCTTCGGTGGCCAGCACATAGACGCGCGACAGATTCAGGGTCGGCAGCGACGTTCCCGCCGTTACGGTGAAGCCCAACCCCTGATTGTAGAAGGGCACGGGGTTGTTGGCCTGACCTGTCACGGGATTGGTGTTACCGGCGGCCGCGTTGAATTTCAGCGTTTCAAAGGTGCGGTTGGCGGTGCGCGTATTGCCGGCGATCATGTAGCTGAGCTGTGATGCCACCGCCAGCAGACCGCCGCCATTATAGCGCAGATCGAGGATCAGGTCGCTGACCCCGGCAGTCTGCATGTCGCGCATGGCCGAAACGATTTCGGTTTCGCTGGAATAGGGGCTGAAGGTGTTGAACAGAATATAGCCGATTTTCGAGGAACCATCCGTCAGGACGCTCGTCTTGTTGACCGGCTTGGGGCTGACATTGGCCGAGGTGAGGGTGACGGTCTTTGTTGACCCATCGACCAGACGCAGCCCAAAGGTCGTGGAGGTGCCGGTCGCCGTCGGGAAAAGCCCGGCATTCAGTGCATTAACACCCGCCTGCGTATTGTCATTGACAAGGTCGATGCCGTTGACCGTCAGGATGCGCGCGCCGCGCGGCACTACACCGGCGGCGGGCGAGCCCGGCTCGGTATAGACAACGCGGAAATCGCGCGGCGTCGTGGTCGAATAGGCCGTCAGTTCCATGCCGTAGCTGGCGGTGGCCGCCGCATTGCGCCGCGCCAGATACTCCGTTGTCGGCTCGCTGAAATGGAAGTTGTCCTTGTCCTTGCCAGACGCTGTCTTGGCCGTGGTCTTCAGCGTAGCGAAATAGGCCGTCCGCGTGCCGCCGCTGGCCGGATCGGTGTCGGTGACCTCCGTGTTCCACAGGTAGGTTTCGCGCGTCCAGGAGCGCAGCCAGTTCTTTTCGTCGAGCGCCGTGCCGGCCTTGTCCGGGAAGCGGTTGCCCTCGATATCGACGCCGGTGCGCACGGTTTCGCACTTGTCCTTGAAGGTGCTGGCGGCCTGAAACACGCCGCTGACCCAGCCTGCGACGCCGCCGCCGCCGCTTCCGCCACCGCTCGATCCCGTTGCGGTCGAACCGCCGCCACCTCCGCCGCCTCCGCCGCCACAGGCGGTCAGGGCCGCCGCGGCGGCTGTCAGAACGAACATGCGGGCGAAGGTCATCAGGCGCTTTGTCATGGCGCGATGATGCCACGAAGTTGGCAGACCGCAAGTCCCTCTTTCGCGGGAGGAAAAGACAAAAAAGCCCCCGCAGAGAGGTCTGCGGGGGCTGGGGCCGGAGCGGTTTTCGCTTACCAGTTGTGCGTTACGCGCGCATACAGATAGCGGCCATTGAAGCCGAAGGGCGAGAAGCGCGAGAAGGCCAGCGCGCCCTGTGACCCTTGCAGCGAAGCGATCGTCTTGTCCGGATAGACGTCGAAGACATTGTCCGCGCCGAAGGTGACCGAGGTCTTGTCCGTCAGCTTGTAGCTGGCCGACAGGTCGAGCAGGGTCTTTTCGCCGGTGTGGATATCGCTGGGGAAGTTCGCCGCCGCGTCGATCACGTCGCCATAATACGTGGCGCGACCGTTGACGCTCCACTTGCCGCCCTTCCAATCCACCGTAGTGCTGCCCTTGTTCTCAGGCGTCGAGTTGGTGAGGATATACTGACGGATGCGGGCGAACAGCGCCGGCGGGTTTTGCAGGCTCGACACCGTGTTGGCACCCGGCAGGCGGGTGATTTCGGTATTGCCGCTGTTCCAGGCGAGGTTGAAGTTGAAGCGGCCGTAATGGTCGGTCGGCAGACGATAATTGGCTACCAGATCAATACCGGTCGTTTCGCTATCCACGCCATTGGTGAAAAAGCGGGCGGCCGTCACGCCATAGGGCTTCAGCAGGGCGGTGATTTCCGACGTGCCCGACAGGTTTTCCGTCAGGACGATGCGGTTATCAATATTGATGCGGTAGGCATCCAGCGTCAGCTCAAACGGGCCCTTGCGATAGACGAAGCCGGCCGCATAGTTGGTGGACTCTTCGGCCTCCAGCGCCGGGGCGCCGAGCGCTCTGGCCACCGCAGACGAGGCCGGGAAGGTGCCGGTTTCAACCACGACACCGCCCGACACGACCGAAGCCGTCGAGGTGAAGTACTGCTGTTGCAGGGACGGCGCACGGAAGCCCGTGGACACCGAACCGCGCAGGGCCAGATTGTCGGTCAGTTCGTAACGCAGCGACAGCTTGCCCGACAGGTTGTCACCAAAGTCCGAGTATTTTTCCGCGCGGGCGGCAAAGTCGAAGCTCAGTTGCGGCACGACCGTGGCGCTCAGTTCGGCATAGAGGCCGAAATTGTCGCGGTTGACATCGACCGCATTTGACGGCTGGAAGCCGATAAAGCCCTGCGCCCCGGCGGTGGCCGACGTGATGGGGCCCAGCGCCCAGGACTGTTGCTCGCCGGCCTTGATCTGATAGTTTTCGTGGCGGCCTTCGACGCCCAGCGCGAAGGTCAGGGGGCTGTAGAAGCCAATCGGGAACTCACGGCTGATGTCGGCATTGAGCACCAGTTGGTCATAGATCACTTCGCCGTCATAGAAGCTGGTCTTGGAGGCCGTGCCGTAGGAGGCATTGACCGAATTGAGCGTGTTGTATTCCAGCTCGTTGCGGCCCCAGTTGACCGAATAGTCGGACGTCCAGTCGCCCCACTGCCCGCGGGTGCCAAAGGTCGCCGAATAGTTCTTCGACTTGACATTGATCAGCGGCAGGAAGCCGTTGGGATAGATGGCTGCGACATTACCGCTGTTGCCCGGTTGGCGGAAGAAGGCCGCGCTTTCGGACTCAAGGCTCTGTACGCCGCCGAAGCCATACAGCTTCCAGCCGTTCTCCAACGGCTTGGCGGCATTGGCAAACAGGGCGACGCTTTCCTGCTCCGGATCGCCATAACGGCCGGTCACGCGGTTGGGTGTGACGCGCGGATCGGTGTCGGCGCGGTTGGTCGCTTCGCGGTTACGGTACTCACCCGATACGGTCAGGAAGCCGTCTTCGCCGAGCGGCAGGCCGACCCAGCCAGCGACATTATAGGTGCGGCCGTCGTTTTCCTTGCGCGATGAGCGGTCAGCTTTGACCTCGGTATTGTACTGGCCATAGCTGGCCGAGACGCTGCCGCCCGAACGGGCTTCGCGCAGACGCAGGTTGACGACGCCGGCAATGGCGTCCGACCCGTATTGCGCCGAAGCCCCGTCGCGCAGGATTTCGACCGTGCTGAGCGCCGAAGTCGGGATGGCGTTGAGGTCGGCTGGTGCCGAGCCGCGACCGGCGGAGCCATTGGTGTTGACCTGCGCCGAGGTGTGGCGACGCTTGCCGTTCAGCAGGACCAGAGTCTGGTCCGGGCTGAGGCCACGCAGAGAGGCCGGGCGCACGCTGTCGGTGCCATCCACGGCGGACGGGCGCGGGAAGGTGAGGGATGGGGCGACGCGCGACAGGGTCTGCGCCAGTTCAGTCGAGCCCAGCGCATCCAGCGCGTCCTTACGGATCACATCGACGGGGGCAAGGGTATCGAGGCGCGAGCGCGGCTGGGTGCGGCTGCCGGTGACGACCACTTCGGTGACGTCGTTGTCAGCGGTGGCTTCCTGCGCGAAGGCAGGCAGGGAAAGCAAGCTGAGGGCCGTCGTCGCAGTGAGTGCGGCGGCCAGTGTGCGATGGGAGGCACGGATGGACATGGGGAATGCTCCTGAACAGATCATGGCTTGAACTGGGCCATATCTTGGAGCGGCATAGACCCGTTTAAAGAGCTGAGCCGAGGCATATGTTCTAAGGGAGACGATTAGTTTTGCTAATTCATGTCGGATATGGTTTTAAGTAAGGATATATAAATCAATAATTTAATTTGAATATAGGTGAACATTAATAAACGAAGCGGGGGCGTACGTACATATTTAAAATCAAATGAGTAGGAAAATAGTGGCAATTATGCGACGCCATTCCGGCGGCATCCGGTCGGGATGGCGACCTGAACGAGCAGGTGTCTTTGAAAAGGGAGGTGGTGCGGCTAGAGGGACTCGAACCCCCACGCTTTTGGCGCCAGAACCTAAACCTGGTGCGTCTACCAATTCCGCCATAGCCGCGCTGGCTCTCCTTTAGACATATCGGTTCGCTTTGGCTAGGGGGCGTGGTGCAATTGCTATCTGTGGGCGGAAAAAGCTGTGGCTAATCGCCCATCAGCGCCTTATCACGGCTTAAGACAAAAGGAGGCGGGCATGACGGTCTATGTGGCGCTGCTGCGCGGGGTGAATGTCGGTGGCAATAACAAACTGCCGATGAAAGATTGGCGCGAAAGCCTTGCGGCACTGGGTCTCTGCAATCCCCGTACCTATATCCAGAGCGGCAATGCCGTCTTTGAAAGCGACAGGGCCGCCGAAAGCCTGCCCGACCTGATTACCGCCGACATAGGGGCGCGGTTTGGGTTTACGTCCGTTTGCCACGTGCTGAGCCTGGAGCAGGTCCGCGCCGCGCGTCAGGCCTGCCTCTACGTGCCGGAGGGAGAGGATGGCCACAAACAGGTGCATCTGATGTTCATCAAGGGCGGGATAAAGACCTATGACCCTGACGGACTCGCGGCGCTGGCTACACAGGGCGAGCGGTTCCACATGGGGGAGGGGGTCTTTTATCTGTACACGCCGCAAGGCTTTGGCAAGTCTGTGGTGGCCGAAAAGCTGCCGCGCTTCCTCAAGGCGGAACTGACGGCGCGCAATCTGAGGACCGTCGATGCGTTGATCGAACTGGCGCACGGCTGATTATCCAGCAGGAGCCGGGCCGCAGACCAGATAGTTCAGGCTGAAATCGACCGTCGGCATGTGGAGGTTGGGTGTGCGTTCAAACAGGGCCAGACTGAGGAGCTGGTTCCAGTTCGACCGCCCCGACAGCCCTTTGATAAACAGCTTGCGGTCCAGATGAATGTTGAAGACGTGGCCTTCGGCCCGGTGGTCGCTGAGAGTGAAACGCCCGATAATGTCATCCGATGGCAACCCGTCGGCGTCCACGCTCAGGCGTTCGTGCAGGATAAAGGTGACGGTCTGACCGATGATCACGCCGCCTTGCGCCATACGGGCGCTGTAGCGGGCATAGGCGTCTGCAAACAGGGCGTCGAGCGCGGCCGCATCCACGTCACTGTCGTCGAAATCGTCGTGCGGATAGGGATCGGAGGCATGGGCCTTAACGGCTTCGGCCTTGCTTCGGGGCAGGGGGCTGAGGGGCTGGCTGAGCGTCAGATCACTGAGGTCCAGGCAACGACCGCCTTCGATATCAAAGGCCTGCGCTCGCCCGCTGAGCCTTTGGTGCAGGGCCGGAAAAGTCGGTTGAGCCACCCAGCGGTTGAGGGGCGCAAAGCGTCCCGGTACGACATAGGTGCCGCCCGCCGGTATGTAGAGACGCGGTTGCAGCACGTCGATAATGGCCGAAAACTTGTCGAGGGAGCGCGCAATAACGGCGGCCTGTTCGGCGGGACGATCAATATTGACAAAATGCTGGGGATAGCCGCTGGCGGCTCCGGTCATCAGGCAGGCGGCGTCCAGCGCCCCATAGGTGCGTGCAATGTAGTCGCGTACCGTGCGGTAGTTATCGAGCGAGAGGGGATTGTCGACCTGATTGAACAGGGTCAGGCCGTCACCATGCACGATAAGCGAGGTATCGAGATCGTAGTCAATCTGATCCTCAAAGCCCCCGCTATTGCTGGTCATCTGAGGCACGATACTCAGCGACAGGCCGCCTAAATCAAACCGCGTCAGGCCGGCCAGTTCGATCACCCGCGTGGCCCCCAGTCTGAGAAGACGGTTTTTGAGCGTCTTGCTGGTGAAGTCCTTTATGATGAAAGGCTTATCGAGAACACCTGAGGCTTTGAGCAGGGCCGGGTCGAAGTGATCGGCGTGGATGTGCGAAATATAGACGGCGTCTGCCGAGCGCATGAAGGCGTGAAGCGCATCGGGGTCATATTCCGGAAAGCTGTGCCAGCCGCCTTCATTGGCGACGCCCGCCCACGGGTCGCACAGGAGGCGCGTGCCGCCCGCTTCGATCATCAGGAACGAATTGTTCAGGTGGGTGATCTTCACAGGGGCTTTCGTCCTATGGCGAACATGGAGGTCGCGCGGCCTTTGAGCCAGTCGGGCGCCAGTCGGTTATCGCCGCGAAACGGCAGCAGATAGCGCGCCTTCCAGAAGCGGTTGTTCCCCTGATAGTACCAGTCCGGCTTGCATCTTAGGCCCGGATAGACCTGAACGTCCGCAAAACCGGCCAGCTTCAGCACAAGGGCCAGACTGTGGGGGGTGTAGGGTTTGACGTGGGTCGGGTCGTTATAGAAGTTGCGGAAATCCTGCTGGAAGTTGGGGGTAGAGATGACCACCGCACCACCGGGGCGCAGAAGGCGCAAGGCCTCGGAGAGGAACAGGCCGGGATCGCGCAGATGTTCGATCACCGCCAGAGACACAAACAGGTCAAGGCTTTGCGCCTCCAGCGGAAAGGCGTCGCTTTCGAAGTTCAGCGTGTCGATATCGTAACCCTGATAAGCGAAGCCGCGCGCGGCGGCACCGCTTTCCAGATAGCGGTCGCCGCATCCGGCATCGACGACACGCCCGGTGGAGGGCTGCATCACGTCGCCATAGCCGCTCAGGCGGGTGAGGGTTTCCAGCGTGCGCCATTCCCGTTCGCCCTGAGCGGCGCGGTCAGGCCCTGCCGACTGACGCAATTGGGCATTGCGGCGGTCAAAATAGCGATTTTTCAGGGCATGGGCGGCGTCTGACATGGACGGAATCCGCCGCCGATTCTGACCGCAGAGCAAGCCTGCGGCCGCCCAAACCCCGCGCGCAGGGGCCTGAATTCAGGACCGGTTTCCTGTGCGGTGAATGGATTCATGGGGCGTACCCCTTGCTAATACGCCGCACATGGGTAGTGTCGGGTGCAATTAGCTTAACCGGAGCCCTCCGTGAAAAACAAGTTCGCCCTCTTTATCATCGCGGCCATGGTGCTGGGTGTGGCCACCGGATGGGCCAGCAACCAGTATCTGG
The DNA here is from genome assembly GCF_003966695.1 of Asticcacaulis excentricus. NCBI lineage: Bacteria > Pseudomonadati > Pseudomonadota > Alphaproteobacteria > Caulobacterales > Caulobacteraceae > Asticcacaulis > Asticcacaulis excentricus. The sequence goes on from NZ_AP018828.1 coordinate 533,434, forward strand.
ATGCGGCGCAACTCGAACAGGCCATTTCGATCTATGGCCTGCTGACCAAGGTCTTTCTGCTGCTGATCAAGATGATCATTGCGCCCTTGGTGCTGTTCACGCTGGTGGCGGGGATTGGCCATATGGAAGACGCGGCGGCCGTGGGTCGCATCGGCGGCAAGGCGCTGGGCTGGTTCATCGCGGCCTCCATCGTGTCGCTGTTGCTCGGTATCGTGATGGTCGAGTGGTTGCAGCCGGGCGCAGGTATGAACCTGCAAACCGCAGCGGACGCCATCAACGCCCCCAACACCTCGAACTTCACGCTGGAATCCTTCATCACCCACATGATTCCATCGTCGATCATCGACGCCATGGCCAAGAACGAGATCCTTCAGATCGTTGTCTTCTCGGTGTTCGTCGGCACTGCCATCGCCATGCTGGATGACAAGTCGCCCGACATCATGCGCCTGGCCGAACAGGGCGCGTCGATCATGCTCAAGGTGACCGAACTGGTGATGAAGTTCGCGCCGTTCGCCATCTTCGGTTCGCTGGCGGCGACGGTGGCCAAGCAGGGCCTGCCCATCCTCGTCACCTATGCCAAGTTCATCGGCGGCTTCTATTCGGCGCTGGGCGTGCTGTGGATCGTGCTGATTCTGGCCGGTCTGATCTTTGTTGGCGGGCGCATCTTCAAAATTCTGGCGGCGTCGCGTGAGCCGGCGCTGCTGGCCTTTTCGACCGCTTCGTCCGAAGCCGCCTATCCCAAGCTGCTCGACGGCCTGCCCAAGGTCGGCGTGTCGCGCAAGATCGTCTCCTTCGTCCTGCCGCTGGGCTATTCGTTCAACCTCGACGGCTCGATGATCTACTGCACCTTCGCCACCCTGTTTATCGCGCAGGCGCACGGGGTCGATTTCACCACAGGGCAACTGGTGATGATGCTGTTCCTGCTGCTCGTCACCTCTAAAGGGATCGCCGGTGTGCCGCGTGCCTCGCTGGTCGTCATTATGGCGACGCTCAGCTATTTCGGCCTGCCCGATGCGTGGATCGCCATCGTGCTAGGGGTTGATCACCTGCTCGACATGGGCCGCTCGGCAACCAATGTGGTGGGCAATACCGTCGCCTCGGCGGTGGTGGCCAAGTGGGAAGGCCAACTGGGCGACCCGGAGCCGGAAAAGGCGCAGGTTTAAAAGGCGGCAACCGTCTTTTATCGTTGACCTTATCCCCGCTCATGCCATAAGAGCGCATCTTTAAATTTGCCGCCCGCGGTCTGCGCGGGCGGTTGTTTGTCTCTAACGGCGAACCGCGGAACGAACGCGATGTTCGGTAGCTGCCCTTCGCAACAGGTAAAATAGATCGATGCAAGTCGTTGAAAAACTGAATGAAGGTCTGTCGCGCGTCTATCATGTGACCGTGGCCAAGGACGTCCTGGCCGCCAAGCTGGACGCCAAGATCAAGGACATCGCGCCCAAGATGCAAATCAAGGGCTTCCGTCCGGGCAAGGTGCCCGCGGCGCACGTTCGCAAGCTGTATGGCAAGGAACTGATGAGCGAAGTCCTTCAGGAGCAGCTCAACGAAACCTCGCAGGCGACGCTGGAGCAGCACAAGGTGCGCCCGGCCAGCCAGCCGGAACTGAACCCCATCGGCGACATCGACGCCGTGATCAAGGGCGAGGCCGACCTGGCCTATGAAATCTCGGTCGAGCAAATGCCGGAATTCGAGCCGGTCGATCCTTCGACCCTCGAACTGAAGCGTCCGGTCTATGAGCCGACCGATGAGGAAGTGAACGAGCAACTCGAAAACATCCTCAAGCAAACCAAGTCGTATGAGCCCAAGGGCGGCAAGGCCCCCAAGGCGGCGGACGGCGACAAGCTGAAGATCGACTTCGTGGGCAAGATCGACGGCGAAGTCTTCGAAGGTGGCTCGATGGAAGGCGCTGAGCTGGTCATCGGCTCGGGCCAGTTCATTCCGGGCTTCGAAGAGCAACTGATCGGCGCCAAGAAGGGCGAAGAGCGCGTGCTGAACGTGACCTTCCCGGCTGATTACGGCGCGGCCAATCTGGCCGGCAAGGCAGCGACCTTTGAAACCACCGTGCACGAAATCTCGGCCCCCAAGGACGCCGTGGCTGATGATGAGTGGGCCAAGGGCCTCGGCCTCGAAGGTCTTGACGCGCTGAAGGACCTGCTCAAGGGCCAGTTGCAGCAGCAATACGCGCAGGCCGCCCGTTTCAAGATGAAGCGCGCCCTGCTGGACATCCTCGACGAAAAGCATTCGTTCGAGCTGCCGAAGAAGATGCTGGACGCCGAATTTGCCGGCATCTGGCAGCAGGTCGAGCAGGACAAGGCCGCTGGTCAACTGTCCGAAGAAGACGCCGCCAAGTCGGAAGACGAACTGAAGGGCGAATATATGAAGATCGCCGAGCGCCGCGTGCGCCTCGGTCTGGTCCTCGCCGAAATCGGCACCAAGAACAATGTGCAGGTGTCTGAGCAGGAAGTGGCGCAGGCCATCGCTCGCGAAGCCCGCAACTTCCCCGGTCAGGAACGTCAGGTGTTCGAGTTCTATCGTCAGAACCCCGCCGCCGCCGCTCAGATCCGCGCCCCGATCTATGAAGAAAAGGTCGTCGATCACATCTTCGCCATCGCCAAGGTGAGCGAAGAGCCGATCAGCAAGGAAGACCTGCTGGCCGACGAAGAGGACTGATCCCGTTTCGACGGTATTGCCGGAATAAGAAAAGCGCAGGAGAAGCCTCTCCTGCGCTTTTTTGTGGGCACGCCGTTTGTATCTGCTATGCAAGGCTGTCATTTTTTTAGGGGGGAAGGCCATGCGCCGTTTTCTGATCGCTGTCACACTGTTTTTCGCCGCCGCCGGGCTGGCGCCTTCGGCCATGGCTCAGGAAGCCGCCACGCCGGAAAAGATCGCGCTGGTGAAGCGTTATTTCAAAGCGATAGATTTTGAAAAAATGATGTCTCAGGTCACTGGCTCCATGGGACCAGCTATGGTCGAACAGATGAAGCGCGACAATCCTGAATTGGATGAGGAAAAAGCTCAGAAGCTTATGCAGGCCTCATTGGACGCGACTTCCGCCTACATGGTGAAAATGATGGATCGTTCCGCGGAAATATACGCAGAGGTCTACACATTGGAAGAGCTGGAATACATGGTGTCTTTCTATGAGGACCCGCGTGGCAAGAAAATCCTAGAGAAAATGCCTCTGGTAATGCCTAAAGCCACGAAAATTGCCATGGACTTGTTGCCAGAGTTTCAGGAAGATATAAAAAAGCGCGTATGTGCGGTCATCGATTGTAAGACGGCTAAAAAGCCCAAGGCCTGATCTGGGCGTTTCTCCACTTGAAAACGCGCAGGCAAATTGCCAATTTAAACGCGACAGGGACTGCGCACACCTTCGGTTAATCAAATCAGCCTTAGATGCGGTCTCATAACCCATAACGCTTTAGGGACTTCCATGCGCGATCCAGTCGAAAACCTGACCAGCTACCTGATCCCCACGGTCATCGAGCAATCGAGCCGCGGTGAGCGCGCCTACGACATCTATTCGCGGATGCTGAAGGAACGCATCATCTTCCTCACCGGCCCGTTCGAAGACGGCATGGCGACCTCGATCTGCGCCCAGTTGCTGTTCCTTGAATCGGAAAACCCGAAAAAGGAAATCTCCATGTATATCAACAGCCCCGGCGGTCAGGTGACCTCGGCGCTGGCGATCTACGACACCATGCAGTACATCAAGTCGCCGGTCACCACCGTGTGCATGGGCATGGCCGCTTCGGCGGGCTCGCTGATCCTGCAAGCCGGTGAAGCCGGTCAGCGTATCTCGCTGCCCAATTCCAAGATCATGGTGCACCAGCCGTCGGGCGGGGCGCGCGGCATGGCTTCGGACATCGAAATCCAGGCCGAAGACATCCGCAAGACCAAGAAGCTGCTTAACGAAATCTACGTCAAGCACACGGGTCAGCCCTATGACGTGATCGAGCGCACGCTGGACCGCGACCGTTATATGACCGCCGCCGAAGCCAAGGAGTTCGGCCTGATCGACCACGTTTATGAAAAGCGTACCGACCCGGTCAGCAACGCCTAAACAGGCTTTTTGACAAACAGTCTGTAATGACCCTGCCGGGCGGCCTTGAGCATCTCAAGGTCGCCCGCTGTGTCTCCATAGGCCGCTTCGAGGTCCAGCGCCTCGCCATAGACTTCCCGCAGGCGACGCATCTTTTCTTCGCTGCGACAGTTCAGACCGTCCAGATGCGGCGTCAGACGGTCATCAGCATCAAACCCCAGTCGCGTGCCGATGGTGCGCTCGGCCTCCAGTCTGTTGCCGAATTCCCCCACCAGCATTTCCGGGGAGGCGGTGACGATCACCCTTTCGGCGTGTTGCCCCACCTCGGCCCAGGTGTGAAGGGCGTCCGGGCGGAACAGGCGATCCCCCATCGCGTCGGCAAAAGCGGTAAAGCGCGCTTGCAGATCGTCCCGGCGGACGGGCCCCATCAGGTGAAACAGCAGATGCGATTTCAGCGCCCCCCGGTCACGGGTGCGCAGATAGTCCGTCAGCATGTAGGGGTGGCGCACAAAGGCGAGGGCTAGCCGGGCATGGCCACATTGCCACACCAGAAAGGCGGTAAAGCTGTCTTTATAGGTCAGGGTGCCGTCGAAATCGAAGGCGTGGACGGGGAGGGGCATGGCTGACAATCCGGTTCCCTCTCCCCATATAGGCAACAGGGTTCGCAAAAAAGCCCCTTAACCATAGCTTGCGGCGCGGGGGTGGTTGAGGGCTGGTCTAATCTGTGCATAGATGGCCAAAGCGGTGTGGGTCTGGCCCAAAATCGTACCGGAATGACCTTTTCTTAAGGGTCAAAGGTGCATAGTATCGGTTGAATAGTGCCTCGGCTTTTTCTCCGGAGAGGGAAACGGCCGGCGCAAACGAAGGTGAGAAGCGCTTATGACGAAAGCCGCCAGTGGCGACAGCAAGAGCACCCTCTACTGCTCCTTCTGCGGAAAGAGCCAGCACGAGGTGCGCAAACTCATTGCCGGTCCGACCGTTTTCATCTGTGATGAATGCGTCGAACTGTGCATGGATATCATTCGTGAAGAGCACAAGATCGCCTTCGTGAAATCCAAGGACGGCGTGCCGACGCCGAAGGAAATCCGCGAAGTTCTTGACGATTATGTCATCGGTCAGGCGCAGGCCAAGAAGGTCCTGTCGGTCGCCGTGCACAATCACTACAAGCGCCTGAACCACGCGGCCAAGGGCAATGACGTGGAACTGGCCAAGTCGAACATCATGCTGATCGGGCCCACCGGCTCGGGTAAGACCCTGCTGGCGCAGACGCTTGCGCGTATTATCGACGTGCCGTTTACGATGGCCGACGCCACCACCCTGACCGAAGCCGGTTATGTCGGTGAAGACGTTGAAAACATCATCCTGAAACTGCTTCAGGCCGCCGATTACAATGTCGAACGCGCCCAGCGCGGTATCGTCTATATCGACGAAGTCGATAAGATTTCGCGTAAGTCTGACAACCCCTCCATCACCCGCGACGTGTCGGGCGAAGGCGTGCAGCAGGCCCTGCTCAAGATCATGGAAGGCACCGTCGCCTCCGTACCGCCGCAGGGCGGGCGCAAGCATCCGCAGCAGGAATTCCTGCAGGTCGATACGACCAATATCCTGTTCATCTGCGGCGGGGCCTTCGCCGGTCTGGAAAAGATTATTTCGGGCCGTGGCAAGGGCACCTCAATCGGCTTTGGCGCCACCGTCAAGGACCCGGAAGAACGCCGTCTGGGCGAAGTCCTGCATCAGGTCGAACCCGATGACCTGATGAAGTTCGGCCTGATCCCGGAATTTATCGGTCGTCTGCCGGTTCTGGCGACGCTGGAAGACCTCGACGAGGCGACTCTGGTCAAGATTCTGACCGAGCCGAAGAACGCGCTGGTCAAGCAATATGCCCGCCTGTTCGAGATGGAAAACGTCACCCTGACCTTCACGGACGAGGCCCTGTTTGCCGTCGCCAAGAAGGCCATTGTGCGCAAGACCGGCGCGCGCGGCCTGCGTTCGATCCTCGAAGGCATACTGCTCGACACCATGTACGAACTGCCCAACATGCAGGGCGTCGAAGAGGTGGTGATCAATGCCGAGGTGGTCGAAGAACGCGCTCAACCGCTGCTGATCTATGCGGAAAAGCGTGGCGGCGGTGCGGCTTGAGTCGGGGCGAACTGGCCCATTTCATAAAGACTAAAGATGATAAAGAGTGGCTCTGGAAACGGGGCCGCTCTTTTTTGTGAAAAAAGAGCGTTTTTTCCGGTGGTCAGTGAACCAGCGTGACCACGGCAGCGTATATAACCTCCAAAAATTGTAACGATGTTATTCCCTCGTTAACGACTCGGCGACACTCTGTGCGAAGTGCGTACATAAAGTGGCGACGGGAGGGTCGGCCGTGCTTTTCAACAAAACCAATAAAGTCTCCAGCCGGGGGAACGGCGTTACAGCAGAAAACATCCTTAAAGCCGTGGAAACCTCCATGGCGGTTATCGAATTCAAGCCTGACGGCAGCATTATCCGCGCCAATGAGAGCTTTCTGTCTGTCGTCGGCTATACGCTGGCGGAGGTCGCGGGACAGCATCACCGCATGTTCATCGAAGCGGACTACGCGCAATCATCGGATTACCGTCAGTTCTGGGAGGCTTTGCGCGCCGGCAAGCCGCAAAAGGGAGAGTTCAAGCGCCTCAACAAGGCCGGGCGTCAGGTGTGGCTGGAGGCCAGCTATTGCCCCGTCTTTGACGATAACGGCCGCGTGGCCTCGGTGACGAAGTTCGCCTTCGACATTACCGACAAGAAGAACGAAGTGACGCGCCTTCTGACCATGATCGACGGTATGCCTGTGGCGGTCATGACGGTTGATCCGAAAAACGACTTCAAGATCAATTATCTCAACGAAACTTCCAAAAAAACGCTGAAGTCGATCGAACAGTTCCTGCCCATCAAGGTCAACCAGATGCTGGGTTCATCGGTGGACGTGTTCCACAAAAATCCCGAACATCAACGGCGTATGCTGACCACCGACGCCATGCTGCCCTTTTCGACCAAGATCAAGATTGGCCCGGAAGTGCTGCGGCTTCAGATCACGGCGATCAAGGACTCCTTCGGTGCCTATATCGGCCCCATGCTGACTTGGGCGGTGATTACCGCACAGGAGACCGTCGCCAGTGAGGTGACGAGTGTGGCCGATGCCCTTCTGGCCTCCTCGATGTCGATGAGCGATTCCTCTCAGGGCCTGCGTGACGCGGCCGAAAACGCCAGCCAGCAGGCGGCTTCGGCGGCTGCCGGTGCGGAGCAGATGTCGAGCGCCATCCACGAAATCGTGACGCAGGTGACGCGGGTATCCGACCGCGCGTCGGAAATCGCCTCTCAGGCACAGTCGATGGATGATCGAGTCAAGGCGCTGGCCGACAATGCGAGCCAAGTGGACTCGGTGGTGGCTCTGATCAAGGACATTGCCGCCCAGACCAATCTGCTGGCGCTCAACGCCACCATCGAAGCGGCGCGCGCGGGCGAGGCGGGCCGAGGCTTCGCCGTCGTGGCCTCCGAAGTCAAGGCTCTGGCCTCACAGACCAGCAAGGCGACGGACGAGATCACCCAGCAGGTGCTGGCCATTCAGACGTCGAGCCACGAAGCGGTGAAGTCGGTCGAAGAAATCTCCAACGCTGTGGCCGAACTGTCGGGCCTGACGACCTCCATGGCCGGCGCGATGGAAGAGCAGGCAGCCACCACCCAGCAGATGTCGAGCAATATCGGCAATGTTTCGCATTCGGCCACGGAAACGGGCGCCCTGGCCTCCAGCGTTCAGGAAACCGCATCCGGCCTGTCCGGCCATGCCGAGCGTATGAAAACCAGCATTCAGGGCCTTCTGAAGGCGGGTTAAATGTTTAGTCCCGGTGATTGATGGTACGATTTTATCGCCATTGATGAGGGAGCGGTCCTTTCTCCCTTTTTCAGCCTTTCGAGATGTTCCCGGTGATAGTCGGGAGCGAAGATGGCCGGGTGGCGACGCAGTTCGGTGTCCGGCGGCTGACCCGTCTCTTCGAGGATGCGTTTGTAATACTCACCCCACAGGTTCATGAGCTTGGTGACATCGGCTTCGACATAGCCTTCGTCGCGCCACAAGGCGAGGTGCATCCCCTTGGCAATGGTGACGAGCTTATCAAACATTTCGCTACGGTGGGTTTCGTAGTGACTCTGACGGTTCAGTTCGGCCTCGGCGCGTTCCAAAGCCAGTTTCTGAGCCGCTTGTTCGTCGATGGTATAGTTTCTCAGACCGTAACGTTGCGGTTTCGCTTCTTCCGCGTCGTCAGAAGCGAGGGTGCGGGCAGCGGCTTTGAGTGATTTCGGCTCTGGCGGCGGGGCAAAGAGTTGACACAACATGCTGTCGGCCGCCATGACGGCGCGGGCCGTGCGTTCGGCTTCGAGCGCGGTTTCCGGTTTCGACAGCGCGGTCACGTGACCCAGCACCTTGTCGGCATAGTCGCGCAAGGCCGCACGACGCTCGGCCAGCATCGCTCTCAGTTCCGCCTTGTTTTGCGCGTGGACATCCATGCGCCCATGATGACACGGGTTGAACGCGCGGGGATAGATTCGCGTGAAACCCCTATTGGGGGTCTGGGGGCAAAGTCTCTTCGCTTACTTCGTCTTTTCTCTTACTTGGCCTTCTGACGCGCCGCCGTCACCAGAGTCTGGAGTTGCGGGATATCGCCGCCATTGACCAGTACGCCATCGACGATGAAGTTGGGCGTCGCTGCGATGCCCAACTTGTACCCCAGTTGCAGGGTTTCCTCGATCTTGGTCTGAATGGCGGGCGACTGCGCCTTGGCGTGCAATTCGGCCGGGTTGACCCCGGCGGCGGTGAGGGCCGCATCGACATCGGCCTGAGAGCTGAGTTCGTGGCTATAGAGGGCGTTGTGCACGGCGGCGTAGTGGCCGGTATCGCGCGCGGCGAGGGCGAGGGCGGCCAGAACGCGCGAATTGTCCTTGCCGATGATCGGATATTCCTTGACCACCACGCGCACGTCGGGATTGGCCTTGAGGAAGCTCAGCAGGCTGGGGTGTCTGGCGCGGCAGGCTCCGCACAGATAGTCGTGGAATTCGATAATGGTGATGGGCGCTGACGGGTTGCCAAGGATGGGATCATCGGCGGCGATGATTGAGCCTTCATTGGCCTTGATGGCGGTTTCGACGCTCTTGCGCGTTTCGGCGTCCTGCTTTTCACGCAGAGCCGTCGAGGCATCGACCAGCACTTCGGGCCGCGTCATCAGGCCGCCGCGCACGATCAGGCCCTGAATATTGGGCAGGACGTACGGCGCTAACGCCAGCACAAAGGCCCCGGTTGCCAGAGCCAGCGCCAGATTGGCCTTGCTGAGCAGGGGCTCACGCGGGGCGGGGGCGGGCGCCTCTGTTTGGGTTTCGGGTGCAGGCGTCGGCGTCTCGGGGGTATCGGTCACTTATCAACTTTCTTAGCGGCGAAGGCGGGTTTCTTCCTCCACCGGGTCGATACCCATGAGCGAGGAGGTGGTCAGGACGATGTCGCGGGCGCGGCGGTATTCGACGGAATCCTTGGGCAGGTTTTTCTGCGACCACACGGCGAAGGTGCGGGCCTGCGGGATATTGCCCTGATAGAATTCGGCTTCGGCGGAGGCCAGACGCGCCTGACCCGGCATTTTCAGACCGTCATAGCCCTGCGCCAGCAGGTTCCAGGCGAAGCTGTTGTCGGGTTCGTATTTCAGCGAGGCGTTGAGCCGGTCGATCCCTTCGCGCAGATTGTCGTCCCCGCCGGCAGCGATCAGGGCCTGCCCCAGATTGACCATCAACAGCGGCGCATCAGGCAGCAGTTCCACCGATTTGCGGTGTGCTGGGATGGAGAGCGCCGTCTGGCCCGTTTCGAAATAGATCTGCCCTTTCAGTTCCCACAGATAGGGGTTGTTCGGCTGTTCGGTCAGAAGCTGATCCAGTTCGGCCAGCGCCTTTTTCACCTCGGTCTGCTTGTACCACGCAATGACGTGGGCGTAGCGGGCCGGGTAGGAGCGGTCGTTTTCGGGGTAGCGCATGAACACCTTTTGCGGGTGATCGAGGAAGCCCGACAGCTTGGCCTTGACGATGCTGAATTCGGCGATCAGTTCCGGTGAGTCCACCGCGTCCTTGTGCGGTTGCTGCTCGACCAGGCGGCGCAGCGTGGCCACGCGGTCACGCGACAGGGGGTAGGTGCGGAAATACTGATAGCGCTCGGCGTTGGAAAAGGTCTCGTAATTGCGCAGCTTGTCGAAAAATTCGACCAGACCGCGGCCGGACATGCCCGCACGCTCCAGCGCCTTGACGCCCGCGATGTCGGCGGCGGATTCCTGCGTCTGCATATAGCGCAGCGCCCCCAGCGTGCCGAAGGTCTGCGATGAACCCAGAAGGCCCACGCCTGCATCCCCGGCCCCGGCCAGAATGGCGATAATGCCCAGTCCCAGTGAAATGGCCATCGGGGCCTTGGCCGCCTGATAGATTTCGTCGGAGCGCACGGTGTGACCGGCCGCCTGGTGGCCGGCTTCGTGGGCGATGACGCCGAACAGCTCATTGGGCGTTTCGGCTTCACCGATCATGCCGGTATTGAGGCCGATAATCTGACGCGAGGTGGCAAAGGCGTTGATCGACTGATCAGCGATCAGCAGGAACTGCACCTGATCGGCATTGAGGCCCGACGCGGTCAGAATGCCGCGCGTTTCCTTATGCAGGAAGCGCTCGATCTCGGTATCGCGGATGACGGTCTGTGCCTGCGCCTTGGGGGCAAGACCCGTGACGGCCAGAGTCATCAGCGAGGCCGCCGCCAGAGGCTTCAGCCAGCCGGACGCTCTGTTTTTAAGGCCGTTCCACACCATAGGCACGTCTCTGTCACGGATTTCGTTGAGCTTTATATGGGCGATAAGAGTGACAAATCTAAGGCCCCCACACAACCGGAAAAGCCGGAGGGCTGGCCGTAAACAAAAGGCCCGCAACGCGAACATTGCGGGCCTTGTGCTTTTATCGGCGCCACCAGCCGCGTTTGGGCTTGGCGGGCGGGGTGTTGATTTCCGCCGGATCGGGCTCTGGCGCGGTGGGGGCGAAGCTGCCGCCCATCGGTTCGCTTTCCAGAACCGGTTCCGCAATGACGGGTTCCGGGGCGATTTCGACGACGGCTTCGACCGGCGCGGGTTCCACCGCCGGTTCGACGGCCAGTGTGGGTTCTGCGGCGATCTCGGCCACCGGCTCGTCGGTCTTCTTCTTGCGTGAGCGGGTCTTGCGCGCCGGTTTGACCACCTCTTCCGCAACGGCCTCGGCCACCACTTCCGGGACCGCGTCAGTGACCGGCTCAGGTGCGGTTTCCAGCACGGCAGGCTCAGCGGCGACCGTGACGGTTTCGCTCGCTTCGGCTTCGGCCTTGCCACGGCGCTTGCGCGGCGGACGCTTGCCCTTGGGGGCGGGCTGATCGCGCAGGTCTTCGGGCACCAGCGAGGTCGGGGCCTGAGTGGCGGCCCCCAGCACCGAGGCGGCTTCGGGGGTATCACCAGCGATCACCAGTGCGTCGGCTGCCACTTCGATCACATCGAAACCATCCGGGGTTTCGCCCGGTTGCGGCGCGCGCTTGCCCTGCGATTCGTCGAACGGGTCGATCCACACATACGGCTCTTCCAGCGACGGCGTGCGGGCGCGCACCCAGGCATAGGCTTCGCGCGGACGGGCGTCGGGACCGTTGCGACGGCCACCGCGGCGGCCGCGACGACGGCGACGGTTGCGGCGGAAATCGCCGTCCTCGTCACCATCCTCGTCTTCGCTGTCGGCCTCGGAGTCGCTGGCTTCGGCCTCAGCCGTGTCGGCTTCGACGCGCGGCTCGTTGTCCTGACGGCCACGGCGACGGCGGCGACGGCGGCCACGCCGGTCATCGCGGTCCTCACGCGCTTCGGCGCGTTCAGAGGCCTCATCATCGTCCGTGTCTTCGCGCTCGATGGCCTCTTCGTCGATGGCGATGACGTCTTCGTCCTCGTCCTCATCGTAGTCCGGGTCGGGGCCAAGGTCGATGATCGGATCGGGGCGAACGGGCGGCGTGAACTCCACCTCATCGGCGTGCACAGTGCGCACGATCTCGAATTCCGCGTGGTTCAGGTCGGAGTCGATCTCGACATTGACCTTCAGACCCCATTCGAGGCGCAGCTTGGCCAGATGCACCTGCTTTTCGTTGAGGATATACAGGGCCACGGCCTGCGGCAGCTTGATGGTGATGGCGCCCGCGCCATTGGTCATGGCCTCAAGGTCGATGGCGCGCATGGCCGCCAGAGCCGAGGAGTCGGTCGAACGGACGCGGCCCATGCCTTCGCAGTGGGGGCAGATGACCGTCGTGCCTTCAAGGAAGCCGGTGCGGCGGCGCTGACGGCTGATCTCCATCAGGCCGAAGCCGGAAATCTTGCCCATCTGGATGCGGGCGCGGTCTTCACTGAGGGCGTCTTTGAGCTTCTTTTCGACGGCGCGGTTGTTCTTCGACTCATCCATGTCGATGAAGTCGATGACCACCAGACCGGCGAGGTCGCGCAGACGCATCTGACGCGCGGCCTCTTCGGCAGCCTCAAGATTGGTCTTGAGCGCCGTCGCCTCGATATTGCGCTCCTTGGTCGATTTACCGGAGTTGACGTCGATGGCGACCAGGGCTTCGGTCTGGTTGATGACCAGATAGCCGCCCGAGCGCAGCGGCACGACCGGCGAATAGATACGGTTGAGGATGTCGTCTATGCCGTGGCGCGCAAACAAAGGCATCCCGCCGTTATAGAGCTGGATCTTCTTCGCCTGCGACGGCATGATCATGCGCATGAAGTCCTTGGCGGACTTGTAGCCTTCGACGCCCTCGACCTGCACGTGGTCGAAATCCTTGTCAAACAGGTCGCGGATGGCGCGTTTGACGAGGTCTTCTTCCTCATAGATCAGCGCCGGGGCGTTGGAACGCAGAGTCGTTTCGCGGATGTTTTCCCAGACGCGCAGCAGGTAGTCGTAGTCGCGCTTGATCTCCTGCTTGGTGCGCTTGGCCCCCGCCGTACGCACGATCAGGCCCATGCCCTGCGGCACGTCGAGCGACTGCGCCACAGCCTTCAGCCGCTTGCGGTCGGCCCCGTTGGTGATCTTGCGGCTGATGCCGCCGCCGCGCGCCGTATTGGGCATCAGCACGCAGTAGCGCCCGGCCAGCGACAGATAGGTGGTGAGCGCCGCGCCTTTGTTGCCGCGTTCTTCCTTGACCACCTGCACCAGCAGGATCTGACGACGCTTGATGACTTCCTGAATCTTGTAGCGCTTGATCAGGTGGGCGCGCAGGCGGCGCTCCTCATCGGGCAGGTCGTCGCCGTCGTCTTCGTGATCCTCGTCCTCGGCGTCATCATGGCCATTAGCGGCGGCCTGCGCCGCCAGTTCGGCCATCAGCTTTTCACGGTCGGCGACCGGTATCTGATAATAGTCCGGGTGGATTTCGTTGAAGGCCAGAAAGCCGTGACGATTACCGCCATACTCAACGAAGGCCGCCTGAAGCGACGGCTCTACGCGGGTGACCTTGGCGAGATAAATATTACCGCGCAACTGCTTGCGGGCATGGCTTTCAAAATCGAATTCCTCAACTTTTGAGCCGTTCAGAACGACGACGCGGGTTTCTTCCGCGTGCGTCGCGTCGATTAACATGGTTTTCGACATTAACGCGATCTCCGCAGCGCGCACGCCTGAACGCCGCGCCGGACACAGGGCCGGGCGGTGAGAGGGGGCGCTGACTGATTTGGGGTGAAAGGCGTGCGCAAAGGCCCGGTCCGGCGCGCGAGGTGCGCGGAGCGGCAGAAGTCCGGAGCCTGTTCAAATGAGCGGCACAGCCCATAGGGTGTTAAATACCTTCGAGCCTCGTGCCGAAAAGCGCAGTGCACTCTTCGGGAACACATAAGGCGTTACAAAAAATCAGAACCATACCGCGGCTCAACTGAGCCGACGAACGCCCTGACTACGCTTTGGCCGAAGCGTCCCGGTGCCGATAGAGGCCCCTTTGGCGGACGCGCCGGTGAATTTCATTCGGGTGGCGATTTATCCTGTGACGGACTATGTCGCCGGAAGACGGTCTGACCGGTCGCACAGGGCCGGAACAGGGCCTCTTCAAGGAGGTGTTTGGTCCGGTGTGGGGCGCGTGCGACCTTCAAAATCTCGCAGGCCAGACACCGGCAACGGACACAAACGTCTGTCAGAATCGTTTATAAGACAAGGTCTGACGGAGACACCGTGCACGGACGAGGCGAATATGCAACAAGGCGGCGCAAAAGAAAAGCACGCAATTATTTTTGTTGTTAACGAGATCGCTACCCGCATCGTGTATCCATTCTGTCACAATGCAAAAGCAGCGGCACCAGAAAGGTGTCCACGGTGTTTGGTGGAGCGGGTGAATGATCCGACGTGCGTGGCGTTTGGCCGGCAATGGTCAGTTATGGCTGGCCGCCCTGATGGCGGGGGCCATCGTAATTGCGACAGGGGACATCACCCCGGTCGAAGCGGCCTCCAGCGGTGATGTGGTCAATGTGCGTCTGGGCGGTGCGCCGAACCAGACGCGACTGGTCATCGACCTGCAATCCTCGGCCAAGGGGGAACTCCTCAGCCGCGAGGAAGACCAGCAGCGCGCCGTTCTGGGCCTGTCGGGTATCGGCGTCGGTTCGGCGCTGAGCGGGCAGGGGCAGGGGCTTGTCAAGGGCTGGAAGCTGGACACGACGGCCGGCATGACCCGTCTGCGCCTTGATTTCAGCCGCAACGCCCGTATTGCACGTCGCTTTCTGCTGCCACCGGCCGATGGGATCAGCACCTATCGCTACGTGATCGACGTGGTTGCTGCGGATGCGCCTGCGCCGCAGGCGGTCGCTGCCAAGGCCGTGGCCGATGCTGCGCCCATACCCCCCGCCTTGCGCACCGAAGCGGCGGACAAACCCCGCACGGGCAAGAAAATCATCGTGGTCGATGCCGGTCACGGCGGTCACGATCCCGGTGCGCGTGGCGCGTTTTCGTGGGAGAAGGACGTCAATCTGGCGGCGGCCAAGGCGCTGAAAGCCAGGCTGGAAGCCACGGGTCGCTATAAGGTCATCATGACGCGCGACTCCGATGTCTATGTCGATAAGGTCGCCCGCGTGCGCATCGCCCGCAACGCCAATGCCGACCTGTTTATTTCGCTGCACTCCGATTCCGGGCCAAATACGGCCACCAAGGGGGCGTCCATCTATACCCTGTCGGATTCCGGCACCGAGCGCGCGGCGCGAAACGCCATGAACCGCGGCGACTGGGCTTTACCGACGGGCGCGACGGACAAGACGGTCGGGCGCATCCTGATCGACCTGACCCAGCGCGCCACCAAGAACCGTTCGGCCACCTTTGCCGAACTGATGCTCGACAACATGGATGGCACAGTGCCCCTGCTCAAGGGTAGCCACCGTCAGGCCGGGTTTGTGGTCCTGCTGGCCGCCGATGTCCCCGCTGTGCTGCTGGAGATGGGCTTCATCACCAACCCCGAAGACGAGGCGCGTCTGAACGATTCGGGGGATCGCAACCGGATGGCCGCGCAACTGGTCAAGGCGATCGACCAGTACTTCGCCAATGATGTGCGCTACGCCTCGTTCGGGTTTGTCGCCCGCTGACTCTTTTACGCCTTAACCCGCCTGAATTCTGCAATACCAAGGGTCATTGGAAATGACTCTTGGTATTCCGTTCGAGAATGTCTCATGTCACTGATACATATAAGACATTCTTGAGTTCTCAACGGCCGGATGCGGTCAGCATCTTCGGCCGTTGGTATTATCACGTGTTTTATTTCTGCGCCGGAGTGGTTTCGACCTTGAGATAGGCGATCAGGTTATGGCGCTCCGTCTCGTCCTTAAGGCCCATAAAGCCCATCTTGGTGCCAGGCACCGTTGTTTGCGGATGGGCGATATAGTCGTCGAGCGTGGCGAAGTCCCACACCGCGTTGTGGCCCTTCATCGCGTCGCTATACTGATAATCGGCCTTGCTGCCTGACTTGCGCCCGAACACGCCATAGAGGTTGGGGCCGACCATATTGGCCCCCCCTTCGACCAGCGTATGGCACGAACGGCACTTGATCCACGCCTTCTCACCTGCCTTCAGATCGGCCGTATTGTAGGGGGCGGGCAGGGTGGCGAGTTTGGCCGCTTTTTCCGCCTCGGACGGCCCCTCGACCGCCGGCGCATTGGCTTGTGGTGCAGCGGTTTCACTTGCCGTCTCTGCGGGTTTATCGCCGCAGCCTGACAGACTGAGGGCAAGGGTCAGGGGGGCCAAAAACAAGGCGGCGCGCATCAAAGTCTCCATCGGTTCACGTCAAGCGTTTAGCCGACACAGTCCCTTTTGGCGAGAGGCGACTCTGCGCGTGCCTGTGACGCCTTGCCACAGGCAGAGGGGGCGGAAGAGGAAAAGGCCACGCCCGATAGAAGCGTGCCCTGCTTAACATTCAATGGCTTTCGGTGAAAACCTCAGGAACGACGATAATTCTCGTCGATGTCCTGCGAATTGAGTCGCTCCTCAGAGCCGTCAATAAAGATGTGGTATTCGACGGCTCCCGCTGTGTTCACCTCGCCCTGTTCGATGCGATTGATCACTGCCGGGCCACCGTAGCGCGCCACAAGCTCCGGGTCGCGGATCAGGTGATTGACGGTCGGCATGGCGGCAAAATCAAAATCGTCCGAGGCGAACACCTCTTCACCGGTATTGTTGTCAAAAAAGCGGTAGGCCAGTCCGGGCATGATCTATCTCCCATCTTGTGGTTGAGGGGGCAGGGTGCGCCCGGCCCGGTAAATAATCAATGCGCGCAATGCCGCAGGTGGTTTTGACAAAAGCGCAAGTGAAGTCTCAGAAAGTGCACCGGACTATCTGTTTTCAGACGCGTTCTGAATATCGGCGGCCAGTTGATCCACTCGCGCCGGGTCGGCGTCCCAGGCGAACATGAAGCGCGCCCCGCCACCGATAAAGGTATAGAAGCGCCAGCCTTTGGCGCGCAGGGCGTCCAGAACAGATTCCGGCGCCTTGAGGAAGACGGCATTGGCCTGCACGGCAAACATGGGTTCTATTTCCGGCAAACCAGAAATTTTCTCGGCCAGTCGGCGGGCGCAGGCATTGGCGTGCTGACCGTTCCGCAGCCACGCCCCGTCCTTGATCATGCCCAGCCACGGCGCGGCCAGAAAGCGCATCTTGGAGGCCAGTTGCCCGGCCTGTTTGCAGCGATAGTCGAAATCCTGCGCCAGACCGCGATCAAAAAATAGAATAGCCTCGCCGACGCCCATGCCGTTCTTGGTGCCGCCGAAGCACAACACATCGACCCCGGCCTTCCACGTTATGTCCGCCGGGCTACAGTTGAGCGCCGCGCAGGCATTGGCAAAGCGCGCGCCGTCCATATGCAGACGCAGACCCAGTTCGCGGCAGACGGCGGCAATGGCCTTCACTTCGTCGATGGCATAGACGAGGCCGGTTTCGGTGGGTTGGGTGATGGTGACGGCGCGCGGCTTGGGGAAGTGGATGTCGGAGCGGCTGGTGGCCAGCGCGCGGATGGCCTCCGGCGTCAACTTGCCGTCGGTCGAGGCGGCCACCAGCAGTTTGGAACCATTGGAGAAGAATTCCGGTGCGCCGCATTCGTCGGTTTCGACGTGGGCCGAGGCGGAGCAGATGACGCTGTGATAGGACTGACACAGAGACGCCAGGGCCAGCGAATTGGCCGCCGTGCCGTTGAAGGCGAAGAAGACCTCGGCCTCATGCTCGAACAGGTCGCGCAGGGCGTCCGCGGCGCGCTGTGTCCACGGGTCGTCGCCATAGGCGGGAACTGAGCCAGCATTGGCCTCATGCATGGCGTTCCACGCTTCGGGGCAGATGCCGGCATAGTTGTCGCTGGCGAATTGCTGCGGCGCTAAGGTCGTGAGGGGCAGGGCGGTGTCCGGCATGGGGCGTCTCTCAGATAGAATGAGTTTTGCGACGCATGAGCCTTGGTCCCGTTGGTTGCCGGTTCGGCCGCATCTCCGTTTCCGGACGCCACCTTGCCGGGAAGGGCAGGTTGGCGTTAAGCGCGTCGCTTAACTCTGGATGCCCTTTCGCCTTAGCCGTTCATAAGCACTTGCGCAAGCGAAAGTTTCTGCGGAAACCGGTAGAGTCGCCTGATCCGGCCTCCCTTGAATATGGGTGGGAAAGTCCCACATTCAGCCTAGGTTCAGCCGAGGAATCGTCTAAGGTGAATGGTGAACCCCTGCGCAGACATTGCGCGTATATATCCGGAGAACGCGCCCTTTATCTTTACGCGGGGTGGTCGTTGGACGCCCTTGTCGAGGCGCGCTGTCCGGCTCAGGAGTAAGTAATGTTTGATGTTCTGACCATACCCGTATTGCCTTTGAGGGATATCGTGGTGTTCCCGCACATGGTCGTGCCGCTGTTTGTCGGACGTGAAAAATCTGTGCAGGCGCTCGATGAGGTGATGAAGGGCGACAAGCAGATCCTGCTGGCCACCCAGAAAAATTCCGGTGACGACGATCCCGAAGCCGACGCCATCTACGACATCGGCGTGCTGGCCAATGTGCTGCAATTGCTGAAACTGCCCGACGGCACGGTCAAGGTGCTGGTCGAAGGCAAGTCGCGCGCCAAGATCAAGCGCTTTACCGGCCGCAGCGAGTTCTATGAGGCCGAAGCCTATGCGCTGGAGCCTGCCGTGACGCAGGGGCCTGACCTCGAAGCGCTGGTGCGCGCCGTCACCGACCAGTTCGAAAACTACATCAAGCTCAACAAGAAGATTCCGCCGGAAGCCCTTCAGGCCCTGGCCGAAGTGTCGGAAGCCGACGTGCTGGCCGACTCGATTGCCGCGCATCTGGTCATCAAGATCGGCGAGAAGCAGCAGCTTCTGGAGCAACTGGCGGTCGCCAAGCGTCTGGAGCAAATCTATGCCCTGATGGAGGGCGAGATCAGCGTCCTGCAGGTCGAAAAGAAGATCCGTTCGCGCGTCAAGCGTCAGATGGAAAAGACCCAGCGCGAATATTACCTCAACGAGCAGATGAAGGCCATTCAGCGCGAGCTGGGTGAACAGGACGACGCCAAGGACGAGATCCTCGAACTCGAAAAGAAGATCAAGGCGACCAAGCTGAGCAAGGAAGCGCGCGTCAAGGCGATGTCGGAGCTGAACAAGCTGCGCCACATGTCGCCCATGTCGGCCGAATCGACCGTCGTGCGCAACTATCTCGACTGGCTTCTGGCCATTCCCTGGGGCGCGTCCAAGCCCAAGCCGATCGACCTTAGCAAGGCCGAAGGCACGCTTGATGCCGATCACTACGGCCTTGAGAAGGTCAAGGAGCGCATCCTTGAGCATCTGGCTGTGCAGGCGCGCATGGGCACGCTGAAAGGCCCGATCCTGTGCCTTGTGGGCCCTCCGGGCGTGGGTAAGACGAGCTTGGGCAAGTCCATCGCCAAGGCGACCGGTCGCGAATTCGTGCGAATCAGCCTCGGCGGCGTGCGCGACGAATCAGAAATCCGGGGCCACCGCCGCACCTATATCGGCTCCATGCCGGGCAAGATCATCCAGTCGATGAAAAAGGCCAAGACGACCAACGCCTTCTTCCTGCTCGATGAAATCGACAAGATGGGGGCCGACTGGCGCGGCGACCCGGCCTCGGCCCTGCTCGAAGTGCTGGACCCTGCGCAGAACTCGACCTTCAACGACCATTATCTGGAGGTCGATTACGACCTGTCCAAGATCATGTTCGTGACGACGGCCAACTCGCTCAACATGCCGCAGCCCCTGCTGGATCGCATGGAGATCATCCGCATCCCCGGCTATACCGAGGATGAGAAGGTCGAAATCGCCAAGCGCCACATCCTGCCGTCTCTGGCCAAGGATCACGGCCTCAAAGGCGAGGAGTGGATCGTGCCGGAGCAGGCCATCCGCGACCTGATCCGCTACTACACCCGTGAGGCGGGTGTGCGCTCGCTGGAGCGGGAGCTGGGCAATCTGGCGCGCAAGACCATCCGTGACCTGGCGCGCGAAAAGGTCAGCTCGATCACGGTGGATGAGGCGCGTCTGGCCAAATATGCCGGCGTGCGTAAATTCCACTATGGTGAAACCGATGAAACCGATCAGGTCGGTATCGTCACGGGTCTCGCCTGGACGGAATTCGGTGGCGACATCCTGACCATCGAAGCCATCAAGATGCCCGGCAAGGGCAATATGAAGGTCACGGGTAACCTCAAGGACGTGATGAAGGAATCCGTTTCAGCGGCCAATTCCTACGTCAAGGCGCTGGCGCCGAAGTTCGGCATCCTGCCGCCGGTCTTTGAACGCACCGATGTGCACGTCCACGTCCCGGAAGGCGCTACGCCCAAGGATGGCCCGTCGGCCGGCGTGGCCATGGTCACCGCCATGGTCTCGGTCCTGACCGGTATTCCGGTGCGCAAGGATATCGCCATGACCGGCGAAATCACCCTGCGCGGTCGCGTGCTGGCTATTGGCGGCTTGAAGGAAAAGCTGCTGGCGGCCCTGCGTTCAGGCGTCAAGACGGTCCTGATCCCCAAGGAGAACGAGAAGGACCTGACCGAACTGCCTGAGAATGTGAAGGCCGGTCTGGAGATCATTCCGGTCGGCCATGTCGAGCAGGTTCTGACCCACGCCCTGACCCGACCGCTCGAATCCATCGAGTGGGTGGAGCCGGTGATTCCGCCCCCGGCGGTGCCCGCTGCCGACGACGCAGACGGTCTCACGGCCCATTAAGCCGTAAGGGATAGCGCTATTTTGGCGTGCACTCGCCAAAACGGTTGAAAATAAAGAGCGGAATTTGTTGGCTAAGCGCCTCAAATTTCGCTCTTTTTTGTGTAAGTCCTTAAAAAAACTCGGTTTGCAGTGCAAAAAATGCGATTTCGCTTTTGACGAGCGGGGGTTTTTGTAGTCTCTATCGGGTCCACCCGCCGACGACTCGCTGAGTCCGACAGGGAACGGTTCACACAAATGCCCGTCATGGCGGGCAGGGAGAAACTTATGACGACCAAAGCTGAACTCGTGGCCGCCATTGCCGATCAGGCGGGCCTGACCAAGGAACAAGCCAAGAAGGCCGTTGACGCCTTCACCGATTCCGTCGTGGACGCCCTGAAAAAGGGTGAAGAAGTCCGCCTCGTCGGCTTCGGCACCTTCCTCGCTGTGAAGCGCGAAGCCGGCACCGCCCGCAACCCGCGTACCGGCGAAACCGTTTCGCGTCCGGCTTCGGTCACCGCGCGCTTCCGCGTCGGCGAAGGCCTGAAGAACGCCCTGAACGGCTAATATCACTCACAGAATTTAAGCCGAAACGGCTTGACTTCGGGACCGGAGGTTGGCATTGACCGGCCTCCGGTTTTTTATGTCCGGTCCCCTGTGGAGGGGCGATTAGCTCAGCTGGCAGAGCGGCTCGTTTACACCGAGTAGGTCGGCGGTTCGATCCCGTCATCGCCCACCATTTACCTCGACAGTTTGCGAACCGCCGCATTTTTGTTTGTTTGCTTGCGCAAACGGGGGTTCGATCCCGTCATCGCCCACCATTTCTCTCGACAGTTTGCGAACCGCCGCATTTTTGTTTGTTTGCTTGCGCAAACGCGGCTTCGATCCTGCCATCGCTCACCATTTCTCTCGACAGTTTGCGAACCGCTGAATCTTTGTTGGTTGGTGTAACCGTGGGAGCGATCCCGTCATCGCTCACCCTTTGTCCCACACATCGTACCGTTTTTGCGCGTCCAAAGCGGCAATGAAAAACCGGCCTGAGTGCTCCCAGACCGGTCTGAATTTTAGTTCGTCGCCTTTTCGGCGTTACGTTTGATGTTTTCGGCGGGTGGCTGATCACCCAGTTCATCAGCGGCCTTGTCCACGCCCTGCGGCAGAGCCTCTACGGCATCACCCATGCGCTCGGAACCGCTACGGTTGTCCTGCATCAGAAACACGGCACCGACCGCCAGAAGGGCGATCACGGCCACGCCAATCAGGATGAGAATGCTGTTTGTGCCCTTACCGGGGGCCGTTGTTGTGCTCGCCATGGGAAGGCTCCTCTGTCTCTTCGATGGACTGAGGATAGGCGCAAGCGTGAAAGCGCTCAGCACGGATAACAGCGGTGGCGAGTAGGAGGCGCATAAAAAACCGCCGGGGTTACCGGCGGTTTTTGCGGTCCGATCTGAATGCGATTAGAACTGGAAGCGGGCGCGTAGTGACAGCGAGACGTTGTTGTAGGCGTCGTACTTTTCATATTCGGCTTCGATACCGAAATAGCTGTATTCGTTGGAGGCCGCAAGGCGCACACCCGCAATCGGGGCGCCGCCCTTGATGTCGCCGCCTTTGAGCGTGAACGGGGTGGCGGTGCCAAAACGCGCCACCGTATCGGCGATTTCCGCCGAGAAGTTGTTACGGTAACCGACCCAGATTTCCGGACGGAAGAGGGCGTTCTTGTTGGAGCGGCCGATATTCAGCAAGGCGGTGCCGCTGAAGATATGGCCTGTACGCTCATCCACCGACAGGTCGAACGCCGTGCCGCCGCCGGTTTCGGTATGGGCGTCTTCCTTCAGGCCGAAATAGTCGGCACTAACCATGGGGGTCAGGCTCAGCCAGCCGGCATCGACGCTGTAGGAGGCCCCGATGCTGCCCGAATAGCTGACGCCCTTCCACTTGGCGGTCGAGCTCGCGATGAAGGCGGATTCGAGGATCTGACGCTTCGATTCGAAGTTGGCGTAGCCCACGCCGCCGCGGACCCAGCTTTTCAGGCCCGAACCGTTATCCAGGCGCCAATAGGCCCCAAGAGACAGGTCGGTCGAGCTGAGGTCTTCGTCCGGCGCGCCCAACGTACCCTTGGGGTTGGTGGCGGTGTAGGCCAGATAAAGACCGGCGGCCTGAGTCGCGGTAATGCCGCGTTCGACCCCACCGGCAAAAGCAAAGCCGGTCGATTCGAAGCCCGTGACGTCTGTGCGGTCGCGATTGATCTGGAAGCCGTATTCCTGCGCCCAGTACTGGTTGACACCGGCCTGCGGGATGATCGATTGGCTGGCCATGGTGCGCGACAGGCCGTCATTGCTTTTGGACAGGGTCAGCAGCGTTTCGCCGGAATAGTCGGGCAGGAACGACAGATAGGCCTTGTTGAAACCTTCCGCTGTGGTCGGATTGAGCAGGGCGCGCGTGGCACTGGTATTGCCCTGGGCGGCAGTCAAAACGGCATCGAAGGCCGCGAACTCATTGACCGACAGGGCGGTTTCGCTCTGTGTGCGCAGGCGTACATCGGCATAGAGCGCCGTATTGGCCGTATTGGTCGAAAGGGCGGCCTTGTACAGATAGGGGATATTGCTGTCGAGGCTGGCCTTATCAAGCGTGCCGAGCGTTATGCTCGAAGCGGTAAGAAGCGTGTAGCGCGTCGCCGGCTTGACGATGCTGGACATGCCGATCTGCACCTTGGCCCCTGTTGCGAACACGGCGGCCCCGGAGGCGGCGATAAGGGGGGTGTTGGGATTGGCCGTATCCGGCACAAAGCGTAGCGTGCCGTCCGCACTTACATTTACTGTTGTGGCGTTGAGCTTTGAGCCGGTATCGAGATTGAGTGCGCCCTTCACGATGTCGATGGACACCGTACCGGAACCCGTCATCTTGCCGCCAACAATGCCGTTGGTGGTGATGCTCAGACTGTTGCTGCCTGCGCCGAAGTCGATATTGCCGATGACAAAGCCACCGTCGATCTTCACCACGTCATTGCCCGAGCCCAGACGGATATCGCCTGAGATAACGGGGGCGGCGACCGTATTGTCATCCGGTTTGAGGTCGGTCTGGACAAGGGTGACGCCGGCTGTATTGCCGCTCAGGTCGATGGCCACAGCCCGGTTGTTGGTCGGGTCAACCACGCCGTTAGCGTCATCGTCGGTTTGGGTGATCGAGGCCGTGATGTTGCCGGTATTGTTCAGGCGCACCAGCGTGTTTGAGCCATCAAAAATCGCTGTCGCGTTCGACTTTGAGCCCGTCGAAGTCGCGCTGATCGTGCCGCTGACATTGACTTCGGGTACCTTAGCCCCTGAGCCGATATAGAGGGCGTAGGCGGTTTCGTTCTTGGTGGAGCTGTTGGCGGCGCGTAGGTTGCCGCCGACATTAAAGGCATTGGCGACCGTACCGGCCAGAAGATTGGCAGCCCGCGCTTCGGCCAGGTAGGAAGAGGCCGAAACGGTGCCATTGATCAGGATGCCGTTTTCAAAGGTGACCGTGCGACCCATGCCGCCCGTTTCGATGGCCTTGGCGACCACGCCTTCGAATACGCCGGAAGAGGCGATGCTGCCGCGCACGACCAGGCCGAACTTCTGGTTCTTGTAGGTATCGGTCGCGGTCGTTGCGATGTTGATGGCGTTGATAGTAATGTCCTGCGTGGCCGAACCGACCTTCAGGGCCGCCGCACCGCCATATTGCGACAGGCTGGCGGCACCATCGGCCGTGTCAGTGACGCCGTTGCCGTCTTCGTCATTATTACGTTCGGCTTCCGCCTTGGCCGCGTCCGTATCCGCAATGGTGGACTGAATCAGTATGCCCTTGGTGACATTGCCGGCGATATTAACCAGTGGTCCCGCCTGCAGCTTGTCTTCGACCTGAAGCTTGTCCAGTGTCGCCTTGTCGGGAACTGTAGTCAGGCGGTAGCCGGTGCCTGCGACCGTGCCGTCCAGGATCAACGCGCCGGTGAGGTTGCTGGCGAGATTGAGCGCCGTGGCGTTCAGCCCCTGAGCCGTGGTGGAACCGCCGATGACGATATTGCCCGTGACGCCGCCCTCAAACGAATAGGCCCGCACATTATCACCTACAACGGTCACCGTGCTGTCGGAGTTAAAATTACCCGTCAGGGCGTTTTCAAAGCGGACACCGTAGGAATTGTTGCCTTCGACCTGAATGGCGCTGGCCGAAGCGAGGCTGACATCGCCAATGAAGGGCGTTGTGCCGACCGACCGAATGCCGTAGCGCCGCTCACCTTTGGCAAAGACCCCATCGGCAATGCCATCGGTCGGAGAATCCGTATCCGTGGGGGTGTAATCGTCGGTGACCGTGATCTTGCCGGAGAGGGTCAGGCCACTGGTGCGGCCGCCGTCAATATAGATGCCCGTGGCGTCGTCGCCCGAAGACGACATGTCGATCGCACCGACCACATTCACCTTGTTGTTCGAATCGATTGTGATTGCGCGCGCGCCTGCGCCCTTGAGCGTAATCGTGCCGCCTGTATCCAGCTTGATATCATCCGCAGCGCCCGCCGTGGTCGCCGTTGAGGTTTTAACAGGGGCGGTCGTCGAAGTGTTTATAACGACTTCGGCCTGCGCCACACCTGCGGTAACCGCGATGACCAGACCAAGGGCGGTAGCATTGAAGAGATGAGATTTGCGCATAGTCTCGCTTTCGCTCGTCGATTTGAATTCTCAGACAGAACAACGCGTCGCGTCATGCAATGGCGCGCCTGCCCCCAAGGAAACAATATACTGGCGGCGTTTTCCCGCCCTTATGTCAGCGGCGACTCTTCGGGACGAATATGGGCTATTCTATGTCATTGCAGACATGCGCAGGCCCGTATGTGTCGTTTGCGTCAACCCTGTTTCGTCACAGACATACACGCGAAGACACAGATTTGCCTAATGCAAATTTTGCGCGAAGATGAATTTTCATGAAGGAAAAAGAAAGGATATGCGGGGCCACCTGAGAGAGTGTATTCTCCAGGTGGCGCGAGTGACGGGGCTCGAACCCGCGACCTTCGGCGTGACAGGCCGACACTCTAACCAACTGAGCTACACCCGCATTCCTGTTCGGGCAACGACGTCTTTGGATGCGAAGGCCACCGGCTTGGGTTACAAGGGGTGGCGCGAGTGACGGGGCTCGAACCCGCGACCTTCGGCGTGACAGGCCGACACTCTAACCAACTGAGCTACACCCGCATCCATATATTGTCGTTCTCTGCGTCAGGACGTTAGCCCCGCCGAAGAGGTGCGCTAGATAGTGCGGGGCGGCCTGCGGTGTCAAGCGCCATATTGCGGAAAACCGTCAAAAAGCCATTTGGCTGTGGAAGACCGGGGAAGGCCTGAGAACGATTTTCAAGTGCAGAAAATTCGACGACATTTTTGGCATTTCCCCCGATTTTAGGCTTTTGAGTGTTTGAAGCGCGGCGCGAGGTGGTCTAATAGGCTCAGTTGAGTCTGTCCCACGAACCTTTTGCGGTGCACCATGGGTGGGGCAGAGCCAAAAGTGGGATCGTACAATGGAAGCCCTCCTTATAAAGTATCTGCCGATTGTGATTTTCTTCGGCATCGCCCTCGTCCTTGGGCTGGGGTTCATCATCGCGGCGCTGGTTCTGGCGCCCAAGGCCCCCGACACCGAAAAGCTTTCGGCTTACGAATGCGGCTTCAACGCCTTCGACAGCGCCCGTCAGAAGTTTGACGTGCGATTCTATCTCGTCTCGATCCTCTTCATCATCTTCGACCTCGAAGTGGCCTTCCTCTTCCCGTGGGCGGTGTCGATGTTCGACCTACCGCAGGCGGGTATGCAGTTTGCCTTCTGGTCGATGATGGTCTTTCTGGGCGTCCTGACGGTCGGCTTTATTTATGAGTGGAACAAAGGAGCCCTGGAATGGGAGTAATCATTCCTGCCGGTCAGGCTGGCCGCACTACGGTTGAGGGCTACGATCCCAAGGTCCACGACAAGTTCTTTGAGGCCGTGTCCTCGGAGCTCAACGAAAAGGGCTTCCTTGTCGCTTCGGCGGACGATGTCATCACCTGGGCGCGCACCGGCTCGCTGATGTGGATGACCTTCGGTCTGGCCTGCTGCGCCGTCGAAATGATGCAGGCTTCGATGCCGCGTTACGACATGGAGCGCTTTGGCATGGCCCCGCGCGCCTCACCGCGTCAGTCGGACCTGATGATCGTTGCCGGCACCCTGACCAACAAGATGGCGCCGGCTCTGCGCAAGGTCTATGACCAGATGCCCGATCCGCGCTACGTCCTGTCGATGGGCTCGTGCGCCAATGGCGGTGGCTATTACCACTATTCCTACAGCGTCGTGCGCGGCTGCGACCGCATCGTACCGGTCGATGTCTATGTGCCAGGCTGCCCGCCGTCGGCCGAAGCGCTGTTGTATGGTCTTCTTCAGCTTCAGAAGAAGATTCGTCGCAACGGCACGATCCGCCGCTAAGAGGGATTTCACGCCATGTCTGAAGAAAAATTCCTCAAGATCGCCGAACAGGCCCGCGCCGACTTCAAGGAAGCGCTGATCGACGTCATCCACGCCTTTGGCGAGCTGACCCTGGTGGTAGAGCGTGAGCGCATCATCGAGGTGCTGACCAAGCTGCGCGCCGAGCCTTATCGTTTCCACCAGCTCATTGACCTGTGCGGGGCCGACTATCCGAAGCGCGAGCGTCGTTTCGACGTCGTCTATCACCTCTTGTCGCTGACGCAGAACCTGCGCCTGCGCGTCAAGGTGATGACCGATGAAGCCGTGCCGGTGCCCAGCGTGCGCAGCGTCTATCCGAACGCTGACTGGTACGAGCGCGAAGCCTTCGATATGTACGGTATGCTGTTTTCGGGTCAGCCGGACCTGCGCCGTATCCTGACCGACTATGGCTTCTCCGGTCATCCGCTGCGCAAGGACTTCCCGATGACGGGGCATGTCGAAGTGCGCTACGACGAAGAGCAGAAGCGCGTCGTGTACGAACCGGTCAAGCTGGTTCAGGAATTCCGTCGTTTCGACTTCCTGTCGCCATGGGAAGGGGCCTCCTACGTCCTTCCGGGCGATGAGAAGGCTGCCAATCCGAACAAGGCGTAAAGGGTTATCATGGCTGAAGACATCAAAACCCCGCTGTCCTCCTTTGTCGATCCCCGCACCGGGGCCTTCGAAGAGGTCGAGGCACGCGCCAGTTTCGACGACCGTAAATTCACCATCAATTTCGGCCCGCAACACCCGGCGGCACACGGCGTTCTGCGTCTGGTGCTCGACCTCGACGGGGAAATCGTCGAGCGCGTCGATCCGCATATCGGCCTGCTGCACCGCGGCACCGAAAAGCTGATGGAATACCGCACCTATCTGCAGAACACGCCCTATTTCGACCGCCTCGACTACGTGGCCCCGATGAATCAGGAGCACGCCTTCTGTCTGGCGATCGAGCGCCTGCTGGGCCTTGAAGTGCCCAAGCGCGCGCAACTGATCCGCGTGCTGTTCTCGGAAATCGGTCGTATCCTGTCGCACCTTCTGAACATCACCACTCAGGCCATGGACGTCGGCGCCCTGACGCCGCCGCTATGGGGCTTTGAGGAGCGTGAGAAGCTGATGGTGTTCTATGAGCGCGCTTGTGGCGCGCGTCTGCACGCCAACTACTTCCGTCCGGGCGGCGTCCATCAGGACCTGACGCCGGAACTGATCGACGATATCGAACAATGGTGCAAGGCATTCCCGCGCGCGCTGGCCGATATCGAGTCGCTGGTCACGGAAAACCGCATCTTCAAGCAGCGCAATGTCGATATCGGCGTGGTCAGCAAGCAGGAAGCCTATGACTGGGGCTTTACCGGCGTCATGATCCGCGGTTCGGGCATCGAGTGGGACCTGCGCAAGTCGCAGCCCTATGAATGCTATGACGAACTCGATTTCGATATCGTCATCGGCAAGAACGGCGACTGCTGGGATCGTTACCTCTGCCGCGTCGAAGAGATGCGTCAGGCTGTGAAGATCATGGAGCAGTGCGTTGAAAAGCTTCGCGTAACTGGCGGTGAAGTGCTGGCTGCCGATCACAAGATCACGCCGCCGCGCCGCGCCGACATGAAGAATTCGATGGAAGCCCTGATCCATCACTTCAAGCTGTACACCGAAGGCTTCAAGACCCCGCCGGGCGAAGTCTATGCCGCCGTCGAAGCCCCCAAGGGTGAGTTTGGCGTCTATCTGGTGTCGGATGGCTCTAACAAGCCGTACCGCTGCAAGATACGCGCGCCGGGCTTTGCTCACCTTCAGGCGATGGACTGGATGAACCGTGGCCACCTGCTGGCCGACGTGTCGGCCATCCTCGGCTCGCTTGACATCGTGTTCGGGGAAGTGGACCGCTGATGCAGGGCTTTCAACTCCAAACCTGGCAAACCTTCCTGCTCGTCCTCGTGTTCCTGGCGGTGGCGCTGGGTCTGCGTCTGTGGCTGGCCAAGGCTGCGTGGGGCTATCACCCCGGCGGTATGAAGGGCTATTTGCAGGATCTGGTGCTGGAAACCGTCATTTCCTACGCGCCCATGCTGCTGATCATCTTCGGCGTCCGCATCTATATCGACGCCAACCCGCAGTATGGCCAATCCCCCATGGTGTTTGCCTCCATCGCTGTCGCTGTCGTGTCGATGATGGTCGCGCGGCGCATCCCGCTGGTCAAGGCGGCCAGTGCGCGCATGATGAAGGCCCGCAACGATCGCTGGGAGGCTTATAAGCAATGAGCCTGCCCGCCTATAATCCTACCGTATCCCAGATGAGAGAGGCCTGAGATGTCCGTTCGCCGTCTCGCCGCCGTTCAGCCGGATAGCTTTGCGTTCAAGCCGGAAACGCTTGAAAAGGCTAACTGGTGGATTGCCAAGTATCCCGAAAACCGCCGTCAGTCGGCGGTCATCCCCATCCTGTGGCTGATCCAGAAGCAGGAGGGCTGGGTGTCGGAACCCGCCATCGCCGTCGTCGCCGAAATGCTCGGCATGGCGCGCATCCGCGTGTACGAAGTGGCCACCTTCTACACCATGTTCATGCTGGAGCCGGTGGGCTCGGCGGCGCTGATTCAGGTGTGCGGCACGACGCCGTGCCAGTTGCGCGGCTCTGAGGCCCTGATGAAGGTATGCAAGGACAAGATCGGCCCGAAGGACAAGCTGTCGGCCGATGGCAAGTTCTACTGGCAGGAAGTCGAGTGCCTCGGCGCCTGCACCAACGCCCCGATGGCGCAGATCAACGACTATTTCTACGAAGACCTGACGCCGGACAATCTGGCCCAGATCATCGACGATTTCGCGGCGGGCAAGACGCCGAAGACCGGCCCGTACAATGGCCGCTTCACGTCCGAACCGCTGGGCGGCGCAACCACGCTGAAAGACCCGTCGCTGTATGACGGTTCGGCGGCCAGGCCGCTCAAAATTCCCAATGCTCCGGAAGCGGAGGTCAAGGCGTAATCATGGTGGGTATTCTCGAAGACAAGGACCGCATCTTTACCAACCTCTACGGCTTCCATGACTGGGGCCTTGAGGGGGCAAAGCAACGCGGCTGCTGGAACGCGACCAGGGACATCCTCTCCTACGGGCGCGACTGGATCATCACCAATGTGAAGAATTCGGGGCTGCGCGGGCGCGGCGGTGCCGGCTTCTCGACCGGTCTGAAGTGGTCCTTCATGCCGAAGGAGGTCAAGGACCGTCCGCACTATCTCGTCGTCAATGCCGACGAGTCGGAACCGGGCACCTGTAAAGACCGCGAAATCATGCGCCACGATCCGCACCTGCTGATCGAAGGCTGCCTGATCGCGTCTTTCGCCATGCAGGCGCACGCCTGCTACATCTATATCCGTGGTGAGTATGTCTTTGAGCGCGAGCGTCTCGAAGCGGCGATCAAGCAGGCCTATGAGGCCAAGCTGGTCGGCAAGAATAACGTCCACGGCTGGGATTTCGACATCTATGTCCACCACGGTGGCGGGGCCTATATCTGCGGTGAAGAAACCGCGCTTCTCGAATCGCTGGAAGGCAAGAAGGGCCAGCCGCGTCTGAAGCCGCCGTTCCCGGCCGGTGCCGGCCTCTATGGCTGCCCGACGACGGTGAATAATGTGGAGTCCATTGCGGTTGTCGGCACCATCCTGCGTCGTGGCGCGGCATGGTTTGCCGGTTTCGGCGCGCAAAACAATACCGGCACCAAGCTGTTCTGCATTTCGGGCCACGTTGAGCGCCCGTGCAATGTCGAAGAGGCCATGTCGATTCCCTTCCGTCAGTTGATCGAAGATCACTGCGGTGGCATCCGGGGCGGTTGGGGCAATCTGAAAGCCGTCATTCCGGGCGGCTCGTCCGTGCCGATGATCCCGGCCGAACAGTGCGAAAACATGCCGATGGATTTCGACACCCTGCGCGGGCTGGGCTCTGGTCTCGGCACGGCGGCGGTGATCGTGATGGACAAATCGACCGACCTGATCAAGGCCATCGCGCGTCTCAGCTACTTCTACAAGCACGAATCCTGCGGTCAGTGCACGCCCTGCCGCGAAGGCACGGGCTGGATGTGGCGCGTGATGGAACGCATGGCCAAGGGCGACGCCGACCCCAAGGAAATCGACATCCTGCTGGACGTGACCAAGCAGGTCGAAGGCCACACCATCTGCGCGCTGGGCGACGCGGCGGCCTGGCCGATTCAGGGCCTGATCCGTCACTTCCGTCACGAAATTGAAGATCGTATCGCGCAATATCGTTCGTCGAAGGGCAACTTCGCCGGACACTCGATTGCGGCAGAGTAGGGGACGTCATGCGGGGCAAGGTACTCTCATTCAGCGATGCCACGGGTCAGGGCCTGATCAGTGGCGACGACGGTCAGCGCTACAGCTTTTCGCGCGCCGATCTGATGGGCGGTGCGCGCTCCGTGGCGGCCGGTATGGCGGTGGATTTCGAAGGCTCTGAAGGCGTCGCCGTCAGCGTCTATGTCATCAAGTCCGGCATCCCTGACAAGAACAAATGGGTGGCGGCCCTCCTGACCTTCTTCTTCGGGATCTGGGGCATCCACAAATTCTATCTCGGCAAGACCAATGCCGGCATCATCATGCTCGCATGCGGCACGATTGGCTGGTTCCTGATCCTGCCGGGTCTGGCGGTGGCGTTCATCTCGTTCATCGAGTTGATCATCTACCTGTTCAAGTCCGAACAACAGTTCCATGAGGACTATGTCGCTGGCGACAAGTCCTGGTTCTGACGGTTCGGAATGCTTTTTTTGTATGAGGTTTGAGGCAGATGCCGATAGCTAAAGTCAATGGTGTCGAGGTCGAGTTCGAACCCGGCATGACCGTGCTTCAGGTGGCGGAGCTGGCGGGTGAGGAGATTCCCCGTTTCTGCTACCATGAGCGCCTGTCGATCGCCGGCAACTGCCGCATGTGCCTCGTCGAGGTGAAGCCCGGACCGCCGAAGCCGCAGGCTTCGTGTGCGCTGCCCGCCGCTGACGGTCAGGAAATCTTCACCAACACGCCGATGGTCAAGAAGGCGCGCGAAGGGGTGATGGAGTTCCTGCTCATCAACCACCCGCTCGACTGCCCGATTTGCGATCAGGGCGGTGAATGCGATCTTCAGGATCAGGCCATGGGCTATGGCCGCGATGGCTCGCGCTATCAGGAAAACAAGCGCGCCGTCGAAGAAAAGTATCTTGGGCCGACGATCAAGACCTTCATGACGCGCTGCATCCAGTGCACGCGCTGTGTCCGCTTCTCGACCGAAGTCGCCGGTGTCACCGAAATGGGCATGATTTCGCGCGGGGAAAACGCCGAAATCACCTCCTATCTGGAACAGGCCGTGTCGTCGGAACTGTCGGGCAATCTCAATGACCTGTGCCCGGTCGGCGCCCTGACGCACAAGCCGTGGTCGTTCAACTACCGCCCGTGGGAACTGCAAAAGGTCGAAACCATCGACGTGCACGACGCCCTTGGTGCGCATATCCGTATCGATTACCGCGGTTCGACCGTGCTGCGCGCCCTGCCGCGCCTGAAGGACGACATCAACGAGGAATGGCTGACGGACAAGTCGCGCTATGCCGTCGATGGTCTGAGCCGTCAGCGTCTCGACCGTCCCTATGTGCGCAAGAACGGCAGCCTGACCCCGGCCTCGTGGGATGAGGCGCTCGACGCTGTGGCGGGCAAGCTGCAAGCGACGTCTGCGGACAAGGTCGGCGTGATCGCCGGTGACCTTCAGGACGCCGAAAGCCTGAAAGCGGCCAAGGACCTGTTCACCTCTCTGGGCGTGAAAAACCTCGATTGCCGTCAGGCGGGTGAGGCCTTCGGTCCGGTTTCGGCCAACACGCCGCGCGAAGCCTGGCTCTTCAATTCCGGCATTGCCGGTATCGAAGAGGCCGATGTCATCCTGCTGATCGGCACCAATCCGCGCCTCGAAGCGCCGCTGATCAATGCGCGCATCCGCAAGTCGTGGCTCAAGGGTAAGACTCAGGTCGCCGTGATCGGCGAAGCCTGTGATCTGACCTATGATTACGCGCACTTAGGAACCGGCCCGAAAGCTCTGAAAGAGTTCAAGAAATCGGCTTTCCGTGATCTTTTGAAGGACGCGAAGAAGCCCGCGGTTCTGATCGGTTCCGGCGCGGTGTCGGGCGAAGAGGGGGCCGCTGTGCTGGCCCTGATCGCCAGCGAAATCCTTAAGCCCTACACTGTGGTGCGCGACGACTGGAACGGCTTCAACATCGTGCATCAGGCCGCTGCGCGCGTCGCGGGTCTCGACCTCGGCTTCGTGCCGGGTGAGGGCGGGCTGGATACGCAAGGTATCCTGAACGGTAAGCTGGATGTTGTGGTCCTGCTGGGTGCCGACGAGATCGACACGGCCAAACTTAAGGGGTCGTTCGTGGTCTATGTCGGCTCGCACGGCGATGCCGGGGCCTCGGCGGCCGACGTTATCCTGCCGGGCGCGGCCTATACCGAAAAGTCGGGCCTTTACGTCAATATGGAAGGCCGCGTGCAGATTTCCGAACGCGCCGTCTTCCCGAAGGGCGAGGCCAAAGAGGACTGGGCCATCTTCCGCGCCCTGTCGGCCAAGCTGGGCAAGACCCTGCCTTACGACAGCCTGTCGGACCTGCGCCGCACTCTGATCACCGATCATCCGACCTTTGGCCGCATCGACGCGCGCCCGACGCCTAAGGCGTTCGACGTGGCGATACTGGGGGCCAAGGGCGAGATCACCGGCGAAACCTTCGCCAGCACTATCAAAGACTTCTACCTGACCAACCCCATCGCGCGGGCGTCCGTGGCCATGGCCGATATTTCGGCCACCCGGTCCGGTCCGGTGAGCCTGGCGGCGGAGTAAGAGCATATGACAGACGCTAATTTCTGGGCCGGTCCGTGGGGCTGGACGATCATCACCATCGGGCAGGCTCTCGCCGTTATCGTCGGCGTGATGGTCTCTCTGGCCTTCCTGCTGTGGGGTGACCGCAAGGTGTGGGCCGGCGTGCAGATGCGCAAAGGACCGAACGTCGTCGGTCCCTTCGGCCTGATGCAGTCCTTCGCCGACTTCTTCAAGTTCGTGCTGAAAGAAGTGATCATCCCCGCCGGGGCTGATAAGCCGGTCTTCCTGATCGCGCCGCTTCTGACCTTCGTTCTGGCCTTCATGTCGTGGGCGGTCATTCCGTTTGCGCCGGGCTGGGTGGTGTCGAACATCAATGTCGGCATCCTTTACCTGTTTGCCATTTCGTCGCTCGGTGTCTATGGCATCATCATGGGCGGCTGGGCCTCGAACTCGAAATACCCCTTCCTTGGCGGCCTGCGGTCCGCCGCGCAGATGGTGTCCTACGAAGTGTCGCTGGGCTTCATCATCATCACGGTCGTGCTGCTGGCCGGGTCGATGAACCTGTCGGATATCGTCAACAAGCAGGCGGGGGGCTTCTGGAACTGGAACTTCCTCGGCGGCGGTGGGCTTCTGGGCCTCGGCATCATCAAGCTGCCGGTCATGTTCGGCATGATGGTCATGTTCTACATTTCGGCGCTCGCCGAAACCAACCGTCCGCCGTTCGACCTGCCCGAAGCCGAATCCGAACTGGTCGCCGGTTATCAGGTCGAATATTCCTCGACGCCGTACCTGCTGTTCATGATCGGTGAATACGCCAACATCGTGCTGATGTGCGCCATGATCACCATCCTCTTCTTTGGCGGCTGGCAATCGCCCATCCCGATGGACTCGATCATTGCCCCCGGCACTCTGGCCTACACCCTGATCAGCCTCGGCTGGTTCATCGTCAAGGTGGTGTTCTGGTTCATCATGTTCGCCATCGCCAAGGCCATCGTACCGCGCTACCGCTACGATCAGCTTATGCGTCTGGGCTGGAAGGTCTTTCTGCCCCTGTCTCTCGTTGCCGTCGTTATCATCGCGGCCTACCAGGTTTTCGGAGGTAATTTCGCATGATCGGCCGTCTTGTCCAAGCCGCCAAGGGCGCGCTGCTGCTTGACTTCGTCGGGGCCACGGGCCTTGCCGTGAAATATATGTTCAAGCCGAAGAAGACCATCAACTACCCGTTCGAGAAGGGGCCGATCAGCCCGCGCTTCCGCGGTGAACACGCCCTGCGTCGCTATCCTAATGGCGAAGAGCGCTGCATCGCCTGCAAGCTGTGCGAAGCGATCTGCCCGGCTCAGGCCATCACCATTGAGGCCGAACCGCGCGAGGACGGGTCGCGCCGCACGACGCGCTACGACATCGACATGGTGAAGTGCATCTATTGCGGCCTGTGTCAGGAAGCCTGTCCGGTCGATGCCATTGTCGAAGGCCCGAACTTCGAATTCGCCACCGATACGCGCGAAGAACTGTACTACGACAAGTCGAAGCTGCTGGCCAATGGCGACCGCTGGGAGCGCGAGATTGCACGCGCCCTCGAACTGGACGCGCCTTACCGTTAAGGCGCGTGAGCGCGTTCCGAAAAGTGTGAAGCGGTTTTCGGAAACAAACGCGCGACAAGAGAGTAAGAGCGCTTCCCAATCGGGAAGTGCTCTGGAATATCCACCGATTCCGTAAGGATATGCCTTGCGGGATCACAGTCTGAGGGGCTAGGGAGCGATCCCGAACCCGCAAAGTAGAGAAGGGGCGGAGGTCCCGATCATGCTGGCAATAGCCTTTTACATTCTGGCGGCCGTGACCGTCGTATCGGGGGCGCTGGTGATTACCGCGCGCAACCCGGTGCACTCGGTGCTGTTTCTGATCCTCGCCTTCTTTTCGGCGGCGGGCCTGTTCGTCCTGATGGGGGCGGAATTCCTCGCCATGCTGCTGGTCGTCGTCTATGTCGGCGCGGTGGCGGTCCTCTTCCTCTTCGTCGTCATGATGCTGGATGTGGACTTCACCAAGCTGCGGCAGGGCTTCGCCAACTACCTCCCCATCGGCATGGTGGTCGGTATTCTTCTGCTGATCGAGCTGATCATGATCTCCTCGGCCGTGGCCCAGCGCGGTGCCGCTGCGGGTCAATCGCCGCAGGTTTATGGCGCGGAGATGAGCAATATCGAAGCCATCGGTCGCGTGCTCTACACAGATTACGTCTATGTCTTCCAGGCGGCGGGTCTGGTGCTTCTGGTGGCCATGATCGGCGCCATCGTGCTGACGCTCCAGCACCGCACCTATGTTAAACGCCAAGACATCCACACCCAGGTGACGCGCCGCCGCAAGGACGCCGTGGCCATCGTCAAGGTCAAAACCGGCGAAGGAATCAAGGAATGACTATCGGTCTTGAACACTATCTGATCGTTTCGGCCATCCTGTTCACCATCGGGGTGTTCGGCATCTTCATGAACCGCCGCAACATCATCATCATCCTGATGTCGATCGAACTGATCCTGCTCGCGGTCAATATCAACTTCGTCGCCTTCTCGACGCACCTGCATAATGTGCAGGGTCAGATCATGGCGATGTTCGTCCTCACCGTTGCGGCTGCGGAAGCGGCGGTCGGTCTGGCTATTCTTGTGACGTTCTTCCGTAACCGCGGTGACATCGAAGTCGATGACGCCAGCATGATGAAGGGCTAAGGGAAGTCATGCAAAATCTGGTTACGATCCTTGTTCTGGCCCCGCTTCTAGGGGCTCTGGTCGCGGGCCTGTTCGGGCGCAAGATCGGTGACATCGCCTCTCAGGCGGTGACCACCGGGCTGCTCTTCCTGTCCTGCGCCCTGTCGTGGTACACCTTTGCCCAGCACACTTGGGGCGGCCTTGAGCCCTTCACCGTAAAGCTGCTCGACTTTATCAATATCGGCACCTTCCACTCGGCGTGGTCGATCCGTATTGATGCCCTGTCGGCCACCATGCTGATCGTGGTGACCTCGGTCTCCTCGCTGGTTCACCTCTATAGCTGGGGCTACATGGCCGAAGACCCCAGCCGTCCGCGCTTCTTCGCCTACCTGTCGCTGTTTACCTTCGCCATGTTGATGCTGGTGACGGCGGCCGACTTCATGCAGCTCTTCTTCGGCTGGGAAGGCGTCGGTCTGGCCTCCTACCTGCTGATCGGCTTCTGGTTCCAGAAGGACTCGGCGTCTTCGGCGGCCATCAAGGCCTTCGTCGTCAACCGTGTCGGCGACTTCGGCTTCGCGCTGGGCATTATGACCATCTACTGGATGTTCGGGACCATCAACTTCCACGAACTGTTCCCGCTGATCGCCGCCAAGGCCAACACCACTTGGATGTTCCTCGGCCACAGCTTCTCGGCGCTCGATCTGGCCGCCTTCCTTCTGTTCATCGGGGCCATGGGTAAGTCGGCGCAGTTCTTCCTGCACACCTGGCTGCCGGACGCCATGGAAGGCCCGACGCCGGTGTCGGCCCTGATCCACGCCGCCACCATGGTTACCGCCGGCGTGTACATGGTCTGCCTGCTGTCGCCGTTGTTTGAATACGCGCCGGTGGCCAAGATGATCGTCACCTATATCGGGGCCATCACCGCCATTTTCGCCGCCTCCATCGGCTTCACGCAGAACGACATCAAGCGCGTCATCGCCTTCTCGACCTGTTCGCAGCTCGGCTACATGTTCTTCGCTGCGGGCGTCGGTGCCTATGAGGCGGCCATGTTCCACCTGTTTACCCACGCCTTCTTCAAGGCGCTGCTGTTCCTTGGGGCCGGGTCGGTCATCCACGGGATGCACCACGAGCAGGATATGCGTCACATGGGCGGTCTGGCCAAGTATCTGCCGGTCACCTATGCGGCCATGACCATCGGCACCATCGCCATCACCGGCTTGGGCATCCCCTACACGCAAATCGGTTTCGCGGGCTTCTTCTCGAAGGACATGATCATCGAAACCGCGTGGGCGGCCCATAATACGCCGCAGGGCATGTTCGCCTTCGTGATCGGTATTCTGGCAGCCCTTCTGACGGCCTTCTATAGCTGGCGTCTGGCCTTCATGACCTTCCACGGCAAGAAGCACTGGGAAGCGGCGCACGACGATCATCACGCGCACGGCCATGACGACCACGCGCACGCTGCTGTCGCTCACGCGCACGACGATCACGCCCACGCTCATGGTCACGACGATCACCACGGCCATGCGCATACGCCGCACGAAAGCCCGATCGTCATGCTGATCCCGCTGATCGTGCTGTCGATCGGTGCGGTGGCGGCCGGTTTCGTCTTCGCGCCGTACTTTATCGGCGATCACGCGCACGCCTTCTGGGGCCACGCCATCCAGCACGGACCGCACAACCACGTCCTGCATGAGGCGCACCACATCGAGGAAGCCTGGGTTAAGTGGGCACCGCTGGTGGTCACCCTGATCGGTACAGCTCTGGCTGTGTACTTCTACCTGCTGAAGCCCGCCCTGCCCAAGGCCATGGCCGCGCGCAAGGGGCCTCTGTACACCTTCCTGTACAACAAGTGGTTCTTCGATGAGCTGTATCAGGGGACCTTCGTCAAGGGGGCCAAGGCGCTCGGCGACCTGTTCTGGAAGGTGCTCGATGTGAAAATCATCGACGGCCTGGGCCCGAACGGTGCCGCCTGGACGGCGCTGAAATCGGCGCAGCGTCTGGTCAAGACCCAGACGGGCTATGTCTATCACTACGCCTTCGTCATGTTCCTCGGCATCGCGGGTCTTCTGACCTGGGTTGTCTTCGGTATGGCGCGATAGGGGAGAGCTTTTAAGTATGTCACCGGTAATCCCCAATCTTCTCAGCCTTATTACCTTCCTGCCACTGGTAGGGGCGTTGGCCATCCTTGGCGTCAAATGGGTTTCGCGCAAGGATGACGCCAGCGTCATCGAGCGCAATGCCAAGTGGATCGCCCTGTGGACGACGCTGGCGACGCTGGCGCTGACGGTCGTCCTGCTGGCGGGCTTCGACCGCACCACTACCGACTATCAGTTCGTGGAAAAGGTGCAGTGGTTCAGCTTCCTGAGCTACCACATGGGCGTCGATGGCATTTCGGTGCTGTTCGTGGCCCTGACGGCGCTGCTGATGCCGCTGTGCATCCTCGCCTCGTGGGACTCGGTCAAGACCCGCCTCGTCGAATATATGATCGCCTTCCTTGTGCTGGAAACGCTGGTCATCGGCGTGTTCACCGCGCTCGACCTGTTCCTCTTCTACGTCTTCTTCGAAGGCGGTCTGGTCCCGATGTTCCTGATCATCGGTATCTGGGGCGGCAAGGACCGTATCTACGCGGCCTACAAGTTCTTCCTCTATACCCTTTTGGGGTCCGTTCTGATGCTGGCGGCCATGCTGTACATGGTCAGCGTCGCGGGCACGTCGGACATCCCGACCCTTTCGACCTACGCCTTCTCGCAAGCGGCGCAGCCGTGGCTGTGGTTCGCCTTCTTCGCCTCGTTCGCGGTGAAGATGCCGATGTGGCCGGTGCACACCTGGTTGCCCGACGCCCACGTGCAGGCCCCGACGGCGGGCTCGGTCATGCTGGCCGGTATCCTGCTGAAGCTCGGCGGCTACGGATTCATCCGCTTCAACCTGCCGATGTTCCCGCACGCCTCGGAGCTTTTCACGCCCTTCGTGCTGACCCTGTCGGTGATCGCCATCGTCGTGACCTCGCTGATCGCCTTCCGTCAGACGGATATCAAGAAGCTCATCGCCTATTCGTCAGTCGCGCACATGGGTTTCGTGACTATGGGGATCTTCGCCGGTAATCAGGCGGGCGTGCAGGGCGCGGTCTATCAGATGATTTCGCACGGCTTTATCTCTGGTGCGCTCTTCCTCTGCGTCGGTGTGGTCTATGACCGCTGGCACACGCGCGAAATCGCCTTCTACGGCGGTCTGACCAAGCTGATGCCGCACTTCGCCTTCGTCTTCCTGCTGTTTACCATGGCCAATGTCGGCTTGCCGGGCACGTCGGGCTTTGTCGGGGAAATCCTGACCATGACCGGCCTCTATCAGGCTTCGACCTGGGCCGCGCTGGTCGCCGCCACGGGTGTCATCCTGTCGGCCATGTACGCCCTGACCCTGTTCAAGCGCGTCATGTACGGCGAGGTGACCAATGAACAGCTCAAGGGCCATCCGGACCTGAGCTTGCGCGAAAAAATCATCTTTGCGCCCCTGATCGCGGGGACGCTGCTGCTGGGTATCTATCCGGCCTTTGTATTTGACTTTACCACCGCCAGCGTGGACGCCGTTGTGGCGACGTACCGCGCTGTTATCGGCGGATAGGAGCGCCCCTTATGGATTTGACATCGGCTCTTCATCTGGCCCTTCCGGAACTGATACTGGCGGTTTCCGTACTCGGCATCCTCGTCTATGGGGCGCTGCGCGGTGACAAGGCGGCAGGCTCGGTCGCGGCGCTATGCGGTGCGGCCCTGATCGCGGCGGCCTTTGCCGCGGCCTTTAACGGTCACGGTAAGGTCTTCAACGGGTCCTTCATCGCTGACGGCGTGGCCAATTTCGCCAAGACCTTCATCTACATCGCCTCGGCTCTGGTGGTGGTGCTGGCGCGCGGCTATTTCGAGCGTCAGAACAATAACCGCTTCGAATTCCCGATCCTCGTCACCCTGTCGGCCATCGGCATGAGCATGATGGTCTCGGCAGGCGACCTGATCGCCCTCTATATCGGCCTCGAACTGAATTCGCTGGCGGCCTATGTCATGGCGGCCTTCCGCCGTGACGACGCCAAGGGTTCGGAAGCCGGTCTGAAGTATTTCGTGCTGGGGTCGCTGTCTTCGGGTCTGCTGCTCTACGGCATCTCGCTGGTCTATGGCTTTGCGGGCTCGATGAATTTCGACGCCATCGCCGCCTCGGCTCAGGCCAATATGCAGGTCGGCCTGATCTTCGGTCTGGTCTTCGTCATTGCCGGTCTGGCCTTCAAGGTCTCCGCCGCGCCGTTCCACATGTGGACGCCGGACGTCTATGAAGGCGCGCCGACCCCGGTCGTGGCCCTGTTCGCCGGCGCTCCGAAGTTTGCCGCTCTGGTGCTGCTGGCGCGCGTCCTCAACGACGCCTTTGCTGGTCTGCACGATCAGTGGGCGCAGGTGCTGCTCGCCATTGCCACCCTGTCCTTCCTGATCGGCGGCCTCGGCGGCCTGATGCAAAAGGACTTCAAGCGCCTGCTGGCCTATTCGTCGATTGCCAATATGGGGTACGCCATGCTGGCCCTGGCGGCCGGTACGGACAAGGGCGTCATGGCATTGCTGCTGTTCTCGGTCCTGTACATGGTCGATACGCTGGGCCTGTTCTCCGCGCAGATCGCCCTGTCGCGCAAGGGCATTGCCGTCAGCAAGATCGACGACCTGTCGGGTCTGTCCAAGGTCGATATGAAGCTGACCATCGCCCTCACGGTGCTGGCCCTGTCGGTGCTGGGGATGCCACCCTTCTCAGGCTTCTGGGGCAAGTTCTTCGTCTTCGGGGCGGCCCTCGAAGCCGGTTACTGGGGCTTTGCCGTGGCCGGTCTGGTGGCTTCGGTCATCGCGGCCTTCTATTACCTGCGTATCATCAAGGTGATGTGGTTCGATGGGGATAAGGGCGAGCTGGACAAGGCCCCGTTCGAGGCCAAGTGGATTGCCTATGCGGCCGCCGCCTTTGCCTTCCCGATCGCGGCCTTCGCCCTGTCGGGGCTCTATCCCCTAGCGGAAATAGCGGTCAAAAGCTTTGGCCTGAACTAACGCACTGTTGACGTAGCCTGATTTATGGGGTGCAGGGGTTTGTAACCCCTGCATCTTTTTTTCATATGACACCTGTTGATCTGTTTGAAACCCTGACATCTACCCAGACTGAAGCCCTGAACCGGCTGCGGGCGGGAGATTGCGGCCCGCGCTGGATATGTGCGCAGCGCCAAACCGCTGGGCAGGGGCGTATGGGGCGTCAATGGGACGGGCCGTCGGGCAATCTGATGGCCTCGTGGTACGGGGTGCTGCCGGTCGAGATGCGCCGCGTGACGCAACTGTCCTTTGTGGCGGCGCTGGCGGTAACCGACGCGATCCGTCCCTTGCTTAGCGTGCCCGACCCCCTGAAGATCAAATGGCCGAACGACGTCCTTTACGATGGCCGCAAGCTGTGCGGTATTCTGGCCCAGAGCGAAACCCTTGCTTCGGGGCTGGGGGTGGTCATCGGCATCGGCATCAATATCGCCGAAGCGCCGAAGGGGCTGAGCTATGGCACGGCGGCGGTCAACGACCTAACGGCGCAACCGCAAACCGTCGAAAGCGTCCTCGAAGCCCTCGATGCGGCCCTGACGCGGCGTCTGGACGACTGGCTTGCGCATGGCTTTGAAGCCACAGCCGCGCAGTGGTGGGATCAGGCCTATGGCCGCGACCGCCTCTGTCTGATAGAGCAACACCCTCAGGCCCGGACGGGAACGATTCTTGGCCTTGATGACTATGGCGCGCTGCGCGTCAGAGACCCGGACGGCACGATCCACGTGATCGCCA
Source organism: Asticcacaulis excentricus (assembly GCF_003966695.1). Taxonomy (NCBI): domain Bacteria; kingdom Pseudomonadati; phylum Pseudomonadota; class Alphaproteobacteria; order Caulobacterales; family Caulobacteraceae; genus Asticcacaulis; species Asticcacaulis excentricus. The sequence goes on from NZ_AP018828.1 coordinate 575,991, forward strand.
GCGGGTCCGTTTCGTATCCGGAGGCCTGATGCTGCTCGCCATCGAACAGGGCAATACCAATACATTGTTCGCCGTGCACGATGGCGAAGGCTGGCGCGCCCAATGGCGCACGGCCACCGAATCGACGCGCACCGCCGACGAATACGCCGTCTGGCTCTATCAGCTCCTTCAGATGAACGGCCTCGATTTCAATCAGATCGAAGACTGCATCATCTCCTCGGTCGTACCGCAGTCCCTGTTCAACCTGCGCAAGCTGGCCCAGCGCTATTTCAACAAGACGCCTTACGTTATTGGTGACAATACGCACCTTGGCATCGAGGTCCGCATTGACAAGCCGTCAGAAGCCGGGGCGGACCGTCTGGTCAATACGGTGGGCGCGTGGATCAAATACGGCGGACCACTGATCGTCATTGACTCCGGCACCGCCACCACCTTCGATGTGGTGGCCGCCGACGGCGCGCTGGAAGGGACGGCGATTGCGCCGGGCATCAACCTGTCGGTTCAGGCCCTGCATTCGGCGGCGGCCAAGCTGCCGCGCATTGCGATCGAGCGCCCGGCGCACTATATCGGCAAGGACACGGTCAGCGCCATGCAATCGGGCATATTTTGGGGCTATATGGGCCTCATCGAATATCTGACCGACAAGATTCAGGCCGAATACGGACACCCCATGACGGTCGTGGCAACCGGCGGCGTGGCGTCGCTGTTCGAAGGCGCGACCGACCGCATCCATCATTTCGATCCCGATCTTACGCTGCGGGGTCTGCTCGAAATCTATCAGCGTACCCTCTCTAATCAAAAGAAAAATGAGTAAAAACAAAGACGAACTGGTGTTTCTGCCGCTGGGCGGCTCAAACGAAATCGGTATGAACCTCAATGCTTATGGCTTCGGGCCAGAGCATGACCGGAAATGGATTCTGGTCGATGTGGGCGTCACCTTCGGCGACCTGACCACGCCCGGCATTGAAGTCATCGTGCCTGACCCCAAATTCCTCGAAGGCGAGGAGATTCTGGGGGTCATTCTGACCCACGCCCACGAAGACCATATCGGGGCGCTCGGCTGGCTATGGGATCGCATCAAGGCGCCGCTCTATGCCACGCCCTTCACCGCCTTTCTTATCCGCGAAAAGCTGCGCGAAGCGGGGGTCGAAGACTTCGACCTGACCGAGGTGCCGCTGGGTGGCAAGGTGCATCTGGGTCCGTTTGAAATCGACTATATCACCATCACCCACTCGATCCCGGAACCCAACGGCCTGTCCATCAAAACGCCGCTGGGGACTGTGCTGCACACCGGCGACTGGAAGATCGACCCGGACCCCATTACGGGTAAACCCACCGACATCAGCCGCATTGTCGCGCTCGGCGATGAGGGCGTGCTAGCCATGGTTTGCGATTCGACCAATGTGTTCGTGGACGGGCAGGCGGGTTCCGAAGCCGATGTGAAGGTGGCGCTTGAGGCGGTGATCCGTACACTGAAAGGTCGCGTCGCCGTGGCCTGCTTCGCCTCGAACGTCGCCCGCATGGACAGCGTCATCCGCGCCGCCGAAGCCTGTGGGCGCTCGGTCTGCCTCGTCGGGCGCTCCATGCACCGCATGGCGGCTGCCGCCAAATTCGTGGGCCTGATGAAGGGCGTGCAGGAATTCGTCTCCGAAGCCGAAGCCGCCAAGATGAAGGACACCGACGTCCTTTATCTGTGCACAGGCTCTCAGGGCGAACCGCGCGCCGCCCTGTCGCGCATTGCCGACGGCAACCACCCACTGGTGCGTCTGGGGGCCGGGGATTCCTGCGTCTTCTCCTCGCGCGTCATTCCGGGCAACGAAATCGCCATCCGCAGCCTGCAAAACCGTCTGTCGGACCTTGGTGTCGAAATCCATACCGAAAAGGATCACCCTGGCATCCACGTCTCCGGCCACCCCTGCCGTGATGAACTGAAGCAGATGTACGCCTGGGCGCGCCCGAAAATCGCCATTCCGACGCATGGTGAACGCCGCCATCTGCAAAAGCACGCCGCTCTGGCCGCCGAAATCGGCATCCCGGAACAGGTCGTCCTGCGCAATGGCGACATGGTGCGCCTCGCCCCCGGCAAGCCCGAAATCATCGACGAAGTGCCCTCCGGCCGCCTGTTTGTCGATGGCGGTATGCTGGTCCCCGAAGCCTCCGAAGCCCTGCGCGAACGCCGCCACGCCGCCCACAACGGCATGTTGTTCGTCTCCTTCGCCCTCAACAGCAAGAACCAACTGGCCTCCTATGTCGAGGTGCGGGGTCTGGGTCTGGCTTTTGAGGACGAGGACAGCATCTCGGATCAGCTCGAAAAGCTGTGCGATATGGCCGAAAAGGCGGTGCAGAAGCTTTCGCGCGAAGAACGCGACGACGATCAGACCGTCGAAACCGCTGTGGCGCGCGTCCTCAAAAAGGCCGCTCAGAATACCTGGGGGCGGAGACCGATCGTTGAGACGATTATTTTGAGGCTGTAAGGGTTTAAAAGAGGCAGGGGCCACAGGCCCCTGCACCCCATATCGGGTTTGCAACCCCAAAAACCCGGCGTTTATCAGACTTCCGGTTTTGGGGTGTGGGGCCTGCGGCCCCACGATCTTAAAGACTACGACTTCACTAGCACATAGCTACCCGGTGCATCCATATCGGGTTTGAATTTTCCCTTGGACGGGTCACGCGCCGGGACCATCGGGCCGGACTTATCGTGCAACCATTTGGCCCAGTAGTCCCACCACGACCCTTTATGCTCGACGGCGTCCTTTTGCCAGGCCTCAAGAGTCTCCGGTAAGCCCCTGGCATTGCTCAGTTCGTTGATCCAGTGCTGGTACTTCTGGGCCGCTGGCGGGTTGACGACGCCGGCGATATGGCCGGAGCCCGCCATGACGAAGGTGACCGGGCCGCCGAACAGGCGCGCCGATTTGAACACCGAGCCCGGCGGGGCGATATGGTCTTCGCGGCCGGATTGTTCGAAGACGGGGATTTTGACGTTTTTCAGGTCGATGGGCACGCCCGCAATGGTGAGCTTGCCCTGAGACAGCGCGTTTTCGTGATAGAATTTGCGCAAGTAGTACATATGCAGCGCCTTGGGCATCCGCGTCTGATCGGCATTCCAGCAGAGCAGGTCAAAGGCGGTCAGGTCCTTACCCATCAGGTAGTTGTTGACGAAGAAGGACCAGACGAGATCGTTGGCGCGTAAGGCGTTGAAGGTATCCGCCATGGCGGCACCGGGCAGGACGCCTCCGGCGGCGTCCATCTGGCGCTCCAGCTCTTTCAGCCAGGCTTCATTGGTGAAGAGGAGGAGGTCTCCGGCTTCGGAAAAGTCGTGCTGGGCGGTAAAGAAGGTGGCCGATGACACGCTGTCGTCACCCTTGGCCGCCATGTGGGCCAGAGCGACGCCCAAAAGCGTGCCGCCGATGCAGTAGCCGACCGTATTGACCTTAGATGAACCCGTCTGTTCACGGACTAATGACACGGCCTTATAGATGCCGCCGAACATATAGTCCTCAAAGGTGACGTCTTTGAGGTCTGCGTCCGGATTGACCCATGAGACGACGAAAACCGAAAAGCCCTGATCCGTCAGCCACTTGATGAGTGAATTCTTCGATTGCAGATCGAGGATGTAGTATTTGTTGATCCACGGCGGGAAGATCAGCAGCGGCGTTTCGCGCACTTCGTCCGTAGTCGGATTATATTGCAGCAACTCGAACAACGGGCCGCGCCACACCACCTTGCCCGGCGTTGTGGCGACGTTTTCGCCGACCTTGAAATGGGCATAATCGGCCTGAGAAATCTTCAGCTTGCCGTCGCCTCGCGCCAGATCGTCGGCGAATTTCTGCATCCCCTTGACCAGACTTTCGCCCTTGGAGGTGAGCAGCGTATCGAGCGCTGCCGGGTTGGACATCAGGAAGTTGGAGGGCGAAAAGGCGTCGGTGACCAGCTTGGTGAAAAACTCGGCGCGGCGCTTATGCAGCGGATCGACGTCCTCGACAGAGGATACAAGGTTGTTGAGCCAGGTCGAGGACAGAAGATACGACTTGCGCATCATGTCGAAGACGAGGTTCTGCTGCCAGCGCGGGTCGGAGAACCGCTTGTCCTTGGGCATGGTGTCGGTTTCGCTTTCGACGCCCAGAGATCGGCGGGTCATTTCGGCCCACAACGACATGTAGCCGGTCATCAGGTCGGTCTGGGCTTCGATGACTTTTTCGGGGTTTTGCGCCAGCGAAGTCATGACACTGGTCATCGCAGGCGCGACCTGAAACGGATCGCCGTTCGGCGTGCCGTTGAAATCGGGTTGTTTCAAAACCGCGCTGGCCAAAGCCGTCTGGGCGGTAATCGCTGCCTTGGCGAGATTAATCGACAGGTCTTCCAGCGCCTTCATCTGCTCAGAATCAAAGGTGGATTCGGGCGGCGGTTCTGACGCAGGGGTAGCGGGCGACGGTGCGGACTGCGCCGCAGGCTTTGGGGTCACGGGGGCTTCGACGGGGGCGGCCTTGGGGGCGGTCTTTGCCTTAGGCGCTGTTTTGCGTGTGGCTTTGGCCACGGGGGCAGGGGCCACTTTGGGCGTCGCTTCGGCGGCTACGGCTTTTTTGGGAGCGGTGGCCTTGCGGGTTTTGGCCTTGGAAGCGGGTTTCTCAGTGCTTTTTTCAGTCATGGTGGCCTCCGCGAGTCGGTTCTGGCTATTTTCTAACGCGCTTCATCAGGCGTTGCGCCACAATTTTCACTGTATAATATGCAACATCGCGTTATGACGTGTTTTAGGGCTGTTCAGGACTCGCAAAGTTTGCTTTTGATCAGCCCGGTTTTTATAACCGATGCCATCGGTTGCGGAGCTTCCTCATGATTAAGCGGTCAAAGATCCACGCGCTCTTGCTGCCCTGTGCGGTTATCGGAGCCTTTGCCGCGTCCGTTTCAGCGCAGGAAACGTCTTCGCCGCGCACCTATGACAGCTTCCCCAAATGGTCTGAATTCCCGCCCCCGCCTCAGAATGTGCCGACGCCGGAGCAGATCAGGCAACAGGTGGTGGCGTTGAAAGCCAGATCCGATCAGCTTCAAAAAACGGCTGATGCCCTGCCGTGGGAGCTTAAGGCCCCCGAAGCCATGGCTAAGGCGGCCAATGCGCGTATCGACCCCGTTCTGGGGGCACCGATCAAAACGGGCGCCGACAGTGCCGCCATAGAAAGCATGGCCGCCCGCCTGCGCGCGCGCGCCGAGCCGCCACCCGTGGCGAAATAAAAAGAACAAACCAACAGGGAAATGCCTATGTCACAAACGGGTTTCGACCTGGCCCTCGACATTGTTCGGGTGGCCGAAGAGGCGGCTATTGCCGCGCACGGCTGGATCGGCAAGGGGGACGAGAAGGCGGCGGATCAGGCGGCGGTGGACGCCATGCGCTCGGCGCTCAATGCCATCGATATGGACGGCCGTATCGTCATCGGCGAAGGCGAGCGTGACGAAGCCCCCATGCTGTTTATCGGTGAGACGGTCGGCACGGGCAAGGGCACGGCGATCGACATTGCCCTTGACCCGTTGGAAGGCACGACTCTGGCGGCCAAGGCCATGAACAACGCCCTGACCGTGGTGGCCTTCGCGCCGCGCGGCGGGCTGTTGCACGCGCCGGACACCTATATGGACAAGATCGCTATTGGTCCGGGCTATCCCGATGGTGTGGTCGATCTCGACGCCAGCCCCGAAGACAATGTGCGGGCACTGGCTGCGGCCAAGGGCGTGGATGTCTCTGAAATCGTCGCCTGTGTGCTGGATCGCCCGCGTCACGACCGCATCATCGCCTCGCTGCGTAAGGCTGGGGCGCGCGTGCACCTGATCACCGACGGTGATGTCGCCGGCGTCTTCCACACGGCACAGCCGGAAACGGGTATCGACATCTATCTGGGCTCAGGAGGGGCGCCGGAAGGCGTGCTGGCCGCGGCGGCTTTGAAATGCGTCGGCGGTCAGTTTCAGGGCCGGCTGGTTTTCCGCAATGACGATGAGCGCCAGCGGGCCCAGCGTCTGGGCCTGAGCGACTTCGACCGTAAATACAGCCTGAACGAACTGGTCTCGTCGGATGTTGTCTTTGTCGCCACAGGCGTCACGCCCGGCGCATTGCTCGACGGGGTGCAAAAGGAGATGTCGCCCGACGGAGAGGTGTTTATCAGCACCGAAAGTCTGGTGATGATTTCGCGGACTCAGACTATCCGTAAGCTGTATATGCGTCGCCCCCTGCAATCGTGATGTCCCATGCCTGATGATCCTGCCCGCCAGAACCTGACCGACCTGCCGCCGTTTCTGGGGGTGGAGACGTCGGTAACGGGCCGTCTGTGGGTGGATCGTCGCGACAGCCAGCGCGTCGGCGCGCACGAACTGCGTCTGATCACGCAGCAAATCGCGCTCAAAGGCCTGATGGAAGAGGCCTTTGTCGAGCCGGTGGCGCGCTCGATTGCCGCGCGCGGCGTGACCTCAGACGGGCTCGACGACTATCTGCGCCCGACCTTGAAAGCGCTGTTCCCCGACCCTGATGGTTTCATGGACATGCCGCAGGCGGTGGCGGCCATTCTGGATGCGCTTCAGGCGCGTCAGAAGATCTACGTCTTTGCCGACTACGATGTCGATGGCGCCACCTCGGCGGCGCAACTGGTGCGCTGGTTCCGTCATATGGGGCATGAGCTGAGCGTCTATGTACCCGACCGGATGCTGGAGGGCTATGGCCCGTCGGAAAAGGCCTTTGACCGATTAAAAGCCGAAGGGGCCGATCTGGTCATCACGGTTGATTGCGGCGCGTCGGCGCACCGGGCGCTCGACTATGCGGCGCGCATCGGCCTTGAGGTCGTGGTGATCGACCATCACATCATGCGCGAAGACCCGCCCAGATGCCGTGCCGTGGTCAATCCCAACCGGCCGGGCTGCACCTCGGCGCAGGGCAATCTAGCGGCGGCGGGCGTGGTGTTTGTGGTGCTGGCGGCGCTTAACCGCGAAGCCGAAAAGCGCGGGCTGTTTGCCGAGCGGCCTCGGCCTGACCTCACCCAATGGCTCGATCTGGCGGCGCTGGGGGCCATCTGTGACGTAACGGCGCTTAGCGGCTTCAATCGCGCACTGGCCTCGCAAGGGCTGAAGGTCATGTCACGCCTGAACAATCCGGGCATCCGCGCCCTGATGCAGGTGGCCGGGGGCGAGCCCAAGGACGCGGCGACAGCGCTCGGGGTGTTTCATTCCGGCTTTGTGCTGGGGCCGCGCATCAATGCCGGCGGGCGTATCGGTCGTGCGGATCTGGGGGTACGGCTTTTGTCCACCGACGATGCGGGCGAGGCGGCGGCTCTGGCGCAGGAACTGGATGAGTTGAACAAGACGCGCCGTGACGTCGAGGCCGCCGTGCAGGAACAGGCCTTGGCTTTGGCCGACGCAAAAGGCCTGGTCACGGCCGAAGACCACGTCATTATCGTGGCGCACGAAGACTGGCATCCTGGTGTCATCGGCATCGTCGCGGGCCGGCTGCGCGAACGCTGGCACAAGCCGGTTATCGTCATTGGCATCGACCCGGTTACGGGCATCGGCAAGGGATCGGGTCGGTCGCAGGCCGGGATCAATCTGGGGCAGGCGGTGACGGCGGCCTTTGAAAGCGGGCTGTTGCTGTCGGGCGGCGGGCACGCGATGGCGGCGGGCCTGAGTATTGAGGCCGCGCGCATCCCGGAACTGCGGGTCTTTCTGAACGCGCATATTGCCAATGCTACCGTCGAGGCTGACCGTAAGGACCGGCTGGAAATCGACGCGGCGCTCAGTGCCGCGACCTGCACGCGGGCCTTGCTGGAGCGTTTTGAGATCATGGCCCCCTTCGGTCAGGGCAATCCGGAGCCGATGTTTGTCCTGCCGGGGATGCGCGTGGGCTATGCCTCAGCGCTGAAAGGCGGGCACGTGCGTTGCGACCTGATCGACGAAGGCGGCAAGCGTCTGAAAGCCATCGCCTGGCGCGCGCAGGACACGGCGGTGGGGGCGGCGCTGCTCAATCCGGTGGGCACCATCCACGTGGCGGGGCGGCTAAAACCCGACGACTATATGGGGCGCAAGGGCGTGCAGTTCGAAATCGAAGATATCGCCCATATATTCACAAGTTGAGGCGATATTGCCGAAAATAGCGCTTGCAACGAACAATGCGTGACGCTATCAAGCGCACCTCTTGACGCGGTCCCTTCGTCTATCGGTTAGGACGTCAGGTTTTCAACCTGAAAAGAGGGGTTCGACTCCCCTAGGGACTGCCAGTCAGGACTTGTTGATACGGACACGCGGTCCCTTCGTCTATCGGTTAGGACGTCAGGTTTTCAACCTGAAAAGAGGGGTTCGACTCCCCTAGGGACTGCCACCGTACCCTCACTCCCCACAATTTTCGCGCACATCTGATTTTCTGAACGGAATGTGCGGCCCTGTGTCAAAAACGTCATATTTTGCGTTCAGGCTGCTCTACGCGACATAATTACCGCTTTTTTACTCGCATTAAGCGATATTTTCGCATATCCTCTCAAAAAAGAGAGGGGCAGGGGCGCTGCCCATTTAAAAATATCCATGTTATAGTGCTCGCGCGGTAGATTATTTGTGGGCTTGGTGAGGAATATGAGTTTGTACGATTACGCAAAGAGCAGCGAGGCGGAAGACGTAAAGGCTATTTCCGGTCGCGTGAAATGGTTCGATGCCGGCAAGGGCTACGGCTTCATCGTGCCCCAATCCCCTGAATTGACCGGTATGCGCGACGTGCTGCTGCATGTGTCCGCACTGCGTGATCTGGGGCGTGATCTGGCGCACGAAGGTGCCGCCATTGAATGCAAGATCGCCAAGCGCGCCAAGGGCTGGCAGGTTATTCAGATCACCGCACTGGAAGACAGCGGCAGCGGCCCTGTACGCGAAGCGCGTGACCCGGCGGCTGTGCGTTCGACGCATAACGTGCAGGCAACCATCGGTGATCTCGAAGCGGCGACCATCAAATGGTTCAACCGCACCAAGGGCTATGGCTTCGTGGTGCGTGGCAACGATCCGACGGACATCTTCATCCATATCGAAACCCTGCGTCGCTTTGGTCTTGAGGACGTTCAGCAGGGCGATACCCTGATGGTGCGCTTCGGCGAAGGGCCCAAGGGGCTGGTCGTAACCGAAGTACAGCCCAAGGCGATGGCCTGAGCGGAAAAACGGCCTTGAAACGGCCATTGAATCCAGCGAATTTCCAACGGAGGTGAGGTTTCGCCTCCGTTTTTCTTTGCGGGTGTGAACGGTGAAGTCTGTGTTCAAAGCCTTTCGGTGGTCTCTGGCGCTCATGATGGCGGCGCTGTCACCCGCCTTGCCCGTCCACGCCCAGACCTCGCCCGCGACGGTTGCCGCATCGGCAGAGGTGGCGCACTACACCTACCGCGTCGTGAAGGTTTATCCTCACGACCCGCAGGCCTTTACGCAAGGCCTGCTCATTCAGAACGGCCGTCTGTTTGAAAGCACCGGCATGGCGGGGGCCTCGTCGCTGCGTGAGGTCGATCTGGCCACTGGCGAGGTCAAACGCAAACACGATATTGCGCGGCCCTATTTTGCTGAAGGCGTGGCGCCGTGGGGCAATGCCATCATCGGCCTGACCTGGACGCACGGAAAAGCCTTCATCTGGGATCGCGACAGCTTCGCGCCAAAGGGCGAATTTGCGTACACGGGCGAAGGCTGGGGCCTGACCGCTGACGGCACACATCTGATTCTCAGCGATGGCAGCGACCGCCTGCGCTTCCTCGACCCGCAGACCTTCAAGGTGGTCAGCGACGTACCGGTGACCCTGCGCGGCGAGCCCATAGAGATGCTCAATGAGCTGGAATATATCGACGGGCAGGTCTATGCCAATGTGTGGCAAACCGACTATATTGTCCGCATCGACCCAAAGGACGGCAAGATCAATGGCATTGTCGATCTGAAAGGTCTGATGGCCTATGGCCCGGCCATTACGCAGCGCATTGATGTGCTGAACGGCATTGCCTTTAATCCGGAAACCAAACACCTGCTGGTCACCGGTAAATACTGGCCGGCTCTGTTTGAGATCGAACTGATCGACAAGGCGACAGGTAAACCCTATGAGTTCCGGTAACCTTATGATCAAGAAAGTAAAATGGCTCCCGCTTTTTCTGCTTCTGGCGGCCTGTCAGCCGAAACCGCCGGAGCGCGAAGCGCTTCAGGTTCTATCGGGCGGTGCCACCCATGCGTTTCAGGTGGAAATCGCGGATGACGAACAGGAACGCGAAACCGGGCTGATGAACCGCGATAACCTGCCGGCCGGGCAGGGGATGCTGTTCCTGTTTCCGGATGCTCGCGAACGCGCCTTCTGGATGAAGAATACGCACATACCGCTTGATATTCTTTATATTTCCAAGTCAGGCGAGGTGATTTCCATTCAGAAAAACACGATGCCAATGAACGAAACGCCGCTGCATTCGTTCGGCCCGGCGGCGGCGGTTCTGGAAATCAATGGCGGTCAGGCAGATGCCTTGGGGATCAAGCCGGGCGACCGCATTACGCACCGCTTCTTCGAAGGCAAGGGGCCGATGCCGCAATAGACGCTTGTTCTGTGGGTGGTGTGTAAAACGGCTTGCGGAACCGGCTATGAAGTGGCATGTAGCGCGCCTTGCCTGCGGGCAGGGTGTCGGGGTGTAGCGCAGCCTGGTAGCGCAGCTGTTTTGGGTGCAGCAGGTCGGAGGTTCGAATCCTCTCGCCCCGACCATCAAAAGAAAAGGGACTGCCCATTGGGCAGTCCCTTTTCTTTTGATCATCCGGAGCTTGGTTCGACCCGATAAGAGGTTCGACGGCCAGTGATGATCATTTTGCCGGAGGCACAATGATCACACGCAGACGCGGCGGAGCGAAGCGGAGCCAATCTCTCGCCTGACTCGGGCGCAATACCCTGTCTCAATTTCCCGATACATCCGCGGCGACTCTGCGTTATCCTGTAACCCGTGGGAGGGATGCCATGAACGGAAAGCGTGGGTTTTTACTGGTCATAGCCATCGTTGTACTTTGCGGCTCGCTTTGGGCCGTCAAGCCTTGGGAGTCGGGCGCGGCAGACCTTCAACAGGTACGCAAAGAGCGACTGAGCCATATCCGGGCGTCCTTGACTCAAAACGACCTGCAACTGGGCCAGCCCATACTCGTCCGCATCTTCAAGGAAACGGATGAACTGGAGCTTTGGGTCAAGTCGGGGACAAAATACCAACTCTACAAAACCTTTCGGATCTGTAGCTGGTCCGGTGCTCTCGGTCCCAAACAGAAAGAAGGGGATGGGCAGTCACCCGAAGGCTTTTATAGCGTCTCACGTGCGCAGATGAAACCCGATAGCCAATACCATCTGGCTTTCAACCTCGGCTATCCGAATGCTTTTGATCGAGCCAACGGCCGAACCGGCAGTTATCTGATGGTCCACGGCAAATGTGCCTCAATCGGCTGTTATGCCATGACTGATAAAGGGATTGAGGAAATCTGGTTGATAGCTGATGAGGCCTTGAAAGGGGGGCAGACCGCCTTTCAGGTGCACGTTTATCCATTCCGCATGACCGACGCGAATATAAAACGCCATATGGGTTCGCAGTGGTTGGGCTTCTGGACGGACCTGAAAGCGGGTTATGACCGGTTTGAGCAAAATCACGCCGACCTAAATGTTACGGTCGTCCATAAAAGATACAGGGTCGCCCCATGAACCGCGCCATAGCCGTCCTCTCAGGTCTCGCTGCGCTTCTGCTGCTCACCGCCGGTGCGCCGTTACGTGGGCCGCTGACCGATCCGGAGTGGGTGGTCTGGGGGGCAGGGGTGGCGGCTTTTGTGGTCGTGATGCTGGGTTTATTGGCGGTGTTAAAGCGGGGCATACTGCACGCGCTGGTGCATCTGATGGTCGTGGCCCTTCTGACCATCGCCGCCAGTTGGATGATCCAGCACGCGCAGAAGGCGGTTGTGGATCGGCTGGTCATCTGTCTTTTAGGCCTCGGTGTGCTGACCGTATGGACGCTGTGGGCCGCCAGCGGCTTTGCCGTCGGCAAGCGGCCACCCAATTCCGACGACGACAGCTTCCTGCCGCTTTAGATCGGGATGGTTTTAAAGGGGAGCCTGATCCCGATCTAAAATTTTGTTTTGTCGCGATATTTTTGTCGAAAACCGCTCAAACTTTTCGACATATCGCTTTAGCGCTTCCGGCCTTTGTAGTTTTCCGACCAGCTTATGATCGGCAGCACCGGAATCCCCCACAGTATGCCGGACAGGCCGTAATACAGCAGGTGCACCCAATCGTTGTCGGGCAGCCTTTCGCCAATGCTGGAAACGATCACCACATAGACGGCCAGAAACACCACAATGCCGATACAGGCGATGACGCGGCGCACCGGCAAGCTGAGACCCTTTGTCGCATCTTCGCTCATTGATTGACCCGCCTCACTTCTTGACGTTCACTTTTTCGATGGCGCGCGTCAGGTGAAACAGCGCCAGAAGACCGGCCGAGCCCGCGCCGGCGGCTCGGAGCGTTGTGTAGAAGCGATCCGGATAAATATCGAGAATATGGATGAAAAACGTCATCAGGATCGCCCCGAAAATGCCCACAAACATATTGATGATGGCGCTATAGCGGCTCCTGGTCAGGTTGTTGGCGATCCAACCGACGATGAACCCCGTCATACCGGCCAGAATCCAGTCCTGAACACCCATTTGTGGAACCTTTCACATTTTTCCGTCGCGCATCGCTTGAATTTCACCCCTCCCTGTGGGCAAATCAAAACGCACGGCCAATGCCTATTACAGGTTATTTCGCCGCAGTTGAACAGGTCCGCCCGACGGAACCCAACAATTATTTTTCAGTGAGGCGTAACGGTGAGGCTTCCGCTCAAATCTCCTTCCGTGGCCATCTGGCTCTCTATCGTGGCCGCTATGGTCGTGCTGATCGTTATGGTCGGTGGCGCCACCCGCCTGACCGGCTCAGGCCTGTCGATCACCGAATGGAAGCCCATCCACGGCGTAGTGCCGCCGCTGAATGACGCCCAATGGGCCGAAGAATTCACCAAGTACCAGCAGATACCGCAGTACAAGCAGGTGAATGCGAACATGTCCGTGGAGCAGTTCAAATTCATCTTCTGGTGGGAGTGGGGTCATCGCCTGCTGGGTCGCCTGATTGGTGCCGCGGTCCTGATCCCCTTTATTGTCTTCCTGTTTATGCAGGCCATTCCGCAGCGCCTGATCTGGCGCTGCGCCTTACTCGTCGGGCTGGTCGGCGTGCAGGGGACGATTGGCTGGTGGATGGTGCATTCGGGGCTGGCCAACCGCATCGACGTCGCCCCCGAACGCCTGATGACACACCTCAGTCTGGCCCTGGTCATTATGATCTTTGCCATATGGACGGCCAACGAAGCCCTTCACGGCCAATCGCGCGGGCATGGCGCGCCCGGTGGATGGGTCGCCGCCGTCGCCGGTCTCTTTGGCCTGACCTTCCTGCAATCCATGCTGGGCGCGCTGGTCGCCGGTAACGATGCCGGGCTGGTCTATAATGACTGGCCGCTGATGGGCGGGCGCATCGTGCCCTTTGTCGATTACTCCAAAGGCCTGTGGCACGTGTTCGTCCACGATCAGGGCATGGTGCAGGTCCTGCACCGCTTCAATGCCTATATCCTGCTGCTCTACGCCACGGCTCTGGTCCTGTGGCTGTGGCGGCGCTGCCTCGATGACGGTATGCGCCTGATCGCCGCCGCCTTCGGTGTGCTGGTCTGGTGTCAGGCCGCCCTCGGCGTCGCGACCCTGTGGACCAATGTGCACATTGCCTTCGGCCTTCTGCATCAGTTGGGCGCCGTCGGGCTGCTCATTCTGGCCACCCTGCTGCTGTGGAAGGTCGCCCGCGCCGATCGCGACTTCCGCCGGCGGAATTTCTAGGGTGAGTAAAGACGCAGGGGCCACAGGCCCCTGCACCCCACACCTATCCGCGCTCAAACTGAGATACAGCGTGTGAGGGAAGGATTGTTTGGGGGCGAAGCCCCACCTTTTTAACGTCAAACACGCACCGATGTTCGCTGTTTAAACACCCAGTGATGGGGTGCGGGGGCTTTGAAGTGCGCTACCGCTTCGCTGTTTGAGCGCAGGCCCCACGTCTTTCTTACCTCTTGACGGCTTCCGTGCTGAACCGATCCCACGGGCCGGTGATGGCCAGCGTCCAGCCGGGGTTTTGCAGGTTGACGAACATGGTTGAGCCGTCGGGCGAGAAGCACACCCCGGCCCATTCTGAATTGGTCGGTTCGGCATTGCGGGCGAAGGTGGTGACCTTGCCCTCGCGGGTGATGATCTTCAGGTGGTTTTTCAGCGTGTCGGAATAGCGGTCTTCGCAGGCAAAGAGCTGACCGCGCGGCGAGACGACGATATTGTCCACATAGTCGAACAGCAGGTCGTTGTTCGGCTCGGCAAAGAGCTGGATACGGCCGGGGGCGCGGGCCTCCTGAGGCGTGCCTTCGTGGGGGCTGGGCACATAGCGCATGATCTGGCCGTTTTCACCGGGACCGCCGGAGGTGCAGGTGAAGTAAAGCTCGCCCTCGCCGAAGAAGATGCCTTCTTCGCGCGCGAACTGGGCCGCGCCCTTGGCGTGGGCGCGGGTGCGCAGATCGTTATTGGGGCTTTCGACCTCGTCGAGATCGACCCATTCGCTTTCGAACCAGTCCCCCTGCTGCCAGAAGATGGCGGTCTTATTATCGGTCAGGGCGTGCGGCTTGCCCTTGATGACCAGCGCCTGCAACTTGCCGCCTTCCAGAAGCTTGCCCGGCACCTTGGGGATGAAGCGATAGAAGGCCGAGTCCCCAGCGTCTTCGGTCAGATAGACGATGCCGGTCTTGGGATCGACGGCCACGGCCTCGTGCTCGAAGCGGCCCATCGCCTTGATCGGTTCGGCCTTGACGAGGCCATCGGCGCGCGCCGGCACTTCGAAGACGTAGCCGTGGTCCTTGCCAACGCCGTTGGGGGCCTTTTGCGAGCTTTCCTCGCAGGTCAGCCACGAGCCCCAAGGCGTCGGGCCGCCCGCGCAGTTGGTCGAGGTGCCAACCAGCGACAGGTGATGGCTGACCAGCTTCTGTTCCTTGATATTATAGACCAGCGTGGTCGTGCCGCCGTGCAGCGGGCGACCGTCGGGGGCGAAGTCATAGACCTTGGCCGCCTCAACCTTGCCGAACAGTTCGTTCTGCGCGCCGAACGGGCCCATCTTGCTGAGGCTGTGCTTGATTTCGTGGTTACGCACCAGCAGCACCGTGTCCGGGCCGTGCGGGAAACAGGCCATGCCATCGTGCTTACCCGGCACGATCAGGCCGTCGCTCATGGTTTCGCCCTGACGCGAGAAGATGCGGTAGGAGAAGCCAGAGGGCAGGTCGGCGATACCGTTGGGGTCCTTCACCAGCGGGCCATAGCCTTCGATTTGATTGACATAGGTGTCGGGCGCATTTTCGGTCAGGCGGTGGGCCGCGGCGGCCTTGCTGATCCACAGCGCCATGCCGGTAAAGGCCGCAGAGGTGGCCAGAGACGAAGAGAGGAGGGTGCGGCGGGACAGCGACATGGAAACACCTTTGCGCGTAAGGGACAATACCGTTTGGAATCGGATGGGGCTTATGTAAAGACAAGCGAGCACAGAATTATGACGATTTGATACGGTAATTTGATACCCAATTCAAAAACCCCAATAAAAACAATTGTCTGTCTCAATTTTTGTCAAAAATAACTGTTGACGCGGCCATTTGCCTCGTCTATACGCTCCCGACTTTTCCGGCGGTGGCGTCTGTCACGGCGGGAAGCACCCGTTTCAAACCCGGATTTCACCAAAGGAATCTCCCATGCTTACCTCTGCGACCGCGGCGCTCAAGCCCGCCAATGTCGAGAAGAAGTGGATCGTGATTGACGCCCAGGACGCCGTTGTCGGCCGTCTGGCTTCCTTCATCGCCATGCGTCTTCGCGGCAAACACAAGCCGGACTATACGCCGCACGTCGATTCCGGCGACTACGTCATCGTCATCAATGCCGACAAGGTGCACTACACCGGCAAGAAGCTGACGGACAAGATCTTCTACTGGCACACCGGTCACCCCGGCGGCGTCAAGCAGCGCACCATGGGTCAGATCCTCAGCGGCAAGTACCCTGAGCGCGTCCTGACCAAGGCGGTTGAGCGTATGCTGCCCAAGGAATCGCCGCTGGCCCGCGCCCAAATGACCCACCTGCGTGTCTACGCCGGTTCGGAGCACCCCCACGAAGCTCAATCGCCGGAAGTCATCGACTTCAAGGCCCTGAGCCGCAAGAACGTCCGGAGCGTCTAAGAATGTCTGAAGTTCAAGCTCAAGGCCTCGAAGCCCTCGCTTCCCTGTCGTCGAACCCTGAAAATGCGCCGGTTGAGCGCGTTCAGCAACTCGACAAGTACGGCCGCGCCTATGCCACCGGCAAGCGTAAGAACGCCGTCGCCCGCGTCTGGATCAAGCCGGGTTCGGGCAAGTGGATCATCAATGACCGCGCGCAGGAAGTCTATTTCGCGCGTCCGGTTCTGCGCATGATGATCGCTCAGCCGCTGAACCTGACCGACCGTGCGTCGCAATTCGACGTCATCGTCTCGGTCCACGGTTCGGGTCTGTCGGGTCAGGCCGGCGCCATCCGTCACGGCCTGTCGAAGGCTCTGACCTATTATGAGCCCGCCCTGCGCCCGGCGCTGAAGGCGGCTGGCTTCCTGACGCGCGACTCGCGTGTCGTCGAGCGTAAGAAGTACGGCCGCGCCAAGGCTCGTCGTTCCTTCCAGTTCTCGAAGCGTTAATCGAGGTCTTGGGGGAAACGTCGTTTCCCCCAAGTGCCCCCTTCCGGAATACGGAGAAAAACACCCTCGGGGCAGCCCGACGGGTGTTTTTTGCTTTTTTCAGGGCTGTTTTCCCAATAAGACGCTCTGACTTCATACCTCCCCAACGTGTTGGGGAGGGGACCGCACGAGCTTGCGAAGCAAGCGAGATGTGGGGGTGGGGTATCTTTCGTCCGCTGACCAAGGAGCGTATCATGTCCCATAAGGTTTTCATCGACGGCGAAGCCGGCACCACCGGTCTGCAAATCCGCGAGCGGCTGGAAAAGCGCCCGGAGATCGACCTGATCCGCCTGAGCGATGATCGCCGCAAGGACACCGAGGCCCGTCGCGAAGCGCTCAATGCCGCCGATGCCGTCATCCTCTGTCTGCCCGATGAGGCCGCTAAAGAAGCTGTCGCCCTGATCGAAAACCCGGACGTGGTGGTGATTGACGCTTCGACGGCGCACCGCGTCGCTGAGGGCTGGACCTACGGCTTCCCCGAAATGACCGAGGATCAGCGCGATCTGATCCGGGCTTCAAAGCGCATCAGCAATCCCGGCTGCCACGCCACCGGCTTCATTGCCCTGACGCGGCCTCTGGTCGAGCTGGGCGTCCTGCCGCCCTTCTTTCCGATGGTGGCCACGTCGCTGACCGGCTATAGCGGCGGCGGTAAGGCGATGATTGCGGAGTTCGAAAGCGGGCAGGGGCGCGAACGCATCTATGCCACCGGCCTGACGCACAAGCACCTGCCGGAAATGCAGCTCTATGCCGGGCTGGAAACCGCGCCGATCTTTTCGCCGACCGTCGCCAATTTTGCGCAAGGCCTGATTGTCGAGGTGCCGCTGCACCTGTGGGCCCTGCCGGATGCGCCTGACCTGCCCACCATCTACAACATCCTCAGCGCCCACTATGCCGGTGAACCCTTTGTGCGCGTCGCTTCGCCCGAAGAGACCGCGGCGGCGACGTCCGTCAATGGCGATGCCTTACGCGACACCAATCAGTTGCTGATCCACGTCTTTGGTCAGGAAGACGGCGATACGGCCAATCTGGTGGCGGTGTTCGACAATCTGGGCAAAGGGGCGTCGGGCTCGGCGGTGCAGAATCTCAACCTCGTCCTCGGCCTCGAAGAAACCGCCGGACTGCTTTGATATGAAAGCCGTTTGGCTCGCTCTGGCCCTCACGGTTGCGCCGGTTTTTGTCCAGTCCGCGCCAGCGTCTCCTGTCGCTTCGGTGGCACCGGTGGCGGAAAAGGCTGAAACCTCTGAATATAAGGGCGGCTTTCCTTGGGTGACCTTTATCCTCCTGTTTGTGGTGTTTGGCGGCTTGACGATGTTCCGCAAAAAGGACCAATCTTCCCCCGATGTGACGGATAAGGACAAGGCGTCGTAATGGGACCTCTGACCAGCATTGCCATTCTTCTGATGATCTGGTGGGTGACTCTGTTTGCCATTCTGCCGTTTGGCAATGTGAGCCATCACGAAGCCGGTATCGAGACGAAGGACGGCGGCGACCCCGGCGCGCCGGTCTTCCACAATCTCAAAAAGAAGCTGCTGATCAACACGGTCGTGGCCGTGGTGGTGTGGGCCATTGTTATGGTCATCGTGCAGTTTGGCCTCATTCCGCTGCCGGAAATCCCTGCGGCCTGATCGGCCCGTCCTATTTCCGCCTTTTTAGCATTGATCAATGACGGCGAAGCTGGCTAGTACAGGGCCAGTTTGCCGCAATCCCAAGGTTCCCTGCCCATGCGCCTGTCGCGCTATTTGCTTCCGCTGCTTAAGGAAAATCCTTCCGAAGCCCAGATCGTCTCGCACCGTCTCATGCTGCGTACCGGCATGATCCGTCAGGAGGCCGCCGGTATCTATGCCTGGCTGCCGCTGGGTCTGCGGGTGCTGCGCAAGATCGAAAAGATCGTGCACGAGGAAATGCAGCGCGCCGGTGCGGTTGAGCTTCTGATGCCGACCCTGCAACTGGCCGATCTGTGGCGCGAGTCGGGTCGCTATGACGACTACGGTCAGGAAATGCTGCGCATCAAGGACCGTCATGAACGCGAAATGCTCTACGGCCCGACCAATGAGGAAATGATCACGGAAATCTTCCGTGGCACGGTCAAGTCCTACAAGGACCTGCCGATGAACCTCTACCACATCCAGTGGAAGTTCCGCGACGAACAGCGCCCGCGCTTCGGCGTGATGCGCGGCCGTGAGTTCCTGATGAAGGACGCCTATTCGTTCGACATCGACGAGGCCTCGGCGCGCAAGGCCTATAACCGCATGTTCATCGCCTATCTCAACACCTTCAGCCGTCTGGGCCTGAAGGCGGTGCCGATGCGCGCCGACACCGGCCCGATCGGCGGCGACCTTAGCCACGAATTCATCATCCTTGCCGACACCGGTGAAAGCGCGGTCTTCTGCCATAAGGATCTGGTCGATATGCCGGCTCCTGGTGCCGATGTGGACTGGGACGATCTGCAAGGGCTGGTCGATCAGCGCACGTCGCTTTACGCCGCAACCGAGGAAATGCACGACGAGGCGGCCTTTAATGCCGTTCCGGCGGACAAGCAGTTGTCGGCGCGCGGCATCGAAGTCGGCCACATCTTCTATTTCGGTGAGAAATACTCCGCACCGATGGGGGCCAAGGTCTCCGGTCCCGACGGCGCGCAGGTCAATGTGCACATGGGCTCTTACGGCGTCGGCGTGTCGCGCCTGATCGGCGGCATTATCGAAGCCAGCCACGACGAGGCGGGCATCATCTGGCCCGAAAGCGTCGCGCCGTTCGATGTGGCCCTGATCAATCTGCGCGTGGGCGACGAAGCCTGCGATGCGGCCTGCGACAAGGCCTATAAGGCGCTGACGGCCGCCGGGCGCGATGTGCTTTATCACGATACGGACGACCGTCCGGGGGCTAAGTTCGCCTCGATGGACCTGATCGGTATTCCGTGGCAACTGATCATCGGGCCCAAGGGCATTGCCGAAGGTCAGGTTGAAATCAAGCACCGCGCCACGGGCGAACGTCACACGGCGGCCTTCGATGCCGTCCTTGACCAACTGACCAAGGCAAAATGATGAAGGGGCTGTTGTCGCTGTTTTCTTTCTCCGCGTGGGAAACCGATCTGGCGCTCAGATATCTGCGCACCAAGCGCAAGGACGGCGGCATCGCCCTCATCGCCATCATCAGCTTTATCGGCATCACGCTGGCCGTGGGCGTGCTGATCACCGTCATGTCGGTGATGAACGGCTTTCGCGACGAGTTGATGTCGCGCGTGCTGGCCTTTAATGGCCATCAGTTTGTGGCCGGTGAACCCCTGACAGACTGGAACGGCCGCGACGCCATGCTTAAGCGTCTGCGCGCCATTCCGGGCGTCATCGAAGCTTCGCCCTACGTGGAATCGCCGGGTCTGGCGCAAGGGCCGTTTTCGCAGGCGGGTCTGGCCTATATGCGCGGCGTCGATGTGGCCGCATTGAAAAACACACCGATCATCCGCGACAATATCAAGTCCGGCTCGCTGGATGGATTTGGCGTGGGCGAATATGGCGGTGACGTTATTCTCATCGGGGAAGGTCTGGCCAGCCAGATGAATGTCCGCGTCGGGGACGAACTGACGCTGTTGTCGCCATCGGGCAGCACCGCCTTCGGGGCCATGCCGCGCCGTAAGCCCTATGTGGTGGGCGGCATCTTCAAAAGCGGTGTGTCGGAGCTGGACGCGGCCTTTGTTTTCATGCCGTTACCGCAGGCGCAACTCTTCTTCGACCGCGAAGACGAGTGGGACGCCGTCGAAATCAAGGTGAAAGACCCCTACAATATCAAAGACTACTACCCGGCTTTTCGCAAGGCCGCGGGGGATAAGGCTGTTCTGCTCGACTGGACGCAGCGCAATGCGCCCTTGTGGAACGCGCTTCAGGTCGAACGCAACGTGATGCGCCTGATCCTGATGCTGATCGTGCTGATTGCCGCCATGAACATTATTTCCGGCATCGTCATGCTGGTGAAGAACAAGACGCGCGATATCGCCATCATGCGCACCTTAGGCGCGGATCGTACGTCGATTACCAAGATATTCTTCCTGTCGGGGGCTATTATCGGGGCCACCGGCACGGTGCTGGGCGTCGCCATCGGCACTCTGTTCTGCATCTTTATCCGGCCGATTCAGCAGATCGTCGAAGCCCTCTTCAATGTGAAGGTCTTCAATGAACAGGTCTATTACCTGGCCTATATACCGGCCAAGGTCGAACCGACCGAAGTGTTGATTATCGTTGGCTTTTCGATGATCGCCACCTGCGTGGCCACCCTGTTCCCGGCCCTGTGGGCGTCCAAGCTCGAACCCGTGGAGGCCCTGAGATATGAATAATGGGCTTATGAATGATGTGGTTCTGTCCCTGCGCGGCCTGGTGCGCGCCTATCCCATCGCCGATGGTCGCACGCTGGACGTGCTCAAAGGCGTCGATCTCGACCTGCGCGCCGGTGAGGTGGTCGGGCTGATCGGGCCCTCCGGCTCCGGTAAGTCGTCGCTGTTGCATTGTATCGGTTTGCTGGAATCCTCCGAAGAGGCGCAACTGACCATCGACGGCGAAGACTTTACCCGCGCCAGCGAGGCCGCCCGGACCCGCGCGCGCCTGCACAAGATCGGCTTTGTCTATCAGTTCCATCACCTGCTGCCGGAATTTACGGCCCTGGGCAATGTCGCCCTGCCGCAGCGCGTGCTGGGTCTGCCGCTCAAACAGGCGGAAACGCGGGCGAGGGGGCTTCTGGAGCAGTTGGGGCTCGGCGAACGCCTTGATCACCAGCCGGCGCAACTGTCGGGTGGTGAGCAACAGCGCGTGGCCATTGCGCGCGCTCTGGTCAATGGTCCGCGCCTGCTGCTGGCCGATGAGCCGACGGGCAATCTCGATCCCCAGACCTCTCAACAGGTATTCAACGCCCTGAGGACGATCGTCAAGGCGCAGGGGGTCGCGGCCTTGATTGCCACCCACAATCTGGAACTGGCCGGGCATATGGACCGCGTGGTCAGCCTCAAAGACGGCCGTCTGGTGGAAACCGTTCCAGGAAGCCTGTAAAATTATATCGTTTTAAATCAACAACATACATGATTTGTTCACGCTGTTGATAAAAGGGTGTTGACGGGGAACAAAATAAGAATGTAGAACAAAGCATGAATTGATCATCTGTTCTTTCAGGGGACAAACCATGCTGGCTATCCATAACGTATTGTCTTTCGCCGCCGTTGCCGCTTTTGTGGCGCTTGTCTGTCAGGCGGCTATGCTGATCGGGTGAATCGTCCGACAGTAGCCGCCCTGTGAACCGTACGGAGAGGCTTTTGAGATGAGCGACGGTTTTGTCCATCTGCGGGTACGATCGGCCTATTCCCTTCTGGAAGGTGCGATCAAGGCCTATGATATGGGCAAGCTGGCGGCCAAAGCAAAGATGCCGGCCATCGCCATCTGCGACCGCGGTAACCTGTTTGGCGCGCTCGAGTTTTCTCAGGTGTGCAAGGATACGGGCGTGCAGCCCATTATCGCCTGCGCCCTGCCGGTCAAGGGTATAGGCGGTGCCCTCAACGACCGCTGGGCGAAGATACCGACCATTGTCCTGATCGTTCAGAACGAGCAGGGCTATCTCAACCTCACAGAGCTGTCGTCTAAAGCCTATCTCGATATTGAGGCGACGGACGAGCCGCATGTCTTGTGGGAAGAGGTGGTCAAACGCGCCGAGGGCCTGATCCTGCTCTCGGGTGGTCCCGACGGTCCGATCAACCCGCTGTTCAGGCAAAATCAACCCGACGAAGCCAATGCCGCACTAAAAGACATGCACGCGGCCTTCGGGGACCGCTTCTATATCGAGCTTCAGCGGCACGACGGGTCGCCGCACGGCGGTATCCGCGGCGATTCGGCGGAAAGCGGTCTGGTGCAATTCGCCTATGCGCATGACGTGCCGCTGGTGGCGACCAATGACGCCTATTTTGCCGACCGTGACATGTTCAAGGCGCATGAGGCGCTGCTGTGTATTTCCGACAGCACCTTTATGGGCGTGGCCGATCGGCGCAAGGTGACCAAGGATCACTGGCTGAAGCCGCCGCTGCTGATGCGCGAGGTGTTTTCGGACCTGCCCGAAGCCTGTGACAATACGCTGGAAATCGCGCGCCGCTGCGCTTTTCTGGTTAGTAAGCGCGATCCGATTTTGCCGCGCTTCGATACCGGCGCCGGGCGCTCGGAAGACGAAGAACTGGCCTTTCAGGCGCGCGAAGGCCTGAAAATGCGTCTGCAACAGGTCGAGCCGGCCTTCCCCGAAGAGGAATACTGGGCCCGTCTCGACCGGGAGGTGGGCGTCATCCAGAAGATGGGCTTCCCCGGTTACTTCCTGATCGTTTCGGACTTCATTAAATGGGCCAAGGCGCACGACATCCCCGTCGGGCCGGGCCGGGGGTCGGGGGCCGGTTCGCTGGTTGCGTGGGCACTGACCATCACCGACCTTGATCCGCTGCGCTTTGGTCTGCTGTTCGAACGCTTCCTCAATCCGGAGCGGGTCTCCATGCCCGACTTCGATATCGACTTCTGTCAGGAACGCCGCGAAGAAGTCATTACCTACGTTCAGGAAAAATACGGCCGCGAGCGGGTGGCACAGATCATCACCTTCGGTACGCTTCAGGCGCGCGCCGTGCTGCGTGATACCGGACGGGTGATGCAGTTGCCGCTGGGGCAGGTGGACCGTCTGTGCAAGATGGTGCCGAACAACCCGGCCAACCCGACCACCCTGGCTCAGGCCGTCGAAATCGAACCTCGCCTGCGCGAAGCCCGCGACGAGGAAGAGTCCGTTGCCAAGCTGCTGGATACAGCACTGAAACTCGAAGGCCTGTATCGCAACGCCTCGACCCACGCCGCGGGCATAGTGATCGGCGACCGGCCGCTGACCGAACTGGTGCCGCTATATCGCGATCCGCGCTCCGACATTCCGGCGACGCAGTTCAATATGAAATGGGTTGAAAGCGCCGGTCTGGTCAAGTTCGACTTTCTGGGTCTGAAAACGCTGACCACGCTGAACCGCGCCTGGCACTATCTGAAAAAGCGCGGGCTGGAGGTCGATTTCTCCACCCTGCCGCTGGATGACAAGACCACCTATGAGTTGCTGGCGTCGGGTCAGTCGATCGGCGTGTTCCAGCTTGAAAGTCAGGGGATGCGCGACACCCTGCGCAAGATGCGCTGCGGCTCCATCGAGGAAATCACCGCGCTGATTTCGCTCTATCGTCCGGGTCCGATGGACAATATCGACACCTATGTCGATCGGAAGTTCGGGCGCGCCGAAATCGACATGCTCCATCCCTCTCTGGAGCCGGTTCTGCGGGAAACCTACGGCGTCATCATCTATCAGGAACAGGTGATGCAGATCGCCCAGATCCTTTCAGGTTATAGCCTCGGCGAAGCCGACCTGTTGCGCCGGGCCATGGGTAAAAAGAAGAAAGAGGAAATGGACTTGCAAAAAGCAAGATTTATTTCCGGTGCCAAGGAGAAGGGGGTTCCCGAAAAGCAGTCGGACTCGATCTTCGAACTGGTGAACAAGTTTGCCGGCTACGGCTTCAACAAATCACACGCCGCCGCCTATGCCTTTATTTCGTACCAGACGGGCTGGCTGAAGGCCAATCATCCGGTCGAATTCTTCGCCGCCAACATGAGCCTCGATATTACCAATACCGACAAGCTGGCGGTATTTTATCAGGATGCGCGGCAGTTCGGGGTGACCATTCGACCACCCGATATCAACCGCTCCAAGGCGGATTTCGACGTAGAAAATGGTGAAGTGCTGTACGCGCTTGGGGCCATCCGCAACGTCGGTCTCGAAGCCATGCACAGCGTTGTGGCGGTGCGCGAGGCGGGCGGACCGTTCAAGGATATTTTCGACTTCCTCGAACGCATCGACCCCAAGGCGGTCAACAAGCGCGCCATTGAAAATCTGGCGCGGGCCGGGGCTTTTGACTCGATCCACCCCAACCGGGCGCAGATCATCCAGAGCGCCGATCTGCTGATCGCCCACGCTCAGAGCATGGCCGCCGAGCGCGCCTCGGCGCAGGTCAGCCTGTTCGGCACCAATGATTCGTCGCGCCCGCGCCTGCCCAATATTCCCAGGGCCTCCGGGCCGGATGCGCTGGACGAAGAACTATCCGCCGTCGGCTTCTATCTGTCCGGGCACCCGTTGCAAGACATGGTTGATGTGTTCAAGCGCCGCAATGTGACCCTGTACGCCGAAGCGCTGGCGCTCGCTCAGGAAGGGCGCGAAGCCTTCCGCATGGCGGGGGTGGTGCGCCGTCGTCAGGAACGCGCCTCGGCCCGCACCGGGGAAAAATTCGCCTTCGTCAACCTCTCAGACCCCAGCGGCGAATATGAGGTGATGTTCCAACCGGAAGCCCTGCGTAAATACCGTGAGCATCTGGAACCCGGTCAGTCGATCCTGCTCAAGGTGCGCTGCAAGGGCTCGGACGGCGAAGTGCGTATGTTTGGCGAGTCCGCCGAACCTATGGCCGGAGCCCTGAAAACGGACGATATGGGTTTGCGCCTGACCGTATCCCCGCGCGGCTTTGATGTGGATGCTTTTAAAATGCAATTGGATGCCGCGCGCGGGCAGGGCGGCGAAATCACGCTCCTTAGCGAGATCGACGGACATGAGGTCGAACTGAAAATGCCGCACCGCTATCGTCTGGACGCCAGCCTGCGCGGTGCCTTGAAGACGATGAATGGCGTCCTATATTGTGAAGACGTATAGGAGGAGCGAAAACGGCCTGATCGCCGTGCTTATCTCTTCGGGCGCAATTTTCCTTAAAATCTCTTGATTTTTTTGTCGATTGTGCCTAGTTGCGCACCATCTCACACGCGGATACGCGGGGGGATGTTGTCCGTGCCTTTGAATTTCAATGATTTTCAAAGTCTCCGGCTTCATCCGACCGTTCCGAGGTTTCGGCTTGCCGACACTTTTTTCGTCCGCGGAGGTCTATCGGAATGAAAAGGAAATCTACTCATGGCTATGCCTGAACTGTCTATGCGCGCCCTGCTCGAAGCCGGTGCGCACTTTGGTCACCAGACCCACCGCTGGAACCCGAAGATGGAGCGTTACCTCTTCGGTTCGCGTTCCAACATCCACATCATCGACCTGTCGCAAACCCTGCCGCTGCTGCATCAGGCCCTGCTGAAGGTGCGCGAAGTCGCCGCCAACGGCGGTCGCGTCCTGTTCGTCGGCACCAAGCGTCAGGCCGCCGGTCCGGTTGCCGTCGCGGCCAAGCGTTCGGCGCAGTATTACGTCAACCACCGCTGGCTTGGCGGTACGCTGACCAACTGGCGCACCATTTCGGGTTCGATCGCGCGCCTGCGTGAACTGGAACAGGTCATGGAAAACCCGGTTGGCCGTTCCAAGAAGGAACTGCTGACCCTGACGCGCGAGCGTGACAAGCTGGAACTGTCGCTGGGCGGTATCAAGGACATGGGTGGTATCCCCGACCTGATGTTCGTGATCGACACCAACAAGGAAGCGATCGCCATTCAGGAAGCCCGCAAGCTGAACATCCCGGTGATCGGCATCCTCGACTCGAACTCCGATCCGGATGGCATCACCTTCCCGGTTCCGGGCAATGACGACGCCGCGCGCGCCCTGCAACTGTATTGCGACCTGATCGCTGACGCCGTGCTCGACGGTCTGGCCGCGGGTCAGTCGGCTTCGGGTATCGACCTCGGCGCTTCGGAAGCCCCGATCGAGCCCGCGCTCATCGCCGAAGACGCTGGCGAAGCTTAATCTGCTCAGGATTACCGGCAACGGGGTCTGACCGCTGGATTTGCGGAGGCAAATTCAGGTCTTGATGAAAGATCCCGCTTCAACCGTTTGAAGCGGGGGTCAGGCTCCGTTGTTACGTATTTGTCATACCCTCGGGCTATTGAGCCGCCGAGGGTTAACTTTTTAGAGATTTATGGAGGAATTCCATGGCTGAGATCACCGCCGCTCTCGTTAAGGAACTGCGCGAAAAGTCCGGCGCCGGCATGATGGACTGCAAGAAGGCTCTGTCGGAAAACGACGGCAACGTTGAAGCCTCGATGGACTGGCTGCGCACCAAGGGCCTGTCGAAGGCTGCCAAGAAGGCCGACCGCGTCGCCGCCGAAGGTCTGGTGGCCGTGGCCTCTTCGGGCACCACCGCTGTGGCCGTCGAAGTCAACGCCGAAACCGACTTCGTGTCGCGCAATGAGCTGTTCCAGAACCTGGCCCGCAATGCGGCTCAGGCCGGTCTGGCCGCGGCTGACATCGAAGGCGTGCAAGCGGCTATCAACGACGAAATCACCAACCTGATCGCCAATATCGGTGAAAACATGGTGGCCCGTCGCATGGCCAAGCACAGCGTTTCGCAAGGCGTGGTGTCGTCCTACATCCACAACGCGATTGCCCCGAACCTGGGCCGTATCGCCGTTCTGGTGGCCGTTGAGTCCGCTGGCGACGCCGAAGCCCTGAACGACATGGGCCGCAAGATCGCCATGCACATCGCTGCCACCCAGCCGCTGTCGCTGTCGTCTGACGACCTCGACCCGGCCGCCGTGGAGCGTGAGCGCACCGTTCTGACCGAAAAGGCGCGCGAAGAAGGTAAGCCGGAAGCTATGATCGCCAAGATCGTTGACGGCCAGATCTCGAAGTTCCAGCGCGAAGTCGTGCTGCTTGAGCAGCCCTTCGTCATGAACCCGGATCAGACCGTGAAGCAACTGATCGCCGACACGGCCAAGGCGCTCGGCACTGACGTCACCGTGACCGGCTTCACCCGTCTCGCCCTCGGCGAGGGCGTGGAAAAGAAGGTCGATGACTTCGCCGCCGAAGTCGCCTCGATGATGAATCAAGGCTAATCCGAAAAATGGGAACTCGGCCCGTGGCTTGATTCCCCGACCTATGCACGGTTTAAGGGCGCAGCATCGCAAGGTGTCTGCGCCCTTTGACTGTTCAAAGAGAGAAATCTCGGCTAGAGCAGGCGGCACTACGCCATTACCCCGATCTGATTCATCCGAAGGGCCTTCCATGTCTTCGTCCGACGTCCCCACCTATAAACGCATTCTCCTCAAGATCTCCGGTGAGGTCCTGATGGGCGAGCAGGGGTTCGGCATCGACATGAACACCGTCAAGGCGGTGGCCGAAGAGGTCGCCGAGGTGGCCAGTATGGGTGTCGAACTGTGTCTGGTTATCGGCGGCGGCAATATCTTCCGGGGTCTGTCCAAGGCGGCCGTGGGTATGGAACGCTCCTCGGCGGACTATATGGGGATGCTGGCCACAGTGATGAACGCCCTGGCCATGCAGAATGCGCTGGAAAAGCTGGGCGTCAGCACGCGCGTCCAGTCGGCCATCCAAATGAATGCCGTCTGTGAACCCTTTGTGCACCGCCGGGCGCAACGCCATCTGGAAAAAGGTCGTGTGGTGATCTTTGCCGCCGGTCTGGGGGCGCCCTATTTCACCACCGATACGGCGGCGGCCCTGCGCGCGGCAGAAATGCGCTGCGACGCCCTGTTCAAGGGCACGTCGGTCGATGGCGTCTATACGGCGGATCCCAAAAAGGACGCTTCGGCGACACGCTACGACTCGCTGGACTATATGGAGGTTCTGTCGAAGGACCTGCGCGTCATGGATGCCTCGGCGGTGTCGCTGATGCGCGAAAATGGCATTCCGATCGTTGTCTTCTCGATCCGTGAACCGGGCGGCCTGCGTAAGGTCATCACGGGGCAGGGGGTGCATACGGTCATTTCCGGGCAGGCCTGAACGCCTGTATAATAGTGTTCTAACGCGCGTCTTTCCGACGGGACCCACCCTACCGGAGAGCGCTCCAATACAGAGATACCAAGATGAGCAAGCCTGATCTCAATAAGTACAAGGACCGCATGGACAAGTCCGTGACGGCGCTCAAGGACGATTTCGGCGGTCTGCGTACCGGCCGTGCCTCGGCGGGACTGCTGGAAGGCATTACGGTCGATGCCTATGGCTCCGCCATGTCGATCCTGTCTTGCGCCGCCATTTCGGTGCCGGAACCGCGCATGATCAGCGTCAATGTCTGGGACAAGGGGCTGGTCGTATCGGTCGAAAAGGCCATCCGCAATGCCGGTCTGGGGCTGAACCCGGTCACCGACGGTCAAACCCTGCGCGTGCCGATCCCGCCGCTCACCGAGGAACGCCGTAAGGAACTGGCCAAGATCGCCGGCAAGTACGCGGAAGAAAAGCGTGTGGCCGTGCGCAACGTGCGCCGCGACGCCAATGACGAGCTGAAGAAGGCCGAAAAGGACTCGGCGATCTCCGAAGACGAACAGAAAAAAATGACCACCGAGGTCCAGAAGTTCACCGATGAGGCCATCAAGCGCATCGACGAGATGCTGAAGGTCAAGGAAGCGGAGATCATGCAGGTCTAAGGACCTGCGCCGCGCCCGGCGCCTAAAGCCGGGCGCTTTTGTGTGTATTGCCCCTTCTGTCATTTTCAGGAAAGCGTCCTTTATGCCCTCAGGGCCGGATCATATCGGTACAGGTGCCGCTCCGGTGCCGCTGCACGTCGCCATCATCATGGATGGCAACGGGCGTTGGGCCAAGGCGCGCCGTCAGATACGCACCTTCGGCCACAAGGCGGGTGTGGAGGCGTTGCGCAAGACGATCACGGCCGCGCCGCATCTGGGCGTAACGCATATGACGGTGTTCGCCTTTTCAACGGAGAACTGGCGGCGACCGGCGACTGAGGTGTCCGACCTGATGGGGCTGCTCAAGGCCTTTATCCGTTCCGATCTTGACCGTCTGGCGCGCGAAGGGGTGTGCGTTCGCATTATCGGCGACAGGGCGGGGCTGCCGGTCGATATACGTGAGTGTGTGGACGAGGCGCATCAGCGCACCCAACACAATAACCGTTTCTTCCTGCAGGTGGCCCTGAATTACGGCGCGCAGGCGGACATTCTTGAAGCGGTCAAAACCTTTGCCCGGCAAGTGAAGGCGGGGGAAGCGGCGCTTGAGGACCTGACGGCGGAACGCTTTGGCGGGCTTTTGTCCACCTCAGGCCTGCCGCCGCTGGATTTGCTGATCCGCACGTCCGGAGAACACCGGCTGTCGAACTTCCTGCTGTGGGAAGCGGCCTACGCCGAATTTGTGTTTCAGGACGTGTTGTGGCCGGACTATGACGGCGAGGCGCTGAAGGCGGCGCTGGAAGAATTCCGTCGGCGCGAGCGTCGCTTCGGCGCGGTTGAGGCCAGTGATGTCGCTTCCGTCTGACGCGAAACCGAAAAAATCCTCACGTGAACTGCTGTTTCGCATCGCTTCGGCGGCGGTGTTGATCCCGATTGTGTTGTTGATTATCGCCTATGGCAACTGGGCCTTTCTGCTGCTGCTCAGCGTCGGGGTGGCGTTGCTGGCGATTGAATGGGGCGCGATGGCGGCCCCTCAGTTGTCGAGCCGCATGGCCGTCGCCATCAGTCTGGCCATTCTGGGCGGGGTGTTTACCGTCTATCTGTTCAACATGCTGGCGGGGTTGGCGGTACTGGCCTTGGGCGCCATCTGTGCGGGCTTTTATTTCCGCTACCTGAAAGGACCGCACCTCGATGCCGCCTACGGGGCCCTTTACATAGGCTGGCCGGCTCTGGTGCTGATCTGGCTGCGTGAGACGCATAACGGCGTCTATTGGGTCTTTTTCGCCTTTCTGATCGCCTGGGCGGCGGACAGTGCGGCCTATCTGGTCGGTAAGCTGGTGGGCGGACCCAAGCTGTGGCGCAAATATTCGCCCAACAAGACCTGGTCAGGCTTTGCGGGCGGGATGATCGCCGGGATGCTGACCGCCGGGACGCTGGCCGACATTACCAAGCTCTTTCAGTCGAGTACGGCGGCCCTGATCGTCGGTTTGTTGGTGGCCTTCGCCACCATGGGCGGCGATTTGTGGGAGTCCATGCTCAAACGTCGCTATGGCGTCAAGGATTCCGGCACGCTGATCCCCGGCCACGGCGGCTTGCTGGATCGGGTGGACGGGCTGATGTTTGCGATCGTCGCCATCGGCGGTATCCGCTGGCTGGTCATGCTGGGGACCAAGCTATGAGGCGTATCTCCATCCTCGGTTCGACCGGCTCCATCGGTGTGTCAACGCTGAACCTGATCGAAGAAACCCTGACGCCCGGCGAAGACTACGAACTGGAAGCCCTGTGCGCCGGACGTAATGCGGCGTTACTGGCCGAGCAGGCGTTGAAATTCCGGCCGCGTCTGGCGGTCCTGTCCGATGCCTCGCAATGGGCCGATTTCAGCGAACGCATGAAGGGCTCCGGTATCGAGATCGCCTGCGGTCCTGAGGCCGTCGAAGCGGCTGCGGCGCGTCCGGTCGATTGGGTGATGGCCGCCATCGTCGGCATTGCGGGTCTGCGTCCGGTCTGGGCGGCAGCCGGGACGGGGGCCACGGTGGCTTTGGCCAATAAGGAAAGCCTTGTCTGTTGTGGCCGCTCGCTGATCCTGCGCGCTGAGGCGGCGGGCGGGCGCATTCTGCCCGTCGATTCGGAACACAATGCCATTTTTCAGGTCTTTGAAGAGGCCGAGCGCGCGCGCATTCGCCGCCTGATCCTCACCGCGTCGGGCGGGCCGTTCCGGGGGCGCCAGCGCGAAGACCTGGCCCACGTCACCCGCGAACAGGCGCTAAAGCATCCCAACTGGTCGATGGGGGCCAAGATCACCATCGACAGCGCCTCTCTGGCCAATAAGGGTCTGGAGCTGATTGAGGCGGCCTATCTGTTCGACATGCCGTCCGCTCAGATCGACGTCCTGATCCATCCGCAATCCGTCGTACACAGCCTTGTCGAATATAGCGACGGTTCGACCTTGGCTCAGATGGGGCCGCCGGATATGCGCGTGCCGATTTCCTACTGCCTCGGCTGGCCGCAGCGCCATAGCTGGTCTGCGCCGCCGCTCGATCTGTGCGCCCTTTCGACCCTGACCTTTGAGCGGCCCGATACCGAGGCCTTCCCCATGCTCAGGCTGGCGCGCGAGGCACTGGAGGCCGGCGGGCTGATGCCGGTCGTCTATAATGCCGCTAACGAGGTGATGGTGCAGGCCTTCCTTGAAGGCCGCATCGCATTCCTCGACATTCCGGCAACGGTCGAAGCCGCCATGATGCGGGCGCAATCGCTGTCTATGGCTTTCGGTAATGATTTGCGCCATGATGTCACGCACATCGAGCGGGTGGATGCCGAAACGCGGGCGCAACTGGCCGCTTCTGGTGAGGCTGCCCGTCGGGCAGCGGGAACACAGGGGCAGGCCTTTTCGCAGGCATGACGGGATAAAGTACGGACGATAATGATCTTTTATATTCTGGCCATACCTCTTTTTCTGCTGGTGATCTCGTTGATCGTGACCTTTCACGAACTGGGACATTTCAGCGTCGCCCGCCTGTTTAAAACCAAGATCGAACGCTTCTCCGTCGGATTCGGTCCCGTCATCTGGTCGAAACGCGACAAGAATGGCGTGCTGTGGTGTCTGAGCGCCCTGCCTTTGGGCGGTTATGTCAAGTTTTCGGGCGACGAACATGTGTCTTCCATGTCACCCGACGCCGAAGAATTGGAAAAGGCCCGCCGCGCCATCCGTGAGCGCGAAGGGCCGGGCGCGGAAATGGCCTATTTTCATTTCAAGCCGGTGTGGCAGCGCTTTCTGATCGTGCTGGCCGGGCCGGTGGCCAATTTTGTGCTGGCTATCATCATTTTTGCAGCGGTCTTCATGATCGTGGGCAAGGGCATGGCTCCTGGAACCGTCATGGGCTTTTCCGAGCCCAACGGCCCCGGTGCGCGCTCAGGCCTCAAGGTCGGCGATCAGTTCGTCCGTATTGACGGCCGTGAGGTCAAGACCTCAGAAGACGTGATCATGCTGGTGCGGATGCGCGGCAATGAGTCCGTGCCGGTCGAGGTGCGTCGCGACGGGCAGATCGTGCGCCTGACGGTTACGCCGGAGCGCCGTCTGATTGCGGAGGTATCGCAGCACGTACCGACCTATGCCGGCGTGCTGGCCGTCAGGATCGGCGATGGGGAGCCCCGCACCCCGTGGCCCCACGAAGCCCTGTGGCTGGGGACGCAGAAAACGATCGGCGTGCTTGACACGACCCTGACCTATATTGGCCGTATTTTCACCGGAAAAGAAAACGGAGATCAGCTTTCGGGCATTATCGGCATGACCAAGGCGACGGGCGACCTGACCGCCCAGGTCGCCAGCGTCAAATCGACGCCGGGGCAGATGGCCTTTAACCTTCTGCTGACCCTTTTGCAGATGGCGGCCTTCGTCTCGGTCGGCATCGGGTTTGTGAACCTGTTGCCGATCCCGGTGCTCGATGGCGGGCATCTCGTCTTTTATACCTATGAGGCCATTGCGCGGCGGCCGCTTAGCGCCACCGTGCAGGGCCTTGGATACAGATTTGGACTTGTGGCCTTGTTAGGTTTGATGTTGTTCGCTACATGGAATGACATTAACCGTACCGGGCTCATCAAGTTTTTCGGGGGGCTGTTTTCATGACCGGCGCAGATCGGGAGACATCTCCCGTCCTTTGCCTCCGTTCGTGACGGCCATACATATAAGCGGAACGAAACCTTTCCATGAATAGTCCTGCCTCCACCACTTCCAAGACACATGCTTGGACCGTCAGCGTCAGCCTGCTGGCGCTTCTGGCGGCCTCCGCTCCCGCTCTGGCGCAGGAAGCCCCGGCAAGCCCGGCCGCTCAGGCGGCGCCCGCCCCACAGGTCGCTGTGATCGGGCGAATCAAGGTGGAAGGTAACGAACGTATCGATGCCGCCACCATCATCTCCTACCTGCCGGTGCAGGTGGGGCAAACGGTCAACGACCTGCTGATCGACCAGTCGGTGAAGACGCTTTACCGCACGGAACTGTTCTCCGACGTGCAGATCGTCATGAGCGGTAACGAAATGGTCATCAGCGTCGTCGAGGCGCCGATCATCAATCAGGTGGTGTTCGAAGGTAACAGCGCCCTGTCCAAGGACAAGCTGCGCGACGAAGTGACGATCCGCCCGCGTGGCGTTTTCACCAAGGCCAAGGTGCAGGCCGATGTGCAGCGCATTATCGAACTGTACCGTCGCTCAGGCCGTATCTCGGCTACGGTGACGCCGAAGATCGTCGAACTGCCGCAAAAGCGCGTCGATCTGATCTTTGAAATCGACGAAGGCGTGAAAACCGGCGTCGAAAACGTCAACTTTGTCGGCAACAAGGCCTTCTCGGATAACGAACTGGCCGGCGTCGTCGTCACCAAGAAGTCGCTGTGGTGGAAGTTCTTCTCGTCGAACGACAACTACGATCCGGATCGTATGGATTACGACCGCGAGCAGTTGAAGAAGTTCTACACCAACCGCGGCTATTACGATTTCCGCGTTGTCTCGGCGGTGGCGGAACTGACGCCGGACCGTAAGGACTTTGTCATCACCTACACGCTGGACGAAGGCGAAAAGTACAATTTCGGCCGTGTCGTGGTGAAGACCGAAAACGAGAAGCTGAACGGCGAAAACCTGCAACGCATGTTGCCGATCCAGCCGGGCCAGCTCTATGAAAGCGACCTGATCGAAAAGTCGGTGGATGCCCTGACCTATGCGGCCGGGCAGGCGGGCTTCGCCTTTGTGGACGTGCGTCCGCGCGACGAAGGCAATCCGGAAACCAAGACGGTCGATGTGACCTTCAACGTGCGCGAAGGCGCGCGCGTCTATATCGACAAGATCGACATTGTCGGCAATGCCCGCACACTCGATCGCGTCGTGCGCCGTGAAATGCTCGTTTCAGAAGGCGACGCCTATAACAAGGCCCTGATCGAACGTTCCAAGATGTTCGTCAATGCGCTGGGCTTCTTCAAGGACGTCGAAATCAAGGAAACGCCGGGTTCGGCCCCTGACCGCACCAATATCCAGGTACAGGTGACCGAGCAGCCAACCGGCGAACTGAGTTTCGGGGCGGGCTTCTCCTCCTACGAAAAGTTCATCCTCGACGTCGGCATCACCGAACGCAACTTCCGCGGCCGGGGTCAGAACGTGCGGGCGCGCGTTTCGCTGGGTTCGATCCAGAAGAATGTCGATCTGTCCTTCACCGAACCGCGCTTTATGGGCCGTGACGTCTCGGCGGGTATCGACCTCTTCTCAAGCTCGTACAACTATTCGGGCGTCAGCTATTCGTCGAAGACGAACGGTGCGGGCCTGCGTCTGGGCTACAGCCTGAATGGCTATTCCATCCTGCGCCTGCGCTATAACCTGCGCAGCGACGAACTGACCTATTCGGGTTCGTCGGAATGTGACGCCCTGCAATATAGCTGCGGCAACGGCGTGACCTCCAGCGTCGGCTACACCCTGTCGTTCGACCGCCGTAACGACTACGTGCTGGCGACGCGCGGCTGGCAGGCCATCCTGCGTCAGGATTTCGCCGGATTGGGCGGTGACACGCGCTATGTTCGCTCCGAGCTTGAAGGCCATTGGTATCATGGCTTCCGCAAGGATATGGTCCTGCATCTGCAAGGTATCGCCGGCAACATCACGCCCGTGGGCGGCGACGCCGTTCGCATCAACGACCGTTTCTTTAAGGGGGGCACCACATTCCGCGGCTTCGAAAATGCCGGTATTGGCCCGCGCGACACCAATTCGACCTACGCGCTGGGCGGTGAAACCTACGCCATTGGCACCGTCGAACTGGGCATTCCCAACGGCCTGCCCGAACAGTACGGCCTCAAAACCGCTCTGTTTGTCGATTTCGGTACGCTCGGTGGCATCGATGACCGTCTGAAATATTGCAGCGCCGCTCAGGCGACGCTCGGTAACTGTACGGCCGGTACACGTCTGGACTATATCAAGGATGACATGTCGCTGCGCGCTTCGGCGGGGGTGACCATCCGCTGGAAGTCGCCCATGGGGCCGATCCAGTTCGATATCAGCCAGATCCTGTCGCGCGAAGACTACGATAAGACCGAGACCTTCCGTTTCTCACAATCTACACAGTTTTAATTTATTCTCCCACAAGACCCACCGAACGAGTTTCCACGCTATGAAAAAGCAAATCCTTCTCACCGTCGCCGCCCTGTCGGCCACCGCCCTGACTTCGGTCGCTGTTGCCCAGACGCCGGCGCCCGCCGCGGCCCCGGCTCCGGCGCAGCCCCAAACCAAGCCGGGCCCGGTTATCGCCGGCGTCTGCGTCTATTCGAACGAAGCCGTGATGGCCAATGCCGCTGTCTCCAAGGCCGCCGCTCAGCGCCTGCAACAGATCAACCAGCAGGCCGAGGCCGAGCTGGAGCCCGATGCGCAGGCGCTGGAAAAAGAGCGTGCCGGTCTCGCCGCTCAGCAAAAGACCCTGACCAAGGACAAGTTCGACCCGCTGGCTCAGGCCTTCATGGGTAAGGTCAAGGCCTTCCAGGACAAGGCGTTCATCGTCAATCAGGAACTGGGCCGTACCGAACAGGACGCCAATGTGAAGGTGGCGCAACTGGTGGCTCCGGCGCTGTCGGCAACTTACGAAAGCAAGAACTGCGGTATGCTGGTTGACCGCAAGGCGGTTTTGTTCGCCAACCCGGCCATGGACATCACCGCCGACGTGATCAAGAAGCTT
The DNA here is from genome assembly GCF_003966695.1 of Asticcacaulis excentricus. Lineage (NCBI taxonomy): Bacteria > Pseudomonadati > Pseudomonadota > Alphaproteobacteria > Caulobacterales > Caulobacteraceae > Asticcacaulis > Asticcacaulis excentricus. Next base: position 612,358 of record NZ_AP018828.1, read on the forward strand.
GACGATTCGAAGGCCGCGGTTGACATCAAGCGCGTCGTTCTGCCGGAAGCTGACCGCCAGAAGCTGCTGAAGGCCAAGGCTGAGCAGGAAGCGCAGCAAGGCGGTTAAGTTTTAGGGCCGGTCTGGCTGGCCTTGAAAACTTTGTAAACATTGAGTGAGCCTTGTCCGGCGAAATGTGCGTATGCATAGCTGGACAAGGCTCTGTTTTTTTGAGCTATATGCGACTTTTCGTACTTTTGCTGTCGTTTGGGTGAGGAGGATTTGCAGGGCATGCCCGATCAAAGATTCTTTGATGTTGCTTCCGAAATCGCCCTTGATGACGTTCTCGGTCTGGCCTTTGCCACCGTGTCGTCGGGTGCAGACCTGACGGCGCTTCGTGTGAACGGCTGCGCCCCCCTGTCGGTGGCGGGGCAGGGCGATGCCGCCTATTTCAGCGACCGTCGCTATCTCGAAAATCTACGTCGCACGCGCGCCGGTTTTGCCTTTGTCCACGAAGCCGATATCGACCATGTGCCTGAGCAAACCGTGGCACTTGTCACCCGCTCACCGCAGGCGTCGTGGTCACGACTGGCGGCGAAGCTGTACAGTCCGCGTCGCCATGAAGGGCCTCAGGCCATTCACCCCACAGCCCAAATCGAAGAGGGCGTGACATTGGGGGTAGGGGTCATTGTCGGGCAGGGGGCGGAGATCGGGTGCGGGTCGCACATCGAAGCCTATACCGTCATTGGTCCGGGCTGTCAGATCGGACGTAACTGTTACATCGGCGCACACGCGACCATCTATTGCGCTCTGATCGGCGATGGCGTGCATCTGGCGTCGGGTGTGCGAATCGGCGAGGCTGGTTTTGGTGTTTCGGGCGATCACGAAGGCCTGATTGATGTGCCGCAACTGGGGCGTGTCATCCTTCAGGATCATGTCTCGATCGGAGCGGGAACCTGCGTTGATCGCGGGGCCTATGACGACACGGTCATCGGTGAGGCTTCAAAGATCGACAATATGGTTCAGATCGCCCATAACGTTAAACTTGGACGTAACGTCATCGTCGCGGCCCATTCCGGGCTTTCTGGTTCCGTTCAGGTGGGGGATGGAGCCATGTTCGGGGGCCGCGCGGGCGTGATCGACCATATTGATATCGGGGCCGGGGCCAAGGTGGCTGCGGGTGCGGTTGTGTTTAAAGACGTCCCTGCGGGACAGATGTGGTCGGGCTTCCCCGCCAGGCCGTCGCGGCAGTTTCTGCGCGAGACGGCCTGGCTGAGCAAGGCCGCCACCAAGTATAAGGGCTAAGAACAGAATGACCACGGATCAAGGCAGCGAGATGCCGGAAGGCGGGGCACCCGAAACCGGTATCGACATCAGCTATCAGGAAGTGATGAAGCGGATTCCGCATCGCTATCCGTTCCTTTTGATTGATCGCGGTGAAAACTGGATCAAAAACAAGAGCATGGTCGGCATCAAGAACGTCACGTTCAATGAGCCCTTCTTCAACGGCCATTTCCCTGAAAACCCGGTCATGCCGGGCGTTCTGATCATCGAGGCGCTGGGCCAGACCGGGGCTGTGCTGATGTCGAAGTCGCTGGATGTTTCTGTCGAAGGCAAGACCATTTTCTTCATGGGCGTCGATGGCGTGAAGTTCCGCAGCCCTGTGCGTCCCGGCGATCAGTTGCGTATGCACGTCGAGGTAACACGTCACCGCGGGGATGTGTTCAAGTTCCGTGGCGAAGCTTTTGTGAACAAAAAAATCGTTTGCGAATGTGAGTTCGCGGCCATGGTGGTCGAGACGCCGCAATGAGCATCCACCCGACGGCTATTATCCATGAAGGGGCGCAACTGGGCGAAGGCGTCAGCGTTGGCCCGTGGTGCATTGTCGGCCCGCAAGCCGTGCTGGGCGACCGCGTAACCCTGCAAGCCAGTGTCGTCATCGAAGGCCATACGGAAATCGGCGCCGACTGTTACGTACATCCCTTTGCGGTTCTGGGCGGCTCGCCGCAGCATCTGGCGCACAAGGGCGAAGATACCCGCCTTGTCGTCGGTGAACGCAATCAGATCCGCGAACACGTCACCATGCATACCGGCACGGTGAAGGGTGGAGGCGTGACAAAGGTCGGCAATGACTGTCTGTTTATGGTCGGCAGCCACGTGGCCCACGACTGCGTCGTCGGCAATAATGTGGTGTTGGCCAACAATGCCTCTCTGGGCGGGCACGTAAAGGTCGGTGATTTCGTGTTTCTGGGGGGCCTGTGCGGCGTGCACCAGTTCGCGCGCATCGGCCGCTACAGCTTTGTCGGCGGCGCGGCCATGGTGACCAAGGACGTCATCCCCTACGGTTCGGTGTGGGGCAATCACGCGCGTCTGGAAGGCCTCAATCTGGTGGGGCTGAAGCGTCGCGGTTTCTCGCGCGACCTGATCCTGTCGCTGCGCACGGCCTATCGCATGATGTTCGCACCGGAAGGCACGTTTCAGGAGCGTCTGGACGACGTGCTGGAAAACTTCAGCGACATTCCGCAGGTGGTTGAAATCGTTCAGTTCATCCGCGAAGACTCCAACCGTCCCATCTGCCTGCCGGTCGAGTGATGGACAAGCTCGGCCTTATTGCCGGCGGCGGGCTGGTGCCGGTCGAAATCGCTCGTTACCTCAAACGCAGCGGGCGACCCTATTGCGTCATCCGACTGGAAGGGCTGGCGGACACTGAACTGGCGGACCATCCCGGTCACGATATTGACGTTGGCCATTTCCAGAAGATCTTTGTCGCCCTGGCGCAGGAAGGCTGCCGTGCCGTCTGCATGGTTGGATACGTCAAGCGCCCGGACTTCGATGCCATGCAACGCGACGAGGGCGGGGCGGCGCACCTGCCAGGCATTCAGGCGGCCGGACGCGGCGGCGACGACTCGCTCCTGCGGCAAGTTGCCCGAGTGTTTGAAAGTCAGGGCTATGCCATAGAGGGGGCGCACGAGGCCAATCCGGAACTGTGCCTCGAAGAGGGGCTTCAGGCCGGTGAGGCGCCGTCTCCGGAAGCCCGTGAGGATGTGGAAGAGGCCTTTCGCGTCGCGCACGCGCTTGGGGCGCTGGATATTGGTCAGGCGGCGGTCGTCGCCGGACGAATCACGCTGGCGGTCGAGGCACAGGAAGGCACGGACGCGCTTCTGAAGCGTGTGGCGACCCTGTCGCCGGTACTTATCGGCACGCAGGACCGGCGCAAGGGTGTGCTGGCCAAGGTGCCCAAACCGATACAGGATTTGCGGCTCGACATGCCGACCATCGGCGTGCAGACGGTCGAGGCGGCAGCGGCGGCGGGTCTTTGTGGAATTGTCGGGCAGGCGGGGGCGCTGCTCGTCGTGGACAAGGCGCGCGTCTATGCCCGCGCCGCCGAACTGGGACTTTTCATCTATGGACACGCCGCCCCCGCTCAAACCGACTAAGCTGATGCTGGTCGCCGCCGAAGCCTCCGGCGACATGCTGGGGGCCGGGCTGATGCGTGAATTGCAAAGGCAATCACCCGTTCCACTCACCTTTTGCGGCGTCGGTGGGCAGCGTATGGCCGAACTGGGCGTCAAGAGCCCGTTCGATATCTCAGAACTTTCGATTCTGGGCCTGATCGAAGGGCTGAAGGCCTATAGGCGCGTCAAGCTGCGTGTCGCGGATACGGTGGCGCAGGCGCTCAGGGAAAAGCCTGACGCTGTTGTGCTGATCGATTCGTGGGGTTTTACGCTGCGTGTGGCGCACGGCATCCGCGCCGTCCTGCCTGACGTGCCATTGATTAAATATGTTGGGCCGCAGGTGTGGGCCACCCGTCCGGGGCGTGCCAAAACACTGGCGCAAAGCGTTGATCTGCTGCTGGCCCTGCACCCGATGGACGCCCCCTATTTTGAAAAAGAGGGGCTAAAGACCGTCGTTGTGGGCAATCCGGCCCTGAATGTCGATTTCGGCACTGCCGATCCCGACGGTCTGCGCGGGCAACTGGACATAGGCGAGGCGCCTCTGCTGCTGGTCCTGCCGGGCAGCCGCCCCTCCGAAATCAAACGCCTGATGCCGGTCTTCCGTGAGACCATCGAGACCCTGTCGCGGCAGCGTCCCGAACTGATCTTCGTCGTGCCCGTGGCCGATACGGTGCGCGATCAGGTGCGCGACGGTCTGGCGGGCGTGCAGGCCCCGCTGCACCTGATCGACAACGAAACGGATAAACTTTCGGCCATGCGTGCGGCGACCGTGGCGCTCGCCTGTTCGGGCACGGTGACGACCGAACTGGCTTTGGCCGGCTGTCCGATGATCGTGGCCTATAAGGTCGAACCCCTGACCTATTTCCTGTTCAAACACATGTCGCCGCTTACCCACGTCACCCTGTTCAACATCATGGCAGGGAAGGGGGTGGCCCCTGAATTTATCCAGCACGACTGTACAACGGCCAATCTGGTCGCTGCGCTCAGCCACAGACTGGACGATCCGGCCTTCCGCGCTACCCAGATCGAGGCGCAATACGCCGCCCTCGACCTGATGGGCCGCGGACAACCGGCCCCGGCCATCCGCGCCGCCGAAGCCGTATTGCAGCACCTGAGCCTGACACAGATGTGAGGAGAGGGGTGCCCAGAGCGGTATGGTTTTAGGTAGAAGCATCATCCCGCTCTAAACTTCTGTTTTGTCGCGCAATTTTTCCGAAAAGTGCCAAGACGATTTCATGGCACTTTATCGGATTGCGCTCGAGATACCCCTTTCCCCATACCGATTCTCGCCCAATTCTGCGTCTATAGCGTCCCGTTCTGATATTCCCGTGATCCGTTTGGGCGTTAACTCAGGCTTAAGATGTCGGTAGCACATCCTTTACCATGATCCGATTTTCGTATCCTTTGGGGGGTATGACGCGCCGTGCGGCGGTGGCCTTGAGTCTGGCGGCTCTGGGCGGCAGCGTCTTGCGCCCTCAGCCGTCTATGCAGGGCGCGTCCGGCGGTATGGGGCCCGACGCACCTGCGCTGAAAGACTGGCCCACGCTGGACGCACTGGCGCAGGCCATGATCGACACCCGCCTGACGCCGGGACTGAGCCTGAGCATCATGCACAAGGGCGTCATGCTCTATTCCAGGGGGTTCGGGCAGTCGGATATCGACAGTGCGGTCTCTATCACGCCGCAAACGAGCCTGCGCATCGCCTCGATCACCAAGCAGTTCACCGCTGTGGCCATTTTGCTGCTGGCCGAACAGGGACAACTCAATGTCCATGATCCGCTATCGAAATTCCTGCCGGATTTTCCGCGCGCCGCTGAGGTCAGCCTGCACCAATTGATGAGCCACACCTCCGGCATGGGCGATTATATCAACCGTCAGGACCACAGCATTCTGGACGCGGCGCGTACCCGCGATTACAGCACAGACGACGTTCTCAAACTGATCCGTGCGGGCAAGCCGCTCTATCGCTTTGCACCGGGCATGGGATGGGCCTATTCCAATTCCGGCTATACCCTGCTGTCGTCGATCGTTGAGCGTTTATCGGGTCAGAGCTTTGCCGATTTTTGCCGCAAGCATCTGTTTGAGCGCGCGGGCATGGCCAATACGACCATCGACCAGAGCTGTGAGGTCACCAATGCCGTGACACGTGGCTATACGCCGACCAGAGGGGGCTTCCTGCCCAACCTGCCCGTATCGCCCACCTTCCTGCGCGGGGCCGGGGCCATCCGTTCGACAACCGAAGACCTGTGTCGCTGGCACGCGGCCCTGCTCAATCATCAGATCATCAAGCCCTACAGCCTTGAGGCCATGATGACACCGGCCCTGCTGAAAAACGGCAAACCCGCGTGGGAGCGCCAGGGCTATGAGCCCCTGAACTACGGCTTCGGTGTCGGGTTGGGCGTCACCGAAGACAGCCGCCGTTACTGCACACACGGCGGGCGGATCAACGGCTTCACGGGCCATCTGCGCAGTTTTATCGCCGAGCAGGTGACGCTGGCCATCCTCTATAATTGCGATGGCGGCGGGTCGGCGCAGTTCAGCGCCGCCCAGAAGGCGCTGAGGCAGGAGGCGTCGCGTCTGGGGCTCGAGGCCGCCAGCCAGACCTGACGAGTGTGGTGCCTTTGTCCCGCTCAGCCCTCTGATTAAACACAAAAAAAGCCCGCCGTTTCCGGCGGGCTTTTCTGTTTTAAATGAGGGATTTAGCCGCGTTGCGACAGCGGCACGAAGTCGCGTTGCGTTGCACCCGTATAGAGCTGACGCGGGCGGCCGATCTTCTGGCCCGGATCTTCGATCATTTCCTTCCACTGGGCGATCCAGCCCACGGTGCGCGCCAGAGCGAACAGCACGGTGAACATGGTGGTCGGGAAGCCCATGGCCGACAGGGTGATGCCGGAATAGAAATCGACGTTCGGGAACAGCTTGCGCTCGATGAAGAAGTCGTCCTTCAGGGCGACGGCTTCCAGTTCCTTGGCGACCTGGAACAGAGGGTCGTTTTCACGGCCCGTGGCGGCCAGAACTTCGTAGGCCGAGGTCTGCATGACCTTGGCGCGCGGATCGTAGTTCTTATAGACGCGGTGACCAAAGCCCATCAGCTTGTAGCGACGGTCCTTCACCCCGGCGATGAATTCCGGGATCTTTTCCGGCGTGCCGATTTCACGCAGCATGTTCAGCGCTTCTTCGTTGGCCCCACCGTGCGACGGGCCCCACAGGCAGGCGATGCCGGCGGCGATACAGGCGAACGGGTTGGCACCCGACGACCCGGCCAGACGAACCGTCGAGGTCGAGGCGTTCTGTTCGTGATCGGCGTGCAGGATGAAGATGCGGTCCATAGCGCGCACCAGCGCCGGATCGACCACATAGTCTTCTGCCGGAACAGCGAAGCACATACGCAGGAAGTTTTCGGCGTAGGAGAGGTTGTTCTTCGGATGCACGAAGGGCTGACCGACGCTGTATTTGAAGGCGCGCGCGGCGATGGTCGGCATCTTGGCGATCAGGCGGTGCGCCGAGATTTCGCGCTGCTGAGCGTCATGGATGTCGAGGCTGTCGTGATAGAAGGCCGACAGGGCGCCGACCGCGCCGGTCATGATGGCCATCGGGTGCGCATCGCGGCGGAAACCGTCAAAGAACCGGTCGAACTGCGCGTGCAGCATGGTGTGACGGGTGATGGTGCTTTCGAACTTTTCGTACTCAGCGGCCGACGGCAGTTCGCCGTGCAGCAGCAGGTAGCAGGTTTCGAGGAAGTTCGACTGCGAGGCCAGTTGATCAATCGGGTAGCCGCGGTGCAGCAGCACGCCCTGATCACCGTCAATATAGGTGATCTTCGACTCGCACGACGCCGTGGAGGTAAAACCCGGATCGTAGGTGAAGGCATCGGACTGCGCATAGAGCTTACGAATGTCGATCACGTCCGGGCCGAGCGAGCCCTTCAGGATCGGCAGATCTATGACCTTGTCGCCTACGGTGACTTTGGCGGGAGGTGTCTGGGTCATGACGTGCTTACCTCTTATCTTTGTGTGCAATGCAAACGGCATTTTCGTTGCACCTGCTATATAAAGTGCAAACCTAAATGAAAAGAGCCTCTTTCATCAGTCCGTGCGCGACTGTGAGGCACCAAGGCGCCGGGTGGCATGGATTGACGCTTTCGTTAGCCTTTTGAAGGGGGGGGGCGGGGCTCGGATTCAGATTAAAAACTGAAATATATATATGATGTTAAACGCATTTTTTATGTGTATGCCGAGGTCACTCAGAGTTACAACTTGTCTGACTTAACAATTTTTTGTGAACCCTGACACCATGCGATTTTAGCCGTAGTGTCTCTTCCCTCCGCAGCATTTTATCGCTAGTGAAAATTATTTTCATAAATGGAGGCGAATTTCACGCCTCTCTTGCCTCCCGCGCAAGGGCATGTTTTGTAAGTCAGGGATGTGTTCAGCAGAGGTGACGGGGGTAGGGGGATTGCAGCGGCTTCGCGTCTGGCTTTCGCACATCCGGGCCATTGATTGGGCGCAGTCTCTGCGGCAATCGCTTGCCCAGCAGGCCGGCCGTCTGGTGCTTTGGCTGCCTGTGGCCCTGGGCGCGGGATGCGCCGTTTATTTGAGCCTGCGTTTTGAGCCGCCCTGGCTGTGGATTTTACCTGTCATGGGTGTCGCGGGGGGTATCTATGCCCTGTCCTTGTGGCGGCAATGGCCGTCTGTCGTTCGCCACGGCCTTCTGTTCATCGTGATGTTCACGCTGGGGGTGGGCTTATGCAAACTGCGCACCGAGCGCGTAGAGGCCCCGGTGCTGGTGTCCCAGCAGACGCAATTCCATCTCGATGCGGTGATTATGGATATAGTCGGCACCGACAGTTCGGAACCTAAACTTTTGCTGGCGCCGCTGAGACTGTCGGGCGTCGCGCCGGAACAGACGCCTATCCGCGTGCGTCTCAGCCTGCGCACTTTGCCGCCGGATCTGACCCCCGGTCAGGCCATCTCTGTCTTTGCCATCCTCCACCCACCGGCGGGGCCGAGTATTCCAGGCGGATACGACTATGCACGCACGGCTTGGTTCGATGCGGTGGGGGCCGTGGGGTTTGCGCCCGGCCGCATTCGAACCATCGACACCCCCCCGCTACCGGCACGGCTGCAAAGGATCGTAGCGCTCAATCACCTGCGTTGGGAGGTGACTCAGCGTCTGATGGCGCAGATTCCGGATACGCGCATGGGCGGGTTTGCCGCCGCCATGGTGACGGGGCATCAGGCTTTTCTGGCCCCTGAACTGGTTGAAGACATGCGCGATTCGGGGCTGGCGCATATTCTGTCCATCTCCGGTCTGCATATGGCGATTGTCGGCGGCTTTGCCTTCTTCGCCTGCCGGGGCGCGCTGGCCCTGAGCCCACCGATCGCGCTGAGATATCCGATCAAGAAATGGGCCGCCGCATTGGGGATGATCGCCTTGGCGCTTTATCTGGCCCTTTCGGGCGCCCCGGCCCCGGCGATCCGCGCCGCCGTGGTCGCGTGGGTAGCCTTTGGGGCCATTCTGTTTGACCGTCGGGCATTGAGTTTGCGCGCTCTCGCCATAGCCGCCCTCATCGTGTTGCTGCTGATGCCCGAAGCCGTACTGGAACCGGGGTTTCAGATGTCGTTTTGCGCCACGGCGGCGCTTCTGGCACTGGCCGAAGTGTCGCGTAACCCGGTGCGCGAACTGGATGTGCCGTGGTGGGTGCGCAGTTGGCAGGGCCTGTGGCACGGACTGAAGGTCTCGGTGCTGGCTTCGACGGTGGCCGGGTTGGCCACCACCCCCTTCGGTGTCTTCTATTTCAGCCGCGCCCAGATGTATGGTCTGTTAAGCAATCTGCTCGAAGCCCCGATCACCGGCTTTATCGTTATGCCGGCGCTGGCGCTGGGCACCGTGATGAGTGGCACGCCTTTCGGGGCCCCTATCCTGTGGGTGGCGCAGCAGGGGCTGTCTGTGATCGCGGCCATCGCGGGCTTTGTGGCCGATTTACCCGGCGCGGTGTTGACGGTGGCGGCCCCGCCCAATCTGGCTTTGGCCCTGTCCACCGCCGGAGTCTTGTGGATGTGTCTGATCCGCGGGCGGGTGCGCTGGGTCGGGCTATTAGCGGCTCTGGCGGTGATCTACTGGCCGCGTGAGACAGCACCGGATATCTGGCTGGAGGCCGAAGGTAGCAATGCGGCGCTCCGCGTTGATGGCACGGCCTATAGCCTGCGTCCCACTGTGCGCCAGTATGGCTATCAGTTGTGGTTGAAACACTATGCGCTGAACGATGCCCCTCAGAGGGGCCCGCAGGACTATGTGTGCAAAAGCTATGTCTGCCTACCCACGGCCACCGCACCTTACCGCGTCGGTTTCGCGTTCGGCCGCAAAGTCCCCAAGCCTGAACAGATAGTGGCCCTGTGCCAATCCGCTGATCTGATCGTGCTGCGATCTCAGGTGGCCGAATGGCCCGCCAACTGTGCCGGTGTCAACCGCATTACCGCCTCAGACTTCGAGCGGTTGGGGGCCATGGAACTGACGCGATCAGGTTCGAAACACTGGCACATCCACGCCGCTAAACCTTTGAGAGGTCAGAGGCCATGGGTACATTAAGCCCGCCGTTCGGCCTTCCGCATCTGTCTTATCTGATCCCGCCTTACGTGACGGTCTGGACCTGTGCTGACGGGCGCCTTTTATAGCCAGACGCAAAGGCCGGGCGATCCTATGGTTTATCCAAAGTCTAACCCGGTGCGGAAAGTCTCTGATGTGGCTGAAAACCTGGCTCAGCGTGAGAATGGCCGCAATTTCGGCATAGACGGCGGTATCTGCGGCGACCAGAAACACCACCTCAGCCGGAAACGCCGGGGCGAACGAGACCACCGTGGCGACAAAGGCCGCAGCAAACACCACTTTCGACCATGTAAGCGTGTTAAGTCCCTTCGCCAGACGGTCGATCAGAAGGCCTTTAAGGCGGTGACCTATCCGGGTTTCCGGAAATAAAACGGCAACGCCATAGGCCATGAGTATCGCATAAAGAACAGAAAACCCCATATCAGCCTCCACGAGAGCGATATGGGGTGCAGCGGTCGCCAAACAAGACGCGATTTAATGATACCGGCGCATCAGACCGACCAGCTTGCCCTGAACGGCCACTTCGTCAGCATTGTAGATTCGGGTCTTGTAGGCCGGGTTGGCCGCCTCAAGGGCAATCGAGGCCCCTTTTTTGCGGAGGCGTTTCAAGGTGGCGGTGTCGCCATCGACCAGCGCCACGACGATTTCGCCCGACTGCGCCGAGTCCGACTTCTTGATAATCACATAATCGCCGTCAAGAATACCGGCATTGATCATCGAATCACCTTCGATTTCCAACAGATAGTGCTCGCCCGAGCCGACGAAGATTTCAGGCACGCGGATACGGTCGCGTTCGGCCCCCAGCGCTTCGATGGGGACACCCGCCGCAATCTTGCCCAGCAGAGGCAGTTCGCGGCCTTCGTCATTGGCGGGTTTGGACGCCGGGGCCGGGGCAGTGGGGCGCGTACCCTCGACCACCTGCGGCACAAAGGCCTGACGACCACGCGGCGGAGCGGCGGTCGTGGCCTGATCCGGCAGCTTGATGACTTCCAGAGCGCGGGCCCGGTGCGCAAGGCGGCGGATGAAGCCGCGTTCTTCAAGGGCGGTAATCAGTCGATGAATCCCCGACTTCGACGCCAGATCCAGCGCCTCCTTCATCTCATCAAAGGACGGAGACACCCCCGTTTCCTTGATGCGTTCATGAATGAACATCAGAAGTTCGCGTTGTTTGGTCGTCAGCATAGGTCCACTCGCTGCAAAAGTTTGTCCCCGGACATGGCAATATTTAGCGCATGAATGGTGAACAAGTCATGAACTTGTGCAAAGTGTTCTGTATGCGTTCTTGAGCCTTGTCAAGCGGGCGTGAGCAGATTCTTCGCCGCCTGAGTGACGTCGCCCTGCCGCATCAGGCTTTCGCCGACCAGCATGGCCGTGGCCCCGGTTTTTTCGAGACGCGCCACGTCCTGCGGCGTGAAGATACCGCTTTCGGCCACCAGAACGTGCTGCGGTCCGACCATGGCCGACAACTCTTCAGTCGTTTTCAGATCGACGTCAAAAGTTCTTAAGTTTCGGTTGTTTATACCGATCAGCGGAGAGGCAAGCTTAAGCGCGCGCTCCATCTCAGGCGCGTCGTGTACTTCGACCAGGGCATCCATGCCATAGGCATGGGCCGCCGCGATCAGATCGGCGGCGAGGGCGTCGTCGATCATGGCCATAATCACCAGAATGGCGTCGGCCCCAAGGCTGCGTGACTCGGCGACCTGCCACACATCGACAAGAAATTCCTTGCGGATGCAGGGCAGGGTGACGGCGTTGCGGGCCGCCACAAAGTGCGATTCGTGCCCCATAAAGCTGGGCGCATCGGTCAGGATCGACAGACAAGACGCTCCGCCGGCCTGATAGGCCGCCGCCAATTCAGCCGGTTCGAAATCCTCACGAATCAGACCTTTGGAGGGGCTGGCCTTTTTGACCTCGGCGATCAGAGACAGGCTGCGCGGCTGTTTATGGGCCGCCAGCGCGCGTTGAAAGCCGCGTGGTGCACTAACGTCCTTGATGCGCGCCTCCAGAATCGCCAGAGACGCCGCAGGCTTGCGTTCGGCGACTTCCGTGCGCTTGTAGGTGGCGATCTTTTCCAGAATATCGGACATGTCTTAGCTGTTCGTTAGGGTGACGAGTTGGTCGAGCGCGGCCAGGGCCTTGCCGTTATCGAGGCTGGCGGCGGCGTGATCCAGCCCGTCTCGCAGAGTCTCCACCGCCCCGCCGACCAGGAAGGCCGCCGCGGCATTGAGCATGACGATATCGCGATAGGGGCCTTTTTCGCCCTCAAGCAGGCGACGCAGGGCCGTGGCATTGTGCTCGGGTGCGCCGCCCGTGATGTCAGCCAGCGCCGCGCGTGGCAGGCCCACGGCTTCGGGGGTGATGGTGAACAGGCGCAACTTGCCGTCCCTCCATTCCGCCACCTCGGTTTCGCCCGTGGTGGTCAGTTCATCCAGACCGGAACCGTGCACAACCCAGGCATGAACGGCCTCAAGCTGACCCAAGGCCTTGCCAATCGGCTCGATAAAGCGCGGGGAGGGCACGCCCACCACCTGACGGCGCGCACCGGCGGGATTGGTAAGGGGACCCAGCAGGTTGAAAATGGTGCGGAAACCGAGCTGCTGACGGATCGGGGAGACGTGTTTCATCGCCCCATGATGCGCTACGGCGAACAGGAAGCAGATACCGGCTTCGTCCAGCGCCTTGCGCTGCTGCTCCGGCGTGGCGTCGATATTGACGCCCAGCGCCGCGAGAACATCGGCCGTGCCGGATTTTGAGGTGATGGCGCGGTTGCCGTGCTTGGCGACCTTGAGCCCGCCGCCGGCCGCCACAAAGCCCACGGCTGTGGATATGTTGAGCGTGTGCAGGCCGTCACCACCTGTGCCGCAGACATCCACCGTGTCATAGGGATGGTCGAGCGTTTTGGCGGCGGCCCGCATGGCGCGGGCGCAGGCAGCGATTTCACCGACGGTTTCACCGCGCAGGCGGATGGCGGTCACGGCGGCGGCCACCTGAGCCGGGGTCGGTTCGCCGCGCAGACAAGCAGAAAAGAAGATTTCGGCGTCGGCGTCGGACAGGGTCTGACCGTCCGCCAGCTTGGCCAGCAAGGGTTTGAAGGCGTCAGACATAGAGGTTGTGGCTCTCGATACCGGCCAGTCGCAGGAAGTTGGCCAGAATCTGATGACCGCCTTCGGTGGCGATGGATTCCGGGTGGAACTGCACGCCGTGTATGGGTCGCGTGCGGTGCTGAACGCCCATGATTTCGCCGTCTTCGGTCCAGGCGGTGACGATCAGATCGTCCGGCAGGGTTTCGCGCTTGATGGCCAGCGAGTGATAGCGCGTCGCTGTGAACGGATTGGGCAGGTCCTTGAACAGGCCGATGTCTTTGTGATGGATCTGGCTGGTCTTACCATGCATCAGCGTCTTGGCGCGGATAACGTCGCCACCATAGGCCTGACCGATCGACTGATGCCCCAGGCAGACGCCAAAGATCGGCAGGTCTTCGGGCGCAGCGCGCAGCAACGGCAGGCAGATGCCGGCCTGATCCGGCGCGCATGGTCCGGGCGACAGCAGAACCGCCTTGGGCTTTAGCGCCAGCGCGTCCTGAACGCTCAGCGCGTCGTTGCGGTACACCTGCGTTTCCGCGCCCAGTTCCGCCAGATAGTGCACCAGATTATAGGTGAAGCTGTCGTAATTATCGATGACAAGGATCATGGCCAACTCCCATGCAAGCGATATAGGCAAAGGCGGCGCAAAAACCAAACGGAAATGGCTCAACGCCCGGACGTTTCAACGGTTTCACGTCTGAGCACGCCTAAATTTCCCATAAGATTTATTATGCGGAATTTGACTCATGATAGGATGGGCAGGCTCTTAGGCCCGCCTTCCGATCTATTTCAGCGTCAGTTCGTATTCGGGCGTCAGTCGGATCGCGTCGATGCGCGCCACCTGACCCTCTGCGAATTGCGGCTTCACACTGGCGTCGAAATAGACTTTTGAATCTTCGCGCAACGGCATGACGCTGAGCGTCAGCGGCTGCGTCAGCTTGTCGGCATAACGCTTGAGCCCAATACGCCATGTCCGCCCGATATAGTATTCGTCGTCGAGCATCTGCGGCCCTGAAAACAGCCTTGCCACATCGCCCTGATAATCGACGTCCAGATAGACGTCGGATACCCCTTTCAGTGCGTCCTTGGGCACCTTCACAGTCCACGCCGCCGAAGCCCCGAAGCTCTCCGGTTCAGGTACGATGGGTGTGTTTCTTGGCCCCCAGGTCTTCAGCGGCGGCGCCTTGCCGGCCGGGCGCAGAAGCTGCCATTCAGCGGTGAGTTTGACCTCTGGCGCCGTGGCTGACCAGCTTTGAAACAGGCCCTTTGATTCTTCACGTTTTAGTTTCAGATTTGCAGAAAAATTATCTGATAAATATGGATAAATCGCAAATTTAAATTGAGGGTCGGTTTGCCGGAACGTCGCGCCACCCTCCGCGTTGCCAAAGACGTGCGCCGCACTCAAAATCAGATGCGGACGGCCCTGCACGGTAACGGTAGTCAGGCTCTGCGCCTGAGCTTCGCTGAGCAAAAGCAGGCGTGCGGTCTTGCCGTTTGTGCCGGTGACCGTAACGATGCGCCCCGTGTCGGGCAGCACCCGTATCTGCGCCCCCTGCTGGGTCTTTTTCGCCCCCGCAACGGTACGCACGGCATTCGTTTCAAAGACAAATTCCGGCTCGATCTGACCCGTCGCGGCGAACACATAGAGATCGCCCTTCCCGTCATCGAACTTGGTCACCGGCTGGGCCGTCGCCCAAAGGAGATTGATGCCGGACAGGTCGAAATGGACGGGCCAGATGAAGGCGGCCCCTTCTTCGACTGTCACGCCTTTCGACGGCAAGGTTACGCTTTTATCGCTAAGTTTAACCTCAAAGCGCGTATCCGGATGCGCGGGCGTGGCGTACTGGCGCACGTGATTATTGACGAAGACAAAACCCGACCGACCATCGCCTCGAAACGCCCAGCGCAGGGTTGTCAGATCATCGGCGGCTGCCGGTTTTATCTCCGGCGCATAGACGGCCATTGGGGCCAGACGATCCCCGAAGGTCTGAAGGAAGGCGTGAATGGGTTTGAGTTTGTTCAGGACCGGGTGCGCCTGACCATATTGGCCCAGAGGCGCCTGAAAATCGTAGCCGAACTTAGGCACATCGTTATACCCGCCGCTGGCCATGCTTTCGTCGCGTGACGGCGAGCCCGACGGGTTCTGCCCGCCCTGAAACATATAATAGCCCAGAAGATTGACACCTGAGCCGACCTTGGTGATCACCATATCGGCGATATCGTCGGGGCTGATTAAAGGACGGCGACGATACATTTGCGGCACACCGCCACCATATTCCGCGCCAAAGAAGGGCGTGATGTCGCTGTCGCGCGCACCGTCATCCTGTGTTGAGGTGCGCCCCTGCGCCCCCAGACCCTTCTCATTACGCACGCCAAACTGAAACAGATAGCTCGACTTGGGCGGCAGTAGGCCCGATGAGGCCGACCATGGTTCATCGACATAAGAGCCGAACACCGGGATCACCTCGCCACGCGGAAAGACCGCATTGTCCCAGCCGGTCACCGTGTACAGCGGCACATCAAAACCATGCGCGCGCAACATCTCCTTCAATCGGGAAATATGATCGCGCCCCTGAAGCGGCCCTGTGCGGTTATATTCGTTTTCGATCTGGATGCCGATAACGGGGCCGCCGTCCTTCCACAAAAGCCCCCTCGCCTGTTCGGCAACCTGTCCGAAAAAGGCATCGACATAGCCAAGATAGGTCGGGTCATTGCCGCGCGTCGGGACGGAATCGACCACCCAGTCCGGAATGCCGCCAAAGCGCACTTCCGCATGGGCCCAAGGGCCGGGACGCAGATAGACATACAAGCCGTGTTTCTGCGCTAACTGTATGAATTTACGAAGGTTTCGGTTGCCGCTCCAGTCGAAGCTGCCAGGGCGCTCCTCATGGTGTTGCCAGATGACATAGGTGGCGACGACAGTAACACCCGCCGCCTTCATCTTGAGGAGCTGTTCTTCCCAGTATTGTTCCGGAAAACGTGTATAATGAAATTCCCCCATAACCGGCAAAACGGGTTTGCCAGCAAGCGTCAGATAGCGATCATTGACGCTGATGACCTGCCCCGAAGGCGACAGGCCGGTCCCCATTTTCAACAGACCTTCACGCGGCGCCGGAGGCGCCATCTGCGCATCGACCCGCACGGTTTCCGCCGAGGCGAGCCCGCATAGCAGGCTCAGCACAGCCGTCGAGGCGGCCAGAAGATTTCCGTTCATTGGCATTTCCCTCTTTTTTTGATTGGGAAATTTGTACGACAATAAGCAGTGCCCGCCAAGCGCTATATCTAAAAATCTATGCCCGACCCGTCATCTGCTCATAGCGGCCCAGAGCCTGATCGCTCAGCTTGACCTTTAGGTGGATATGACCGGTTTCGTCATCAAACCGATCCAGCACGCGGCCCTGAGTGTACAGAAAGGCCAGAAGCTGCCCGTCCTGGGGCGCCAGCTCGACGTCGATTTCGGTGCCTGCCTCATCCACCTTGAGCGCGATGTCGCTGAGGAGCTTTTCGATCCCCTCGCCCGTGATGGCCGACACCATGATCGGCTTGTTCATGGCGCGATCCAATACGGCGCGGCTATAGAGGATGTCGCGGGCTTCTTCGTCCAGCAGGTCGATCTTGTTCCATACCTCGATCAGACGTGATTTATCGAGGTCTGGATGGATATGGGTCAGCACCTGCATCACGTCCTGCGCCTGCGCGTCGCTTTCCGGATTCGACATGTCGCGCACGTGCAGGATCAGATCGGCTTCCAACACCTCTTCCAGCGTGGCGCGGAAGGCGGCAACCAGTTCGTGCGGCAGGTCGGAGATAAAGCCCACCGTATCGGAAATAATAGCCGCCCGCCCCCCCGGCAACTTCAGTGTGCGCAACGTTGTGTCAAGCGTGGCGAACAGCATGTCCTTGGCCAGCACTTCGGCGCGCGTCAGGTGATTGAACAGGGTCGATTTGCCGGCATTGGTATAGCCGACCAGTGCCACAATCGGGTACGGCACCTTTTTGCGCGCGCTGCGGTGCAGGCTGCGGGTGCGGCGCACCTCGTCCAGTTCGCCCTTGAGCAGCTTGATCTTGTCGGCGATCATACGGCGGTCCAGTTCGATCTGGGTTTCGCCGGGCCCGCCGGTCGTACCGGTGGCGCGCTGACGCTCAAGGTGGGTCCAGGTCCGCACCAGCCGCGAGCGCTCGTATTCCAGCCGTGCCAGTTCGACCTGAAGCTTGCCTTCGCGTGTGCGGGCGCGACGACCGAAGATTTCGAGGATCAGGCCGGTGCGGTCGATGACCTTGCGTTCCCAGGCCTTTTCGAGATTGCGCTGCTGGATCGGCGTCAGGGTGGTGTTGACGATGACGAGATCGGCTTCAACCTCTTCGCACAGCGTCACAATCTCCTCGACCTTGCCGGAACCGAACAGGGTGGCCGGGTTGGGCTTGCGCACCCGTGCGGTGTCGGCGGCGACGATCTCAAGATCGAGGGCGATGGCCAGACCGGCGGCTTCGTCCAGACGTGACTCATCATAGCGCCGCGCCGCGGGTACACCCTGAGGTTGACGCGGCGAAGACGGCGCGTGCGGGGCGGCCATGTCGGGGTCGATAATGACCGCACGCTGGGTTTCCGGCGTGCGGTTTACAAATTTGGTGGTCAAAAGAGTCCTTTGGACGACAAGACGCACATCCCAAAAAGTGTAAGCGGTTTTTGGATGAGATGTGCGTCAAAGCGAAAAGATTAAGGCGTGATCCGATCTGTGATCGGAGCGCGACTTAATCGTCCGAGTCTTCTTCCTGCTCATACAACTGCACCGGCGCAGCGGGCATGATGGTCGAGATCGCGTGCTTATAGACCAGCTGCGACTGACCGTCGCGGCGCAGCAGCACGCAGAAATTATCGAACCAGCTAACGATGCCCTGAAGCTTGACGCCGTTGATCAGGAAGATGGTGAGAGGCGTTTTGGATTTACGAACGCTGTTGAGGAACGTGTCCTGCAGGTTTTGTTTCTTTTCGTGGGACATTTAGTCGCCCTTCTTGTTAGACATTGCGAGCCCAAAGCGGGCTTCACACACAGACATAAGCAAAAGTCACGAAATCACAACGCACAGGCGTACATAATTTCGTGAAGTATCATAGGCGACAATCGGGGAACAATTCAACCGAACACGACATAACATAATATTTCGTTGGAATTCCAAACCTTTATAGGTCAATACCAGCGGAACGCCGCGCCCGCTGGATATAGGCCTCACGCAGCCTCAGCGACAATTCGCCCGGCACGCCATCGCCGATCTGCGAATCGTCGATCTGCACGATGGGCATAACGAAGGTCGAGGCCGCCGACAGGAAGGCCTCCTTGGCGCGTTTGGCTTCCTCCAGCGTAAACGCGCCTTCGGAGACATCCACACCCTCTGCCCGCAGGATGTCGAGCAGGCTGATGCGCGTCACGCCCGGCAGGATATTGGCGCGCAGGCTGCGCGTCTTCACCTCGCCCTCGGTTGTGACGATATAGACATTGGCCGACCCGCCTTCGGTCACAAAACCTTCCGCATCGACAAAGATCACATCGGAAGCCCCCGCCTCACGCGCCGCCTGTTTGGCCAGCACATTGGGTAAAAGCCCGACCGTCTTGATATCGCAGCGGCCCCAGCGGTTATCGGGGGCCGAGATCACACGGATGCCCTTGCGCGCCTTCACTTCGGCCGCCTGACGATCCACAGGCTTGGCGGTTATAATCAAAGCCGGTTTGACCGGCTCCGTCGGGAAGAAATGGTCGCGCGGGGCCACGCCGCGGCTCACCTGAAGATAGACCAGCCCCTCACCGATGCGATTGCGACGAATGACCTCGTTCAGCACCACCACCAGAGCGGCGCGCGGCATCGGCATGGCGATATGCAGTTCGCGCAAACTCCGCTCGAGCCGGTTGAGATGCCCCGCCAGATCGGCCAGTTGCCCGCCAAACACCGACCACACCTCATAGACGGCGTCGGCAAACTGATAGCCGCGATCCTCAATAGGCACGGCAGCATCGGCATGGCGCACATAGGCACCGTTCACATAGGCAATACGGGACATGGTAATCTCAATAAACCGGAACGCCTCAAAGAGACTCAGGCTCGCAAAAGACAAAAGACTCAAGGGGCCGCAGGCCCCCCAAAAAACACAAAAGACTCAAGGGGCTGCAGGCCCCCAAAAAACACAAAAGACTCAAGGGGCTGCAGGCCCCCAAAAAACACAAAAGACTCAAGGGGCCGCAGGCCCCTTGACCCCCTTAACGGTTCAGCCACGAACGTCAAGGCTGAGCACAAGCTTAGGGCACGCGCCCCTCGCCTTACACCTCTTCGTCTTCGACACCTCGAATATGGGCCAGCCCCAGTGACTTCAGCTTGCGGTGCAGGGCCGAGCGTTCCATGCCGATAAAGTTTGCGGTCCGCGAAATATTGCCGCCGAAGCGCACGATTTGCGACGACAGATATTCACGCTCAAACACTTCACGGGCATCACGCAGCGGCAGAGCGATGATGCGCTCCGGGCGGATGGCCCCGGCCACGGCCGATTCCACCACCTCAGCCGGCAGCATCTGCGCCGTGATCGGCTCGGACGGATCGCCGGAGGCTAGGATCAGCAGGCGCTCGATATTGTTGCGCAGTTGACGAACATTGCCCGGCCATTCGTGCACCTGAAGCGTTGCCATGGCGTCTTCGGACAGGGTGCGCTTGGGCAGGCCTTGAGCACGCGAGATACGCTCGATGAAGTAGTTGACCAGTTCGGCAATATCGCTGCGGCGTTCGGACAGGCCGGGTACGCGCACCGGCACCACATTGAGGCGGTGGAAGAGGTCTTCGCGGAAACGCCCGGCGGCGATTTCCTGCGTCAGATCCTTGGAGGTCGAGGAAATGACGCGCACATCGACCTGCACGTCATTGACGCCGCCAACGCGCACGAAGCGCTGTTCGACCAGCACCCGCAGGATGCGGCTTTGCGACTCCATCGGCATGTCGGCCACTTCGTCGAGGAACAGGGTGCCGCCGTGCGCGCGCTCAAACACGCCGATCTTGCGCGGGCGGCCCTCTTCGCCCTCTTCGCCGAACAGTTCGACGTCGAGACGCTCCGGGGTGACCCCGGCGGACGAGATGGGCACAAATTCGCAGCGCGCGCGCGGGCTGGCTTCATGGATCATGCGCGCCACCAGTTCCTTTCCCGACCCGGCGGGCCCGGAGATCATGATGCGCGAATTGGCCGGCGCGACCTTGGCGATGGTGGTGCGCAGAAGCTGCGCCGCCGCCGAATTGCCGATCAGCCCATCCGGCACCACGGCCTGACCGCGCAGGCGACGATTTTCACGGCGCAGGGACGCCAGTTCAAGCGCTCTCTGAACCACCATGATCAAGCGTTCGGTTTTAAACGGCTTTTCGATAAAGTCGTAAGCGCCGCGTTTGATGGCCGAAACGGCGGTTTCGATGGTACCGTGGCCCGAAATCATGATGGCCGGGATATCCGGGTCCAGTTCGCGAATGACATCGAGCAGTTCCAGCCCGTCCAGCCCACCGCCCTGCATCCAGATATCGAGCACGCACAAGGACGGCTTGCGCGCCTTGATCGCCCGCAACGCCGCACCGGAATCGGCGGCCGTTCTGACCGAGTAGCCTTCGTCTTCGAGGATGCCCGCGATCAGTTCGCGGATATCGGCCTCGTCATCGACCACCAGAATATCTACGCCAGATGATACCTTCATCACACCCTCATCAGTCTTGCCCCGCTATCGGGAGCTTCATTGGTTTGAGCCGGAGCCTGGGTCTTGGGTAACCGCAATATGGCCCGTGCCCCGCTCAGATGGACGGCGTCCGCCAGATAGAATTCGCCGCCATGATCTTCGAGAATACGCTTGACGATGGCGAGGCCGAGCCCCGTCCCCTTTTCGCGCGTGGTTACATAGGGTTCGGTCAGACGGTCGCGGTCCTTGTCCGGCAAACCGATACCGTCATCCTCTATTTCGATCGTCAGGAACCCGTCACTCAGATGCATTTCAACCCGCATCTGACCGCCTTCCCCGCCGCCATTGACCATATGGCGCGAGACGATGGCCTCTCCGCCATTTTTGAGCACATTGCCCAGCGCCTGCGACAGAAGGCGACCGTCGCAGACGACGGTGACCTCCGGCAAAGGCTCGACAATGTCGATCTGCACATCCGGCTTGGCCACGCGCTGCGAAAAGACCATCTGGCGCACAAGTTCCGCCGCGTCTTCTTCAGCAAAGTTCGGCACCGGCATCCGCGCAAAAGCCGAAAACTCATCGACCATGCGGCCTATATCGCCCACCTGCCGTACAATCGTGTCGGTCAGGCGATCGAAGGTTTCGCCATCGGTTTCGATCTGTGAACGGTATTTGCGTTTCAGGCGTTCCGCCGACAACTGGATCGGGGTCAGGGGATTTTTGATTTCATGCGCGATGCGGCGCGCCACATCCTTCCAGGCGGCGTTACGCTGGGCGGCCACAAGGCGTGTAATATCGTCGAAGGTCAGAACCGCGCCGCCTGTATCCAGCGATGAGGCGCGCACGCGCACGCGGCGCGTATCGCCCTTACGCACCAGATCGACCTCGGCCTCCTCGACCTTGTGCGGCGTTACCTTATCGAGAAGCTCGCAGATTTCCGGGGCCAGTTCGCGGATATGCTGTCCGAACGACTCTTCGGTGGGGATCGACAGAAAGTGAGCGGCGTGCCGGTTGATAGCCGAAATCTGCTCGTCTTCGTCGATACCGATAATCCCCGCCGAAATTTCCGACAGCACGGTTTCGATGAAGCGGCGGCGTTCTTCGGCCTCTTCATTGGCCGATTTCAGAGCTGCCTGCTGGCTTTGCAGGTCGCTGGTCATGCGGTTGAAGGCGCGCGACAGAATGGCGATGTCTTCGGACTGCTTGTCGGTCAAGACGCGCGCATTGAGGTCGCCCGACGCCACCTTGTCCGCCGCCTGCACCAGCCGGGCGACGGGCACGGCGATGGAGTCCGCCGCCGAGGTGCCGACCCAGATGGCGCCGATCAGGACGAGCAGCACGGTTTCCATATAGGCCAGCGCAAACACGCCCTGAACGCGGACCGAATTGCGGGCGGATTCCCGAAGCGCATCAATGGCTTCCTTGGCGCTTTGCACCTTGGGCACGATGCCGGGCGTCAGGGTTTTGACCGCATAAAGCTTGGCCCCGTTGTAGCCCTGTAGCGGATAGATCATGCGGATCGTGTCCGGTGCCGCAAACAGACCGCCACCGATATCGCCTTCATTGGCTGTATCTATGGCCACCTGATTGGGCGCCAGATAGGGCGGCGCGCCGGGGTTTTCCGCCCGCGCCAGCACCTGCCCGCTGTCGTCGATAATATAGACGGCCGCCAGTTCCCCGCGGATCGAAATCAGTTCACGCAGGGCCTGCGAAAAGCTGAGGCGTTCCGAAAACATGCGGATCAGTTCAGGGCGTTGCAGATCACGCGCGATGTCGGTCAGCGTATCGCGCGCCGTATTGGTCTGGGTTTCGATAAAGGCGGCCCCGATGTCGGCGCTGTTTTCCACCGACGACTGCACCCGCGCTGAAAACCACGTTTCCACGCCGCGATTGACCAGCACACCGAAGAAGAGAGCCACGACGAAGGCCGGCGTTACCGCCGCCAGAGCGAACAGGGTCACAAAGCGCACATGCAGGCGCGTCCCTGCATCCTTGGCCCGTGAGCGCGCCAGTTGCAGCACCCGTCGCAATACGAAGAAGCTCAGGCCTAGCAGCAGCGCCAGGTTCAGACACACAAGGCTGAACAGAAAGACGCTCGATGGCCCCAGCGGCCCGGCACCCGGCGCCGCAATGATGATCCAGATGATGAAGGCCGTCATCAGGGCCGACAGGCCATAGGCACTGACCATAGCCAGACGGCCACGGCTGGCATTTTTCAGCCCCCGCGTCATTCGGGCCCATGATAGGCCGAAGCGCCGCTTGATACCTGTGTCTTTCAAAACCCGGCTTTCCATATGCCACAATGGAGCGCAATCCGAATGGATAAATTGCGCGTTCAAACAAACCTCAGAGCGTACTGAGTTTGTGTGCTAACGCAGTACGCTCTGAGGGTGGCATTTGTGCACTACTGTGTCTAAATATCAACATCTATGTTGCATGAATGCGGCGAATTTGCCGATGCGCGATCACGAAATGTTTTCAGATTCCCCTAAACGGGTATCACTCAAACAGGGCTCTCAACTCACGCTCGATAAGAGCAGGATCGTCAAGGCGGCATAGCCGCGCCTTGTCCTGACGTCGGGTCGGCGGGTCCTCGCTGTAATCGCCAGCTTCAATATACCAGCCCAGATGCTTCTTGAACATTTTGAGGCCCAGACCGTCGCCATAGAAGCCAAGACTGTCGTGCATATGTTCGAGGATCAGCTCCAGACGCGCCGATCCGGTTGGCTCAGGCTGATTTTCGCCGCTCAACGCCGCATCGAGTTGCGCCGCCAGCCACGGACGGCCATAGACGCCGCGCCCGATCATCAGGCCATCGGCCCCGGATAGGGTCAGGGCCTCGCGCGCCGTGTCACCATCGGTAATGTCGCCATTGACGATGACGGGGATGGAGACCGCGGCCTTGACCTGCCGCACAAAGGCCCAGTCGGCCTCCCCTTTGTAAAACTGCTGGCGCGTGCGACCATGCACGGTCACCGCCTGCACCCCGATGGCCTCAGCCCGGCGGGCCAGTTCCGGGGCATTACGGCTGTGGTCGTCCCAGCCCATCCGCATCTTGACCGTCACCGGTCGCGAGGTCGCGCTGACGGCCGCCTCCATCAGGCGACTGGCGGCATCGAGGTCGCGCATCAAGGCTGATCCGCACAGCACGCCCGTCACCTCCTTGGCCGGGCAGCCGAAGTTGAGATCGACAATATGCGCGCCCGACGCTTCGGCCAGAGCCGCGCCGCGTGCGATAAAGTCCGGGTCCTTGCCGATCAGTTGCACGATCTTCAGGCCGGCATGTTCCCCCAAGGCGAATTTACGTACCACGTCCGGACGCCCGCGCTCCAGTTCGGCGCAGGCCACCATCTCGGTGGCCGCATAGGCAGCCCCCAGCTTCGACGCCATGCGGCGGAACGGCAGATCAGACACGCCGGTCATAGGCGCGATCAGGGCGCGCCCGGCAATCTTCACATCTCCGATCCTAAGACTGTGCGTCATCATGGGCGCGAAATAACCGCGAAGCCCTCTTTACGCAATGGGCGACGTCCGATTAAGACAAGACCATGAGTTTCAATGCCATCATCGTTGCCGGCGGTTCGGGTCAGAGATCAGGCGGCAAAAAGCAATGGATGCCGTTGCGCGGCAAGCCTGTCCTCAACTGGTCAATCGAAGCGTTTTCCAGCGCCGGAGCCGCCGACATAGCGGTGGTGGTACCGCGTGACGACCTCGATCACGCCACGTGTACGCTTCAGGGGCTGGAGCGGGTGCGCGTCGTGCCGGGCGGTGCCACGCGCGCCCTGTCGGTGCAAAGCGGCCTCAACGCCCTGCACGAAACCGCTGCGCCGGATGATCTCGTGCTGATCCACGATGCGGCGCGGCCCCTGCTGAGCGTCGATCTGATTGAAGCGCTACTGAGGCGCCTGCATACGGCGCGCGCCGCCATTCTGGCCGTACCCGTCACCGACTCGCTGAAGCGCGCCGAAGATGGCCGCATCATTGACGCGCCGTCCCGTAACGGCCTGTGGCGCGCCCAGACCCCTCAGGCCTTCCGCCTGAAAGACATCGCCGACGCCTATGCTCAGTGGACGGGTGACGTCGAGGCCACTGATGAGGCCATGGTGGCCGCCGCCGCGGGGATCAGGGTTGAGATCGTCGAAGGGGCGCAGCGGCTTCAAAAACTTACCTATCCCGAAGATTTTGCTGTTCTGGAGGCCTTCATGCCCGCTCAACAGATGCGTATCGGTCAGGGCTTTGACGCCCACCGCTGGGGACCTGGCGAAAGCGTGTGGCTGTGCGGCGTGGAAATCACCCACGATCAGACCCTGATCGGCCATTCGGATGCCGATGCGGGCCTGCACGCCCTGACCGATGCCCTGCTGGGGGCAGCGGGATTGGGTGATATCGGCGATCACTTCCCGCCCACCGACCCGCAATGGAAGGGCGCGCCGTCTGACCTGTTTCTGCGTCATGCGGCCGAACTGATCCGCCAGCGCGGGGGTGAAATCGTCAATGTCGATGTTACGCTGATTTGCGAGCGCCCAAAGATCAAGCCGTATCGGGAGGCCATGCGTCAGAGGATGGCCGACATTCTCACGCTTGATGTGGCGCGTGTCAGCATCAAGGCCACAACCACTGAAAAAATGGGCTTCACCGGCCGCGAAGAAGGACTGGCCGCACAGGCGGTGTGTCTGATCACGCTGCCATCCTAATGCGGTGCACAATCACGAATGTTTAAACATTGTAACAAGCGATGCATTTTTATTATAATTAACAATCATTTACCTAGAAATTTACATTAAGTGTAGCCAATGCTGCTACGCAAAATTTCAAATGACAACGCTCTGTAAATATGATGAATTGAAAACGTTCGGGGTGGGTTTGTTTTTAAAACCCATAATTTTATTTAATTTTTTAAGTCGTTCTTTTTTGCGTTCCAACCTTCCCCACCCCGAACAGGCTTCTTAGAGCATTCGTTGGCTCAGTTGAGCCACCAAATGGCTCTAAGTTTTTGCTTGGTCGCGCAATTTCTCCGAAAAGTGCCAAGACACTTTCATGGCACTTTGTCGGATTGCGCTCTAAAACTCCGTATCGATCATCATCTGATCATAGGCAGGGACGACACCGTGCGGTAGTTTCGTCCGCAATTCTTCGTAATCCATTTCCTGATGCAGATTGGTCAGCACGGCCAACTCAGGCTTGACGCGGGCGATCCATTCCAGCGCCAGATCGAGATGCGCGTGGGTCGGGTGTGGCGCATAGCGCAGGGCATCCACAATCCAGACCTTCAGCCCGTAAAGCTGCGCAAAGCTGTCGTCCGGCAGGTCGCTGATGTCGCTGGAATAGGCCACGTCCCCGATACGATAGCCGACGGAGCGAATAGGGCCGTGGATCTGATCGAAGGTGACGACCGGCACCTCGCCGCCCTCACCCGTCAGATGGAACCTCTCCCCGAAGGACGGCAAGGCCATCGGCGCACAGATCGGCGGATAGCCGAACTTACCTGTAAAAATATAGTCAAACCGGCTGAGCAGGGTCTGACGGGTCGCTTCATCCATATAGCCCGGCACCTGCATTTTGCGCAAAAGCGCAAAGGCCCGCATGTCGTCTATGCCGTGCGTCTGGTCGGCATGATCGTGCGTCCACAGCACGGCATCCAGATGATCAATACCCGTCTGCATAATCTGGGTGCGAAAATCCGGAGACGTATCGACCACCAGATTGGTCGTCTGATCCGGGGAAGACGGATCGAAGGCCTGAAACAGGGCCGAACAGCGGCTGCGGCGGTTTTTCGGATTGTGCGGATCACAGCGCCCCCAATAGCCATCCGCACGCGGCACGCCGGTCGAACAGCCTGAGCCCAGTATGGTGGTCCTCAGCCGTCTCATGCGCGCGGGATCCGCTTGAACAGGGCGTAGAAGGCGTCAGTCGTCCGCGCAATCGTGTCTTCGCGCGTCCAGCCACGGATTTCCGCCAGCTTGTCATAGACATGCGTCACATAGGCCGGTTCGTTGCGCCGCCCGCGCATGGGAATGGGCGCCAGATAGGGGCAGTCGGTTTCGACAATGATGCGATCGGCTGGCATGTCCGCAATAATGTCGCGCACATCCTGCGCCGCCTTGAAGGTGGCAATGCCTGACACCGAGAAATAGGCCCCGATCCCGGCCGCCTTCTTCGCCAGCTCCGCCCCGGAGGTGTAGCAGTGCAGCAGAAAGGTGAACGGCCCCTTGCCGTGTTCGTCGGAAAGGATCTCCCACATTTCGGCGTCGGCTTCGCGCGTGTGGACCACCAGCGGCAGGCCACTTTGCCGCGCCGCGTGGACATGGGTGCGAAACACGGCCGCCTGAATATCGCGCGGGCTGTAGTCATAGTGAAAGTCCAGCCCGCATTCGCCGATACCGACCACCTTGGGCCGTTGCGCCAGTGTCAGCAGGTCGGCGACGTTGAGGTCCGGATTTTCCTTGGCCTCGTGCGGGTGCGTGCCCACCGTGGCCCAGATGTCCTGATGCGCCGTCAAACCATAGCAGGCTTCGAAATTCGACACCCGGTCGCAGATATTAAGCATCAGCCCCACCCCGGCCTCACGCGCCCGGTCGATCACCGCGTCACGGTCTTCGTCATATTGCGGGGCGTGCAGATTGACGTGACTGTCGATAAGCATATTACCTTAAAGCCTTGATATCATTCATGATGGACCAGAAGTATTCGCCGCGATCCAGGTTAACGCCTTCGGTTTCGGCGACGACCGTGCTGAGCCTGACCCACAGCTCTGACCATTGCCGTCCGCGCGCCGGCGCATCGGCGCTGAGCGCCCGCTCCTGCACGCGGTCACTGAGCGCGGCGATAAACTGCGCGAATTTTTTGGGGCCGT
Organism: Asticcacaulis excentricus; assembly: GCF_003966695.1. Lineage (NCBI taxonomy): Bacteria > Pseudomonadati > Pseudomonadota > Alphaproteobacteria > Caulobacterales > Caulobacteraceae > Asticcacaulis > Asticcacaulis excentricus. The sequence goes on from NZ_AP018828.1 coordinate 640,028, forward strand.
CGATCTTCGAGGAGTTCGTCTTGAACATCGTCATCAGCGGCAGCAGATCAAAACGCGCGGGTGGCGTATCCGACAACAGCCGTGCCGCCAGTTCGTCCATCTCCAGCGCCCCTTCTTCCCACAGCCGTAACCCCTTGCCGGGTGAGCCCTTGGCCATCACCACCAGCCGTTCAAGCTGTTCGGGGCCAAGGTCGGCGCGCGCCGCGATAAAGCGCTGAACCGCCTCATCGTCCCACGGCGAAAAGCCCAGACGTCGGCAGCGAGATCGGATGGTGGCCAGCAGCTTGCCCGGCGAATGCGAGATGAGGAACAGCAAACCTCGTTCAGGTGGTTCCTCAAGAATCTTCAGCAAGGCATTGGCTGAATTGATATTCAGGTCATCGACGGCATCAACGATACAGACGCGATAGGCCGAACGCGACGGCGCCTTGGAAAAGAACTCTCCCACTTCGCGCACCGCATCGACGGTGATGTTCTTGCGCGTCTTGCCGTCCTTCTGCTCGCGTTCCAGCACCAGCAGGTCCGGATGCGACTGCGCCACGATCAGGCGCGCATCCGGGTCCTCTTCGGACATACCCAGAATACCGAAGCCCCGGTCGCGCTGATGCCCTATCAGATAGCGCGCCGCGCGGTAGGCAAAGGTCGCCTTGCCCACGCCTTCGGGCCCGCACAGCAGCCAAGCGTGATGCAGCCGCCCGCGCGAAAGGGCGTCAAGAAAAGCCGTCTCCTGCGCCTCACCCTGAATGAAATCAAAGACCTGACGCGGATGGGCGACGGCGCTATCGTCTTCGGTCACCGCCATCTCAGCTTCCCTTCAGTTCGGCAAAGCGATCCGACACCACGCGCCAGATATCGGCCCTGATGTCTTCAATCGCGCGGTCAGCGTCGATCAGGCGATAACGCTCAGGATGCGCGCCTGCGCGCCTGCGGAAGCCCTCACGCAGGCGCTCATGAAAGGCCAGCCCTTTGGACTCAAAACGGTTTTCGGCATCGCCGCGCGCCAGCGCCCGCTTCAAGCCCGTTTCCGGCGGCATATCCATCACGATGACCAGATCGGGCTGGGTGTCCCCCACCACGGCGGCGTCGATGCTTTCGATCAACTCCGGCGTCACGCCACCGCCCGCCCCCTGATAGGCGCGGGTGGAATCGGAAAAGCGGTCGCAGACGATCCACGCCCCGCGTTCCAGCGCCGGCCGGATCACCTGCTCCAGATGGTTGGCGCGCGCCGCATACATCATCAGGGTTTCGGACATCGGCGACCAGCGCCCGGCCTCACCGGTCACCAGCAGGTCGCGCAGCGCCTCCGCGCCGCTGGAACCACCCGGTTCGCGCGTCTGCACCACCTCAAGCCCCAGTTCACGCAGATGCGCCACCAGCGCCTTCACCTGGGTGGATTTTCCGGCCCCCTCGCCGCCTTCGAATGTAATGAATCTACCGGTCATGTCTGCCGATACATCGGCCAAGCGCCGGTCTAAGACAAGGCTAAAATCAAAACCCGCCCAAATTACTCGTCGCGCGTCAGAATGGCGTCAAAATAGCCCGCCGCCAGCACCTTTTGCCGATAAAGCTCGGCCTTTTGCGCCCCCTCGAACGGCCCCAGCGTCACGACATAGAGCCCGCGCCGCTCATCGACCCGTGCGCGCAACTGGTCGCTGACCCGCTCAGCATTGGCGCGCTCGGAAAAGGCCCCGACCTGCACGCGATACCTTTGGCGATCCCCGTCCGAGGGATCAGGCGATGCCGCGGCATAGGTTGGCCGCGCCCCCAGTTCCGCCGGACCCAGAAACTTGATGCGCACCCGTGCCGTGCCGGTCTGATGCACGCCCAAGGCCTTGGCGGCTCCTTTCGACAGATCGAGCAAGCGCCCATCGACGAACGGCCCACGATCATTGAGCCTCAGCCGCAGGGTGCGGCCATTGTCGAGATTGGTCACCTCGATCACCGAGGGCAGCGGCCAGGTCTTATGCGCCGCCGACAAGGCATTGGGGTCAAAACGCTCGCCCGTCGCCGTCAGGCTGCCCGACTCGTGGCCGTACCAACTCGCTGTCCCTGTGAGCGTGTCGCCAATATCGGGCACATAGGGGCGATAGGTGTCGCCGCGCACCTTATAAGGCCGCAGGTTGGCGGCGCGATACTGCCCGTTCTTCACCACTTCCGGCCCATCGCGCGTGCTCAGCTTCGGCCCGCCCGCACAGGCGGCCAGAAGCCAGATGCTTGCCAGAACAAGCATTTGTACTGATCTCTTCGCAATCAGGTTCAATTGGGTGGACATGGGACGCCCCGCTCAACACATTCTGTGCCCAAACAGGGTAAAAAGAAATGGAAAAGGCTTGGTTAACCTGCCTAAAGATTAAGCCCCAGCGCGATCAGGGCCAGTGCCGCAGGAAGGGCTTGAATAAACAGAATCTTGCGGCTGGCCGTCGCCGCGCCATAGACCCCGGCCACCACGACGCAGATCAGAAAAAAGACCTTGAAGGCCTCAGCGTGCGGTCCCGGCATCAGCCCATAGATCAGACCGGCGGCCAGAAACCCGTTATAAAGCCCCTGATTGGCCGCCAGAGTCTTGGTCTGCGCTGCAAATTCGCGGCTAAGCCCAAAGGCCTTCAACCCCGCCGGTTTCTGCCACAGAAACATCTCAAGGATCAGGATATAGATATGGATCAGCGCAACCAGCGCGGTCAGAACGGTAGCGATCATGGGGGTGTTTCCCTGTGTTTACGCGTTTAAGCTATGCGAGGTCACGACAGGTGACAACATGAAGGCTTAAGACGTGACGAGTGCAGTGTTTCCGATGACGCCCTGCCGAGCTATAGCCGGTGAGTTGCTCGTAAATCAAACCGACTCAGTTCGGGGGGGCTCCTTTCTCCGCCCGCAACCGAGCCTTAGCGCGAATCCCCTGACGGGAAACCCTGCCTCGGCAGGGGTGCTTTGCTTTTGACCTACGCTGTAGGCCCCGATGGGGCGGCTACAGTCGCGAAGTCGGTGCCTATGCTTACCCACACTCAATATTCGTAATCATCACCCGTAAGGCTCTCCATTGCGATTACATAGAGTTCGCCATTTATGTTTAGTTCAGCACAATGGACGAGGCTTCGGACACTCAACGAAACACCGCCGCCCTCCAATGGAACAATGGTTGGTTTGATTTCATGGAGCCCAGGTAGATTTTCCGGATTATACAAATAGACGTCTCTATCGAGATATGGATAATCGTCCATCCCCATAGGCAAAGTCCCTAAACGTTTTAGGAGTGTTTCGCGGTATTTCAGTGGCCCAGCCGCCTTAGACCAATCAACAATCCTATCGATGCTCGATTCCTTAAGGTGAGCCAACTTTCCTGTTCCACCATCGTTTGCCAGTTGGTTCTCCATTCCCCTGCCATGGACAACATATTTTCCAATTTGAAGCGGCGGATCGTAATAGTGTGTTAGTTCTGCAGGGCCGAGCTTCATCCGAGAGCATATGTCATGAAGTGCACAGTAAAATTTGAAAAGACTATCCTCTTTGAATTGTATGCCAATAGGCCAAGACGCTTTTGTTATATTTTCGCTATCTAAGCATTACTCGAACACTTTACCATTATGGTAAATTGTTCCAACTTCCAACACGCACACATAATTCGGCCAAAACTCGGGCGGCGTACTGCTTTCCCATTCCTTGAGATTCTCAACCAACGAGTCGAGCGAGTTACCAGCTAGTCCGTACGCGAACACCATTCCAAAGGGACGAGACCTCGGAGCCAATGACGTATAACCGCCACCCAAAGAAGTTGACACTTTTCCGGCTGGAGACATCCTTTTAAAGGCTTTGATTTTATCCAATGAATCTATAAACTCAACCTTTGATAGAGACGACTTAACTTCAATGATAACGTACACGCAGTCAACAGGGAATACTTGAATACTATCGTCCGACAAGAGTGAAATCCCATCAATTCGGTCATAAACAATAACATCGCATTGCCTAGAAGTATCTCTTACGCGACCGACTATTTCTCCCGCTCCAAGTCCATACTTGTCTGGCAATCTGTTTTCAGAGAGAAATTTTCTGAGTTGATTTTCCCTAACCGTACCTTTTGAAACCGCATGATTTATCTGCGCGGATATTTCAAAATCAGTACGCATCTTCTGACTTATCTTTTGAAAAAGCGTTCTGGTATCCATGGCTTTCCCAGTTCGTGAAGCATTATATCCATAATTGCGAGAGTTACGTAATCACAACCAAATGGCAAGGAAGGTCTGTGGAAGCTCCCAACGCGTAGCTAGCTATTTGCTAGAAACGGCAAAATTACACGGTAATTTATGCCTCGGCCCGCAAAGCTCGGTGGTATCTCTATTATACTGTATTTGATGAGAAAATTGGCGGACAGGGTGGGATTGGCTCCGCTGCGCTCCGCCGAACCTTCGCTTCGCTTCGGTTACGAACCCCATCTCCCCGTGGGTTCAAGTCCCCACCCCCGACGATCATACACAAAGACCGGCCCTTTTGGGGCCGGTCTTTGTGTATGATGGCGGACAGGGTGGGATTCGAACCCACGGTAGGCTTCCACCTACGGCGGTTTTCAAGACCGCTGCCTTAAACCACTCGGCCACCTGTCCTTGCCTTTGAGCGGAATGCGCTTCTATCGTGACACTTGGCGATTGCCAAGAGCCTGTGGGGATAAATCCTCAGCCGTCAGCTAAAAACGTTCGTTCATCGATTAAATATTTCAAAAATAATTATTACAGGTTAAGTTGCGTCCACCAAAAACAAACAGGAAGGATTCCCATGCCCGCGTCCCTTTCCCGCCGCAGCGCCCTGCTGGCTTCGCTCAGTCTCGGTGCCCTGACCATGGTCAGCCATGCCTCGGCCGCCACCCCGACCGGTGATTTCGTCACCGTTCAGGGCCCGCATTTCAAACTCAAAGGCGAAACCTATCGCTTCGTCGGGGCCAATATCTGGTACGGTGCCTATCTGGGGGCTGATGCCGCCTTTGGTGATCGCAAGCGTCTTCAGAAGGAACTGGACGATCTCAAGGCGCTGGGGGTCACCAATCTGCGCGTTCTGGCCTCGTCTGAGCTGTCGCCGCTGAAAAACTCGCTCGATCCGGCCTTCCGCACGCGCGAAAACGGCAAATACAACGAAGACCTGCTGGTTGGTCTGGATTACCTGCTGGTCGAAATGCACAAGCGCGGCATGAAGGCCGTACTGTACCTGACCAACTTCTGGGAATGGTCGGGCGGCATGATGGCCTATCTCGACTACACGACGGGCCACTATATCAATAATGGCGATCCCGCCCACCCGTGGCCGGAATTTGCCGATGTCGGCTCGCGCTTCTATGCCAATGAAAAGGCCGTGGCCATGTACCACGACTATGTGCAGTTCCTGCTCAAGCGCACCAATTCGCTGACGAAAAAGCCGTATCGCGACGACGCCACCATTATGGCCTGGCAGCTCAGCAACGAGCCGCGCCCCGGTGGCGGGCCTGAGATCGCCGCGCAACACATGCCGGCCTATCTGGCGTGGATTTCATCGACGGCCAAACTGATCCGTTCGCTGGCGCCGCATCATCTGGTGTCGCTGGGTCATGAAGGTCTGATGGGCGTCGTCGGCAATGAAACATTCCTGATCGATGCGCATAAGGAGATCGACTACCTGACGGCGCACATCTGGCCGCAGAACTGGAGCTGGGTCGATGGCAAGGACCTGCCCGGCACCTTCGATGCCGGCGCGGCCAAGGTACAAAAATATATCGACGACCATATCCGCATCGCAACGGCGATGAACAAGCCGCTGGTCTTCGAAGAATTCGGTTTCCCCAGAGATGAAGTGAAGTATGAGCCGGGCACGCCAACCGTCTGGAAAGACAAGTTTTATGGCATGATCTATAAGGCGGTCGAAGACGCGGTGAAAACCGGCGGTCCGGTGTCGGGGTCGAACTTCTGGGCCTGGGGCGGTGCGGGCCGTGCCCTGCATAAGGATTACTGGATGCTGCGGGGTGAAACCGCCTATGTCGGCGATCCGCCGCACGAGCCGCAGGGCTGGTACAGCGTCTTCAATACCGACACTTCGACGCAAGGCCTGATCCGTCAGCACGCCGAGCGGATCAAAAAGCTCAAAGTCTCCTAATGTGTTTTATGAAAAGGCCGGGTTAACCCCCGGCCTTTTTTATGGTTTTACGGGATTAACCGAAGGGCCCGCCGGTGCCGTCGCACCGCCCAAACCCGGCAAAACCGCCGTCTGGTAATCCGGCGGAATGACGAACCATTTGGCATCCTGAGCCCCCCTGGCATAGGCCACGACCTGAAACAGCGGGGCATTGCGCCCCTTCTGTGTCATCTGCATCAGGATGCCGTCGCTATTGGCACAGGCCATCCCCGACTGATTAAGATAGCCGCTGAATTCCAGCGTGCGGCACGGCTGTCCGGCCATCAGGCTTGAGCCCACCGGACGCACCGTCGCCCGCGCTTCCAGCGTCGCCAGATCAAGCGGCAGAGGCAGCAGGGCCGCTTCACGGTTCAAGGGGAACAGCAGCGCGATGCGTTTGCCGCCCGCCGACGTCAGATGGATCAAAACCCCCTTGTCGCGGTCGGCAATATAGGTCTGAGATACCCCGCCGCTCAGCATATCCAGCCGCATTTTTGCGCCTGTGCGGCGCACCTCCACCGGCGTCTCAAACCCGGCCATGCGGACACGGGCGAAGAAATCCGGCTCGGAGGACACCTGCGCGTTGGCGACCGGCGTCAGGGCCATCAGTGACAACAGAACGATCAGCCAGCGCATGGGGCGACTCCTCTATCCCGCTTGCATTTGCGCGGATTCGGCGGCATTGACCAAGCCTTCTGCATGGGAAAGGCATTTTTGAGACCTCTGTGACCCCGACCGAGCCGCCTGCCCTGCTGATCGACGCCCGTGGCCATCGCTGCCCGGTACCGACCCTGCGTCTCCGCAAGGCCCTGTCCGAGCATCCTGACGCCGTCATCACGCTCCTGGCCGATGATCCGATGGCCCAGATCGACGTGCCGCACTTCTGCCAGCAGAACGGATTTCGCCTGATCGCCTCCGTCGCCGAAGACGCCCACAGGCGCTTTGTCGTCAGCGGCTAAACCTTTCCGGCGCGTTTACCTTTTGGCGAGACGAATCGTTTAGGCCTTTTCTACCGCTTGTCTGGCGGCCGGATATCCTGCGTGTCAGGGCCTGTATCTCAGGGAGTTTGAGTTGAATATTCAGGCGCGCGTCTTGCTGCTGGCGAAGGATCAGCAATGGCCTGAGCGGCTGGGGGCTGAGCTTGACCGGCTGGGCTGGCGCACCATTACGGCCTATCGCCCCGACGCGGCACTGGCCTGTATCGGGGATCTTCAGATCGAGGCGGTTCTGGTCGATGCGGCCCATCCGGAGTGTTCGGCAAAGCTGGTGACCCAGTTGCGCGAGGCGTGCGCGCCGCGCCGCCTGCCCATTGTGCAGGTTACGAGTAATGGCCAGTACGACATCCCCGAAGGCTGGGACATGGTCTATGACCGCGACGCCCACCCGCAGCAAATCCTCCTTGGCCTTGAGCACATGGTGCGCGCCAATGTCGCAGAAGAAGAATACGAACTGCGGCGCGACACCCTGAACGCGCTGGGGCTGGACATACCGTCGCGCGACGATGACAAGCCGCTGGCCATACTTTCGGTAGGGCCGGCCGACCCGGATTTTCTGGCCCTTAGCCATACCCTGCGCGCGCGGGGTGTGGACCTCTATGCCGCCTTCACCAGCTACTCAGCCTTTGATTATCTTCATGATAAGACGTTCGACGCCGTCGTCCTGTGGGGACGTGAGTCCGTCGCGGAGGCCCTGTCGATTGCATCGGGTATGCGGCGTAATACCCGGCTCTACCACACGCCGGTCTTCCTGCGTTTGCAGAAATCCGTCGAGCTCGATCTGGGTGATGCCTTCCTGCGTGGCGTCAACGATGTCTCCGGGCCGGGGGCCACCGAGGCCGAAATCGCCGACCGGGTGCTGCGTCTGGCCCGCGCCTATCGGCGCCAGAGTAATACGCGGCAGGCGCTGGAGGCCGTCAACCACAGCCCGTATATGGACAAGGGTACGGGGCTGTTTACCCGCGACCTGTTTGCCGCCCATCTGGCGCGTCTGGCCAAGGCGTCCAGCCAACGCAACCGCCCTTTGAGCGTCTGCGTGCTTAAAATTTCCGAAAATCCAGAAATTGCACAGGCCCGGATGCGCAAATCGCTTGAGCGTGCCATGCCTCAGATCGGGTCGATGATCTCGCGGCTGGTGCGCGCCGAAGACACGGCGGGCCGTTTGTCGGAAGAGGTGTTTGCCCTCGCCCTGCCCGCCACGCCCGAAGCCGCCGCTCGCCTCGTCGGGGAGCGGATCGGAGCCGTCATAAGCTGCACGGCGTTTGAATCAGGTAACGGCCGCTCGCCCTTTGTGGTCGAATTTGATGTCGGCGTGGCGGAACTGATCGACGGCGAACCCGTGGCCGAAGCCCTGACGCGCGCCGCCCAACAGATTCGCCCGTCTTCCGGGGATATGGATCAGGCGATTTAGCTTGCGGCTATGGCCGCCAGCCGCGTCATGATCTTTTCCGCCGCGGCCAGACGCCCGGCCGCTTCCGGCCATTCACCCCGCACCAGCAGCTTCTGATCCGGACGCAGCTTGCAATCCTGCGGATGCGCCTGAATGAGGCCAATCAGCCCCACCGGATTGCTGAACTGATCATTGCGAAAGCTGATGACTGCGCCCTTCGGGCCGACATCAATCTTGGCGACATTGGCTTCGCGGCACAGGCCCTTGATGCCGACCACCTTCAGCAGTTGCTCTGCTTCTTCCGGAATCGGTCCGAAGCGGTCGATCAGTTCGGCAGCCAGCGCTTCGCGATCTTCGCGCTTTTCGGCCTCCGACACGCGGCGGTACAGGGACAGGCGGATATTGAGGTCGGGAATATAGTCTTCCGGGATCATGACGGCGGCGCCGGCATTGATCTGGGGTGACCAGCCCCGGTGATCCGTGGCCGGTTCATCGGCACGGCTGCGCAACTCATTCACGGCGTCTTCCAGCATCTGCTGATACAGCTCGACGCCGATTTCACGGATATGGCCAGACTGCTCATTGCCCAGCAAATTGCCGCCGCCGCGGATATCCAGATCATGGCTGGCGAGTTGGAACCCAGCCCCCAGATTATCCAGAGATTGCAAGACCTTCAGACGCTTTTCTGAGGCTTCACTTAAAATCTGGTGCGGCTGAGTCGTCAGATAGGCGAAGGCGCGCGTCTTGGAGCGCCCGACGCGCCCGCGGATCTGATAAAGCTGCGCCAGACCAAACATGTCGGCGCGGTGGACGATCAGCGTATTGGCCGTCGGCACGTCCAGTCCGGACTCGACGATAGTGGTCGCCAGCAGCACGTCGTACTGACCATCATAGAAGGCGGTCATGACTTCTTCGAGCTGGGTCGGGGTCATCTGACCGTGGCCGACGATGAACTTCACCTCCGGCACCTGCTCACGCAGGAAGCGTTCGAGGTCTGGCAGGTCTTTCAGGCGCGGCACCACATAATAGGCCTGTCCGCCGCGATATTTTTCGCGCAGCAGGGCCTCGCGTATGCTGACGGCATCGAACGGCAGGACATAGGTGCGTACCGCCAGGCGATCCACCGGGGGCGTGGCGATGATGGACATTTCCCGAATTCCGGAAAGCGCCATCTGCAAGGTACGCGGGATCGGCGTCGCCGACAGGGTCAGCATATGCACGTCGGCACGGAAGGCCTTGAGCTTTTCCTTATGCTTGACGCCGAAATGCTGCTCCTCATCGACGATAACAAGGCCCAGATCTTTGAACCCCACCTGCTCGGACAGCAGGGCGTGCGTGCCGATCACCACCTCGACTTCGCCGTTTTTCAGGCCGTCGCGGGTCTCGTCCGCCTCCTTGCGCGTCACCATGCGTGACAGATGGCGCACGCGGATCGGCCAGCCCTGAAAGCGTTGACTGAAGGTCTTGAAATGCTGGCGTGCCAGAAGCGTCGTCGGGCAGATAATGGCCACCTGCTGACCCGACATGGCCACCACAAAAGCCGCGCGCAAGGCCACCTCGGTCTTGCCAAAGCCGACATCGCCGCAGATGAGACGATCCATCGGATGCCCCTTCGACAGGTCGTCGAGCACGTCGTGGATGGCGTTGAGCTGGTCTTCGGTTTCTTCGTAGGGGAATTGCGCGCAGAATTCGTCATAAAGCCCGGACGGCGGATCGATCTGCTGACCCACCTTAAGGGCACGCGCCGCCGCGAGCTGGATCAGGCCGTCGGCCATCTCACGCAGCTTTTCTTTGGCCTTCGCTTTGCGCGCCTGCCAGCTTGCCGAGCCCAGACGATCCAGTTGCGCCGTGTCGGAATCCGCCCCATAGCGCGTCAGCAGGTCGATATTTTCGACCGGCAGGTACAGCTTGGCTTCGGCGGCGTATTGCAGTTCGAGGCAGGCGTGCGGCGCGTCGTTGACGCTCAGCGTTTTCAAGCCCTCATAGCGCCCGATGCCGTGTTCGATATGCACGACCAGATCGCCCTGGGACAGGGAGGAGGCTTCGGCCAGAAAATTGTTGGCACGCCGACGCTTACGCGGGCGGGCTAATCTATCACCTAAGATATCGGTTTCCGAAATAACCGCCAGAGTCTCGGTCTCGAACCCCTGATCAAGCGGCAGAACGGCGCGCTGGATCGGCTTGGCCTTGGTGCCGGCGACCCCGAAGCTCAGCGCATCAGCATAGTCCTTGGCCAGCCGCGTCTTGTCGAGGCCGTGGTCGGAGAGCATGGCCCCCAGTCGATCGGACGAGCCTTCGGTCCAAGAGGCAAACAGCACCCGCTTCCCGGCCTTCGACAGGGTCTTGGCGTGGTCGGCCACGGCTGTAAACAGGTTGACGCTATCCTGATGGCGTTCCGGTGCAAAACTGCGGCCTGGCCGCGCCCCCAGATCAATGGCCGAAGCCTCATCGCGCTGAAAGGTCTCGAACTGACGCACGCGGCCCTTTTGCAGACCGCTCTGCCATTCGCTGTCGTCGAGATAGAGGCGACCGGGTGGCAGGGCGCGATAGCCGCTGTCCAGTTTGACAGCGCCCTTGGCCATGACGCGGGCATCGCCCGACCCTTTGCGCGACTCATAGGCATCGAGCACGGAGTCGCGCCATTCGCCGAAGGCCTGCTCGGCCAGACCGTCCAGCAGGATCAGGGTCTGCGGCGGCAGGTAATCGAACACGCTGTCGAGGCGCTCATAAAACAGAGGCAGCAGGGTTTCGACGCCTTGCCGGCGGATACCGGAAGACACGGCCGCATAGATCGGGTCATCGCCGGGCGCGCCGAAGTTTTCCAGATAGCCCTGACGGAAACGGCTGATGCTTTGTTCGTCCAGCAGGATTTCGCTCACCGCCATGAAGTCAATCGCCGCAATCTGTTTCAGCGAGCGTTGGGTTTCCGGATCGAAGGTACGGATGGATTCGAGCTGATCGCCGAAGAAGTCGAGCCGCACCGGCTCGTCCTGACTGGGCGAAAAGACGTCGATAATGCCGCCGCGCACGGCGAATTCGCCGCGTTCGGAAACGGTCGAGACGCGGTTATAGCCGTTGCGCGAAAAATAGGCCTCAAGCTCGCGCGTTTCGATGCTCTGACCGGGTTTGAGCGACAACAGGCTGCCGCCCATGGCATCGCGCGGCGGCACCTTCTGCGACAAGGCGGCCGAGGTGGTGAGGATCAGCACAGGCTTAGCCGGTTTCCCATTCAGCGCCTGAAGCCGCGTCAGGCCGCTCATGCGCTGGGCAATCAGGGCGGTCGTCGGGCTCACCCGGTCATAGGGCAGGCAGTCCCAGGCTGGAAAGCGAATCACATCCAGTTCCGGCGCATAGAAGGCCAGTTCTTCGGCGATGGCGTTCATGCGACCATGATCACGCGCCACGAACAACGCTAATCCTTCGGCGCGCGTCAGGTCCGACGCCACCAGACTGTCGTAACCCGGCGGACACCCGGTCAGGGACAGGCGGGTGGCGGCGGCAGTAATGCGGGAAATATCGGACATCTATTGCTGAAGCTTTGTGTAAGCTGTCTTATAATACTGATTGAGCTGGTTCATGATTTCGGAATCATGCTCCGGGGGCACGGGGTCGCGCTCGATGATCCAGCCATAGAGATCCTGATCCGGCGCTTCAAGCAGGGCTTCGAAAACATCGAGCTGTTCGGCGGTCATGGTCGGCAGATATTCTTCGGCGAAATGCCCCAGAATGATGTCCGCCTCCTTGAAACCGCGGCGTGAAGCGCGGAACCACAGCTTGCGCAGGCGGGCCTGATGGAGATCGTCAGCGGTGTCGGTCATGGTTTTCCCGTCTATGGAGCGCAATCGCCCTTCTCTTTCATACGGTTTGGTGCTTGAAAGAGCCTATGCGTCCGGAAATTTTGTTCCCCTATTACACGTCTTTGACCGGCCTGAAAGGGGTCGGGCCGAAAATTGCGCCGCACCTGATCCGCCATGTCGGGTCCTATGTGCGCGACCTGCTGTTTACCCTGCCCAGCCAGTTGATTTTTCGGCCCGTCAGTCGCATCGCCGAGGCCCGCGTGGGGCAGGTTCAGACCCTGTGCGTGACCATCGGCAGTTATCAGAAAAGCGCCGGTAAAGGACCACAGCGCATCACCGTCTTCGATGACAGCGGGCAGATGCAACTGACCTATTTTCATCCAATCCGGGGCTTCGAACAGCAACATCCGGTCGGCGAAGCCCGCTGGATCAGCGGCAAGGTCGAAAGTTTCGGTTCGTCGCTTCAAATGAACCATCCGGACTATGTGGTGCCCATGGACAAACAGGACACCATCCCTTTGTTTGAAACCGTCTATCCGGCGACAGCGGCGGTTTCGCCTCGGCTGATGCGGCGTTTTATCGAAGCGGCCCTGCACAGGGTGCCCGACCTGCCGGAGTGGCTGGATACTGAGACGCTGGGGCGACTGAAAATTTCCGGTTTTTCGGATGCGTTGCGCGCGGCCCACGCACCCGTGAGCGAAGCCGACCTTCTGCCTGAAGCTCCGGCGCGCAAGCGGCTGGCCTATGATGAGGCGCTGGCCCATCAACTGGCCATGAAGGCGCGCAAACAGCACCGTCAGGCGACCCCGGCGCTGATCATCGACCGTCACCTATGGGCCGATAAGGCTTTGTCGACCCTGCCCTTCGCCCTCACGCGGGCGCAGACACGTGCCCTGAACGATATTCGCGGTGACCTGCGCTCCGGCGAACGCATGAACCGCCTCATTCAGGGCGATGTCGGGTCGGGCAAGACTCTGGTGGCCCTGATGGCCATGATCGACGTCGCCGAAGCCGGGCATCAGAGCGTCATGATGGCCCCGACCGAAATTCTGGCGCGTCAACATTACGAGAAATCGCTGTCCATCCTGAGCGACATGGGTATTTCTGCCGTGCTGATGACGGGGCGCGACAAGGGTAAGGAGCGCGAAGCCAAACGCGCCGGCGTAGCGTCAGGTGAAACGACAATGATCTTCGGCACCCATGCGGTGTTTCAGGAAGGCGTGGCGTTCAAAGGTCTGCAATTCTGCGTTATCGACGAACAACATCGCTTCGGCGTGGGACAGCGGCAACGTCTGTTCCTGAAGGGCGAAAGCGTCCACTACCTGTCCATGTCAGCAACGCCCATTCCGCGCACGCTGGCGCTCACCCAATATGGCGAGTCTGACCTCAGTGTGCTCGATGAAAAGCCAGCCGGCCGGCAACCCATCCACACAGCGGTCATCCCGCGAGCCCGTCTGTCCGAGGTGTTCGATCGGCTGAAATCGGCCATAGCCGCCGGCTCGCAAGCCTACTGGATCTGCCCGCTGGTCGAAGAAAGCGCCGAGTCCGACCTTATCGCAGTCGAAGCCCGTCACGAGTCGCTCCAGGAAGCTCTGGGGCGTGAGGTCGGGCTGGTGCATGGGCGAATGCCGTCGGCCGAAAAGGAAGACGTCGTGGCGCGCTTTGCCTCCGGCGAGCTGCCGCTGTTGTGCGCGACAACCGTGGTCGAAGTCGGCATCGACGTGCCCAATGCCTCGATCATCATTATCGAACAGGCCGAACGCTTCGGTCTGGCGCAACTGCATCAGTTGCGGGGTCGGGTCGGGCGGGGTTCGGCGAAAAGTGCCTGCATCCTGCTCTATGACATGCCACTGGGACAGGCGGCCAAGGCGCGACTGGAACTGCTGCGCACGACGGAAGACGGATTTGAGATCGCCGAAATGGACTGGAAACTGCGTGGTGAAGGCGATTTGCTGGGGGCGCGGCAGTCAGGTTTCCCCGCCTATCGCTTTGTTGATCCGGTGGCGCACGCCGACCTGATCGCTACGGCGTCGCGGGACGCGCAGTATATTCTTCAGCACGAAGCGCAATTCCCGCCCCAGCGCCGGCAGGCTCTGGAAGTCCTGCGCCACCTGTTCGACTGGCGACCTAATGCAGCGGACAAGGTGGATTAATCCCGGCGGGACCCGCGCCAGGCGAGCCACCGCGCCTGAGAATCCGCTTGAAGATCGGCATAAAACAGATTGTAGGGACGTACTTTTTTACTATCCGCCCATGACCCGTCAATATCGAAAGACGGACCCGACGGCCGCGACACATAGAGGATATCGCCGCGGCAGCGCGCACTGACCTTGCGCGGCATTAGGGCCGGTGTCGTCCCCCATTCCAGCCCCGTCGCATTGGCGGCACCCAGACTGTGACGCGCCTCGACCTCCTTGTCCGTCACGGCTCCTGTCAGCGGATTGACGCACAGGGCCTTACCGTCCAGCGGCTCCATAATACTGGTCGGGCTCCAGTCCATGGCCCGGCGCTGCGCCTGCAAGGCGCGGTCAGGACGGCCATTATCGACGCTCAGATAAGCAACGACGCAGCCATATTGGGTACGCTGCTGACAGGCCGGGACCGCTTGCCCCGCTTGAAAATCATCGGCAGGAGTCAGGGCTTCGAGAAAATAGACAGCGACCAGCGCCGACTTTAGCGCCTCATCGGTCAAGATGCGCTCTTTCAGCAGCCGCTGCCCCAGGAACGCCCCCTGCTCCAGCCCCACAATGATAAAGCCGCTGCCGTTACGGCGCTGGGCCAGAAAGGCGTCAAAGGCGGCCTCAACATCCCCATAGGCAAATTGCCGGGCCTCACGCGCATCTTCGCGTTGCGTCAGTTGGCTGTAGAGGCTGGCCTGACGATAGCGCGGCGCATAGACATAGCCGACCGCATTGAACGGTCCGGCATAGTTAGGGAGTTGATTGCGTATCACCTCGGCGCTGGCCGTGGGATCATCAATCGGTCCCACCCAGTCCTTACCGCCATTGAAGGTCGTGCCGTGGATGAAGAAGATATCGACTTTTTGAGGATTGCGGTTGCGACGTACCTCCAACCCGTTGAGCGCCGGATTAAGATACCAGCCGCTCACCTTGCGATAATCAGGGGCAGCCGGCGGCACATAGGTTTGAAACGGCACCTTGGGGTCGAGATTGTGACGCATAATGTCGTCACCCCACAGCGTCCCGACCATGACCACAAACAGCCCTCCCAGCAGGGAGAAGCCGGCGATCAGCAGGCGTCTATGGGCAAGGGGAAGCTGGGGCTTATCGGACATGCAGCAGGCGACGGTTTCCTTCAGGCCTCTATCATGAGGCCGGGCGTGGCATCAGGCAAGCGCTCAGCGCTTCACATATTATGTGCCGACGTTAAGGGGCTTTGGGCGTACCGGGCTTATAGGCGTCATTGGGCCAGCGTTTATGCACCCAGAACCATTCTTCCGGCCGCGCACGCACCACCTCTTCGATAAAGGCCGAAACCTTGGCCACGGTGCTGTCGATATCAGCGGCCTTATGGCCGGTATCATCCACCTCAATCGGCTCATGAACGATCACACGGAAGCGCGCCTTGTGCAGACGCTCGACCGTCATCGGCTGCAAGACCGTGCCAAAGCGCATAGCCAGCCGCGTCGGGCCGGGCGCCGTATCGGCGCTGCGCCCGAAAAAGGGGGTGGCGACGCCGCGATTGAACTTCTGATCGTTCATCAGCGCGACCGATTCGCCCTTGGCCATGGCGATCAGCAATTCCTTCGCCCCGTCGCCACCCTTCGGCGCAAACAGACGCACCCCGTAACGCATCCGTCCGGCCTTGATACGCTCATCGACATACGGGTTATTGGCGGCGCGATAGGTCATCTGACAGTCAACCCCCGCATCGACGATGGTCGAGGGCATAATCTCCCAGTTGGCAAAATGCCCGGAGATGAAGACCACAGGGGTCTGACTCTCGGCTATGGCCTTCAGCCGCTCCATATTGACCACCTCAACGCGCCCGTTGGCGATGCGGATGCGGTCCATAATGGCGAATTCGGCAAAGGTGCGCCCCAGATTGTCCCACTGCGCGCGGGCGACGTTCGCCTTCCACGCCTCGTCCTTGTCCGGAAAGGCGAGGTCGAGGTTCTGACGCACCAGCTTCTGGGTCGGGGTGATGGGCCCTATGGCCTTCAGCAGCCACGCCCCCATATCCGACGCCGTATCGACCGGCAAGGCGCGCACGACGCCGACGAACAGGTCGTACATCAGCGCCTCGAAGCGCCAGGCCATATCTTGCCAGAAGGAAGGTTTTGCAGAAGACATGTAATCTGATGCCTTAAGATTTTTCTTTAAGCTCTTTTTGAGCCTTGAGAATTTTCAACAAGCGCTTCACACGGGCTTCGGCTGCCAGATGGCTGGACAATACCCCGTCCCAGCCACCGGTGAAGTGGCAACGGAACAGGAAATAGCGCGTGAAAACGAACGGATATTCGAACGGCAGGCGCAGCCATATCGCCCAGGCGGGCTTTTTCAGCGCCTTGGCCTGAAGGTTGGTGTAGGAGTCGAGCTTCTGACGGATATGGTCATAGGACCGCGCCGAAAAGTGCGTCGCCGATCCGTGTAGCTGCCCTACCGGCTCGTCTCTGGTGTCTACCGTGTCGTGCACCAGCGAGTCGCGGAACCGTACCTTACGCCGGTCATAGAGGCGCACATAGTTGTGATAGTCGGCCCACAGGCGCGGCTTGTCCTTACCCGGATAGACATTGCGCAGCTTGAACCGATAGGCCGGCAGGTCAGGGCCGCGCGCGATCAGGGCCTTGATTTCCTGATACAACTGCGGCGTCACCACCTCATCGGCGTCGAGATTGAGTATCCAGTCGTGGCTGGCGCAGTCTTCAGAAAAGCGCTTTTGCGGCCCGTACCCCACCCAATCATTGTGAAAGACCTTCGCCCCCATCTGACGCGCCATATCCGGCGTTCCGTCCGTGGAGCCGGAATCGACCACCACCACCTCATCGACCAGCCCCTCAATCGCCCGCAGGCAATTGGCGAGACGATCGGCTTCATTCTTGGTGATAATACACGCGCTCAGTTTCGGCGGTGAGGACATAAAGGAACTCTGGGTGCTCGTATCGTGAATTTGAAGTTCGCTTCCTTTTTCATATCGAGAACCGTGCGAACTTCAAATTCAAAACGATACTAGATACAATAAGTTGCTAGTGTCCTGTTGAATCTGAAATTCGCCAGAGGGCGATATCGAGCGCATGCGAATTTCAGATTCAGGACACTAGATTGTTCTGGCTTAGTCGCCTCCCCCGGTCCGGTCAATAGTGATCGGATTGATCGAACCCGCCCAGCCGCACGTAAACCGGAATTTGAACAGGCCCTATTGATGACCCAAACGACGATCCTGTGGTTTCGTTCCGATCTGCGACTGCAAGATCATGAAGGCGTGGAAGCCGCGCTCAACAGCGGCAGCCCGGTGGTGCCGGTCTATATTTACGACGAACAACTGGCACAGCGGCCTTTAGGGGCAGCTTCGAAATGGTGGCTGGATCGCTCCTTGCGGTCGCTGGATCAGGGTTTGCGGGCGCGCGGATCACGTCTGATCGTCCTCAAAGGGCCGTCTTTGGCGCAGTTGAAGCGCCTGATCGGGCAGGTTTCGGCGACACGACTGATCCTCTCACGTACCTTTGAGCCGAAGATCGACGCCTTCGATGCCGGTCTGGGCAAGGGGCTGGGCATCCCTGTCGAGAGTTTCAACACGCACCTTCTGTCCGATCCGACGCAGATTCGCACGGGCGATGGCAATCCGTACAAGGTCTTTACCCCCTTCTACCGCGCCCTGCTGGCCCATGGAGCGGCAAAGGGCCATGCGCGAAAACCCGTGGCGACCCATTGGCCGGCCCCTGCCGAATGGCCGGAGGGCATGGAGATTGATGCGCTGGGGCTCAAACCCGCCCTGACACCGTCGGGGCGCGACTGGTCTGAAGGTTTCGATCTGTGGACGCCGGGCGAAGACGGCGCGCATCAGCGCCTGTCGGCCTTTCTGCGCTCCGGGCTGAAAGGCTACGCGCCGGATCGCGACCGGCCCGATCTCGACATCACCTCGCGCCTGTCGCCGCATCTGCGTTTTGGGGAGATCAGCCCGCACCGGGTTCTGCATGAAGCCGAAGCGCACGCCGCCTCTCATTCGGCCCTGCGCGAAGATCTGGAAAAATTCCGCGCCGAACTGGCCTGGCGCGATTTCAGCTACAATATCCTGCAACTCCAGCCGAACCTTGATCGTGTCAATTTCAAAAGCGCCTTCGACGCCATGCCGTGGCGCGACGATACAGCGGGCTTGCGCGCGTGGCAGCGCGGCGAAACCGGCTACAGTCTGGTCGATGCCGGTATGCGTCAACTCTGGCGCACGGGGTTCATGCACAACCGCGTGCGTATGGTCTGCGCCTCGTTCCTGTCCAAGCACCTGTTGATCGACTGGCGGCTGGGGGAACAGTGGTTCTGGGACACGCTGGTCGATGCCGATCCGGCCAGCAATACGGCCAGTTGGCAATGGGTAGCCGGGTCCGGGGCCGATGCGGCCCCCTATTTCCGCATCTTCAACCCCTTGACTCAGGCCGACAAATTCGACCCGAAGGGGGCCTATCGTCGGCGCTTTGTTTCCGGTTTTACGGAAAAGATAGCAGGCGCTGCATCCACGCATCACCAAAAATTTGAACGCGACCTGTTTGATTTCGCAGGCGTTTCAGCTTCTAACTCAAAGGGTGCCCCGTACATGATCGTCGATCACGCTATGGCGCGTCAGCGGGCGCTCGACGCCTATGCGCAGATGAAAGAGGACTGAGCCATGCCTGCCCAGATAGAGGCCGATACCCTGAAATCCCTGCTCGATGCCGGGTCAGTCAAGATCATCGACGGCAGTTGGGCGCTGGATGGTACAGACATGCGCGCCCTCTATGCTGAAAGTCATATCCCGACGGCGCAATTCTTCGATATCGACGCCATCAGCGACCGCAGCAGCGGCCTGCCGCACATGGCCCCGACCCCCGATGTGTTTGCGCAGGCGGTTGGCGACATGGGCATCAGTGAAACCGACCACGTGGTGATCTATGACCGGCAGGGCCTGTTTTCCGCGGCGCGTGTCTGGTGGACCTTCCGCCTGATGGGCCATAAAAAGGTGCAGGTGCTGACGGGCGGCCTACCGGCGTGGCTAGCGGCTGGCTATCCGACAGGTAGCGGCGCAGAGTGGGCCAATGGCGTCACCTACACCCCGAACCCAAACCCCGATCTTGTTATATCTCTCAATCTGTTGCGGTCACATCTTGGCGCATCGGATGAGATGGTGCTGGACGCCCGCCCGGCCGCGCGTTTTGATGGCACAGCCCCGGAACCGCGCGCCGGTCTGCGCTCCGGACACATGCCGGGCAGCCGTAGCCTGCCCGCCAGCGAACTGATCCGCGATGGGGCGCTAAAACCGGTCGCAGACCTGAAAAACATCTTCTCCGCCCTGCACATCACGCCCAAAACGCAGGTCATCACCTCGTGTGGATCAGGGGTGACGGCGGCCATTATCGCCCTGGCGCTGCATGAGGTCGGCCATGACAAGGTGCGGCTCTATGACGGGTCGTGGGCCGAATGGGGTCAGGCGACGCTCGACACGCCGGTCGTCACCTCCGCTCAGCGCACGGGTGGCGAATAGAGCAGGCCGCGTTCGGACGCGTTCCATTGCGCATTCAGCCCGCGCGACAGCTTAAGCGGCGAGTCTGCGCCGATATTGCGGTCGAAGATTTCACCGTAATTGCCGACCTGCGATACGATATTATAGGCCCATTCCGGCCCCAGCCCCAGAGTGCCACCCAGATTGCCCTCTGAGCCCAGAAGTCGACGGACCTCTGGATTTGGGGACTCCAGTTGATCCGCTTTTACTGACTGGCTCGTGACGCCCAGTTCCTCACCGGCAATGGTCGCGTAGAGCGTCCAGCGCACAATGCCCGTCCACTGGTCATCGCCTTGCCGCACGACCGGCCCCAAAGGCTCCTTCGAGATGATTTCCGGCAAAATGGTGTGAGCCGTCGGGTCGCTCAGCGTCGTGCGCGCTGCCGCCAGAGCCGACACGTCGCTGCTCAGGGCATCGCACTGACTGGCGGCATAGGCGTCGCGCCCCTCGTCCTCGTTCTTGACCACGACGGGGTTGTATTTCAGCCCGCGCGCGCGGAAAAAGTCGGCCAGATTAAGCTCGCTGGTCGAACCCGTCTGCACGCAGATGCGCGCACCGTTCAATTCGGTGGCGCTGTTCAGCCGCAGGGATTTGCGCACCAGAAAACCCTGACCGTCATAATAGTTGATGCCGGCGTAATCGACCTGATCCGCAGCGTCGCGCGACAGGGTCCAGGAGGTCGAACGCCACAGCACATCGACCTTTCCGGTTTTCAGCGCCTCGAACCGTTCGGTCGTGGTGAGCGGCACATAGGTCACCTTATCGGCGTCGGAAAAGATGGCGGCGGCCAGAGCGCGGCAAAAATCGACGTCGAACCCACGCCAGCGTCCGGAATTGTCCTTATACGAAAAACCGATCAGACCGGGATGCACGCCGCAATTGACCCGTCCGCGCGTCAAGACGGCTTTTAGCGTGGCACTGTCGCTTTGGGTGGGGGTGAGCGTGGCCTCGGGGGCCTGAGCGGGTTTGTCGTCTGTGGCCTTTTGTCCCTGATTACACGCCGTCAGACCGCACACAAGACCGGCCAGAGCGAGCGGCGCGGCAAGGCGGGACAGGGGGCGGAACACGGACATGGGCAGCAGGGCCTTTACGGTGGCGGCGCACCCTATTCAACACCAGCCCGCCGCCCCGGTCAAAGCGAAAGGGACGATCAGTGCTCACAAATTGGAGAAATGGCGACCCCGGCAGGATTCGAACCTGCGACCGTCCGCTTAGAAGGCGGATGCTCTATCCAGCTGAGCTACGGAGTCAGAAAGCGCTTTTAGTGCGTCCAGCTCTGACGGCGGTTGGACGCGAAATTGTCGGCATAGGCCTTGATGATCTTCGGCGGGGTTTCCGGCTCGATCAGGCGAAACGGGATGCCGTGGGTTTCGGCATAGGCCATGGCCTGTTCCTTGGTATCGAAGGAGAGGCGCACCTGGGTATGAGTGTCCGCCGCCGAAATCCAGCCCATCAGCGGGTCGGGCGTGCGCGCCGAGGCCGGTTCGAACTCCAGCACCCAATCCTGAGTCTTGGCCTTGCCCGACTGCATGGCGGTCTTGGACGGCTTGAAGATGCGCGCGAACATGACAATCTCCTGCGGACGCGAAATCTGTCCGGATTCGATATCCGGATGGTCAAGGTCTGTTACTACAAACCCGCTTTTTGGCAAAGGGCTTTTGCCCGATTACGCTTCTATCTGAGCCGAGGCTTCGATCTCAACCAGCCATTCGGGGTTGATCAGGGCCGAGGTGCCGAGAAAGCTCGACGCCGGACGAATCTCACCAAACACTTCACCGTGGGCGCGGGCGGCTTCCTGCCACAGCGACATATCGGTCAGGAAGATGCGCGTGCGGATGATGTCAGTCACCGAACCGCCCGCCTCTTCCACCGCCTTGACGATGGTTTCGAGGATGGTTTTGGTTTGCAGGTAGCAATCCCCTGCCCCGACCAACTTGCCATCGCGCATGGCCGTGGTGCCCGCGACTTCGATACGGTTGCCGATACGCACGGCGCGCGAAAACCCGATGGTCGGTTCAAACGGCGAACCGGAAGAAATAAGCTGACGCATGAAGGTATCCTGAAAATTAAACCAGACGGCTGCGGTCGAGCGCCGCGGTGATGAAGCTTTTGAACAGCGGGTGCGGCTGCATGGGGCGGGACTTGTATTCCGGGTGGTACTGCACGCCGATAAACCACGGATGGTCGTCGCGTTCGACGATTTCCGGCAGCAGGCCGTCCGGCGACATGCCGCTGAACTTCAGGCCACAGGCCTCAAGCTGCGGGATATAGTCGCGATTGACTTCGTAACGGTGGCGGTGGCGTTCGGAAATCTGCGTCGTGCCGTAGATATCGGCGACTTTTGAGCCTTCGCGCAAGCTCGCCGCAAAGGCCCCCAGACGCATGGTCCCGCCCAGATTGCCGCCCGCCGCGCGCTGATTCAGCTCATTACCATTGAGCCATTCGGTCATCAGGCCCACAACGTGTTCGCCGCTGTCGCCAAACTCCGATGAGGTGGCCTTGGCGATGCCGGCCTGATGGCGCGCGGCCTCGACAACGGCCATCTGCATCCCGAAGCAGATGCCGAGATAGGGGATCTGGTTTTCGCGCGCGAACTTGGCGGCCATGATCTTGCCTTCGGCCCCGCGCTCACCGAAGCCGCCGGGCACCAGAATAGCGTGCACGTTTTCCAGCTTCTGACGCACGGTTTCGGGATCGTCCTCGAAGGTTTCGGACTCGACCCACTCGATATTGACCTTGACGCGGTTGGCCATACCGCCGTGATAAACGGCTTCGATCAACGACTTATAGGCGTCTTTTAACACCGTATATTTGCCAACAATGGCAATCGACACCTCGCCGTCCGGCTTGGCGTAGCGGTGGGTGATGTCTTCCCACATCGACAGATCGGGCTGCGGCGCGTCTTCGATGCCGAAGACGCTCAGCACCTCGTTGTCGAAGCCTTCGCGGTGATAGTCGATCGGCACGGCGTAGATATTGGCCGAATCGAGCGCCTGAATGACCGCTGTTTCGCGCACATTACAGAACAGACCGATCTTGCGGCGTTCCTCGCGCGGGATTTCATACTCGCTGCGGCACAGAAGAATGTCCGGCTGAATACCGATCGAGCGCAGTTCCTTGACCGAATGCTGGGTCGGCTTGGTCTTCATCTCGCCCGCCGTCTTGACGAAGGGCAGCAGGGTCAGATGGATAAAGCAGCACTGACGGCGCGGCAGCTCCTGCCCAAGCTGGCGAATGGCTTCAAAGAAAGGCAGGCCTTCGATATCGCCGACCGTGCCACCGATTTCGACCAGAATGAAGTCGGCATCGCCCTGATCCGACAGGACAAAGCTCTTGATCTGGTCGGTGACGTGCGGAATGACCTGCACGGTGGCGCCCAGATAGTCGCCGCGCCGCTCTTTTTCGATGATGTTGGAATAGATGCGCCCGGTGGTGATATTGTCGGTTTTGCGCGCATTGACCGCCGTGAAGCGCTCATAGTGGCCAAGGTCGAGATCGGTTTCCGCGCCGTCATCGGTGACGAAGACCTCCCCGTGCTGATAGGGGCTCATCGTGCCAGGATCGACGTTCAGATAGGGGTCGAGCTTGCGCAGGCGAACCTTATAGCCGCGCGCCTGAAGCAGGGCCCCCAGCGCCGCCGAAGCCAGCCCCTTGCCGAGCGAGGACACCACGCCCCCCGTAATAAATACAAAGCGCGCCATATCCGTGTTCACCGTGGGCATGTCGGAAAACCTTTATCCGGGAACCGCTGCGGGCGATTCCACTTACCTTCATATATAGTCAAAAAGATCGGCTCACAAAGCGATCTGTGAGCCGGTCCTGAGTTCAGATTTTAGAGCGGTCTTCAGTTCGAGGCCGAAGACGAAGCCGCCGATGACGAAGAGGTTGCGGCCGACTTGGCGGGCTGAGCCGCCGGTTTCGCCGCCGGGCGGGCCGCGCTTGACGACGACGCCGAAGAGGCCGGCGCGCCCAGCGTGCTGAGCGACGGCGCGGCGCTGGTCGGCGACGGCAGGTCGGTCAGGGAGGGTGCGGCCGAAGACGACGTGGCGCCTGCCGATTGTTGAGCGTTTTGTGCGGCCGCAGCGGCCGCCGCCGAAGCCTGAGCTTCGTTCAGCTTGACGTTATCGGCGCCGACCTGATCGACCACGGAAGTGCCGCGACGGTCGAGGTTCGACACCACGGTCAGGGCGATACAGTTGGCGAAGAACAGAATCGCCAGAATCGAAGTGGCCTTGGTCAGGAAGTTGCCAGCACCGCGCGCCGACATGAAGCCCGACGGACCGCCGCCCATGCCGAGCGCCCCGCCTTCGGACCGCTGAACGAGAATCAGTCCCACCAGAGCGATGCCGATGAGGATTTGGATCGAGAGCAGGATAACGAACAGCATGAAGTTCCGGGGTCTTTTGGGCGAATGTCTGGGCTAAGGGCGGGGCTGCGCCCCTTTGGGTCGCGCGCCTTGTCCAAAGCGTAAGCGCACGCCCTTAGCACTAAGACTGGGCATTGGCCATAGCTGTTTCAAGGATTTGCGGTGGAATTTCAGTCCGCGGCGGCGATGATGCGGTTGAAATCCTCAGCCTTGAGCGACGCGCCGCCGACCAGCAGACCATCCACGCCGTCCAACGACAACAGGTGGCGGGCATTGTCCGGCTTGACCGAGCCGCCATAAAGCGTGTGCGGCACGACCTGATTGTGGAAACGCTGCGCCAGATGCTTCTGGATCAGCAGCATGGCGTCGATGACCTGATCATCGGTGGGCACGTGGCCGGTGCCGATGGCCCAGACGGGCTCATAGGCCACATGGAAGGTTTGCCCTTCGAGCGCCAGAGGCAGGCTATCGCGCAACTGCTTGCTGAGGACGGCGTGGGTGAGGCCTTCCTGACGCTGGTCAAGCGTTTCACCGATGCAGATGATCGGCTCCAGCCCGGCCCGCAGCGCTGCCAGAGTCTTGGCGGCGACGCTTTCGCAGGCCTCCTTGTGACCATGACGGCGTTCGGAATGGCCCAATATGACCATATCGGCACCCGCGTCTTTCAGCATTTCGGCCGACAGGTCACCGGTAAAGGCGCCTTGCGTGTCCTTATGGCAATCCTGACCGCCCAGACGCACGGGGCTGGGTTCAGGGCGGGCGTTCAAAGCCTCACTCAGGGCAAAAAGAAGGGTTGAGGGCGGGAAGATGGCGACCGAAGCCCGGCTGTTGCGCGCGGCGGTATCCATGGCCAGGGCTTCCGGAAGGCCGTCCCTGAGGCCATGCATCTTCCAGTTGCCCGCAATAAGCGGATGTTTTGGCATTATAAAATCAGTGGCATGTTATATTTTGTTGATAATGTTATCTGTAACGAAGCCGACCCGTTACGCCAAGAAAAAACCGGCAAACAATTGGATTCCGTTTGTAACAGCCTTGATCCCGTCACGGTTGGTCAATTATATGTCTGCGCGCCGTCCGCCCCGGAGCGGTGGCACTTCATCTTTTCAAGGTCGCCCCTTTCATGATCTCCAGCTTCCGTCAGTTTACCAAGTCGCTCACTTTCAAGATTTTGATGGCGGCGTTGATCCTGAGTTTCGCCGTCTTCGGTATGTCCGACCTGTTCTCGCAGCCGTCTTCGCGCAATGTGGTTGATGCCGGTGATCGCCAGACGACGACGGATGATTATCGTCGTCAGTTCGATCAGTGGAAAACCGGAGCTGAGCAGCAGAGCGGCCAGACCCTGACCTATGAAGACGCTGTGAAGCAGGGCCTGCATGTGCGCATCATGGAAGAGCTGGCTGATATGGATTCGGTGTCGGCATGGCTGGTCAAGGTCGGTCTGCGCCCGTCGGCCAAGGTGGTCACCGATCAGATCGCCAAATACCCGATCTTCTTCGATTCGATCACGGGCAAGTTTGACAAGGCCAAGTACCAGCAGGAACTGGCCACGCAGATGAAGATGAGCGAGACCAAGTTCGAGCAGATCATCAGCGACGACATCGCCAACCGCCAGTTTATCGAAGCCTCGGTGGCCGGGCTTAAGCCACCGCGCATCTATGCGGCCCTGCAAAGCGCCTTCGCCAGCGAGACGCGCGACACCACGCTTCTGGTTGTCACCCCGGACAATATCGAAAAGCCGGGTATGCCGACCGATGCCGAACTGCTGAAATTCTATGATGACAACAAGGAACGCCTGCGCCGTCCGGAACTGCGTCAGTTTACCGTTGTCTCCTTCGCCCCCGGCGACTTTGCCTCAAAGGTGACGGTCGACGAGGCCGAACTGAAAAAACTCTATGAATTCCGCCGTGACACCCTGTCCAACCCGGAAACCCGCACCTTCGTGCAGGTGACCGTGCCGGATCAGAAGGCCGCCGAAGCCGTGGCTCAGGCCCTGCGTTCGGGCACCGACGCCCAGACCGCCGCCAAGGCCAACAAAGGCACGGTGATCACCTATGACGCCAAGCCGAAAACCGCTGTGGCCGACGCCAAGGTGGCCGACGCGGCCTTTGCCCTGAAGCAGGGTGAGGTGTCGGGTCCGGTTCAGGGCAGCCTCGGTCTGGCCGTCGTCAAGGTGTCGGGCATCACCGCCGCCTCGGTGACCGGCTTCGATACGGTGCGCAACCAGCTTGAAGCGGAATACAAGGCCGACAAGGCCAAGGATCTGGCCTACAAGGCGTCCGAAGTCTTTGAAAAGGAACGTTCGGCCGGTGCTGACTTCATGACCGCCGCGCAAAAGGCCGGTGTGCGTGTGATCAACCTGCCGCCGATGACCGCCGAGGGTCAGATGGGCAACGGCCAGCCGTTCCAGTACGCCCCAATCCTGAAAGCCGCCTTCGATCAGCCCAAGGGCGGCGAAACCGACGTCACCGAACTGGGCAATGGTGAGTATTTCGCCCTGCGCGTCAACGAAGTGCTGCCGTCGGAAGTCCCGGCGCTCGACAAGATCAAACCGCAGATGATTCAGGCCTGGCAGCAAAAGACCGCCGGCGATCGCGTCGCCGCCAAGGGCGAAGAGGCCGCTGCACGCCTGCGCAAGGGCGAGTCGCTTCAGGCCGTTGCCTCTGCGATGGGCCTTAAGGTCGAAACGCGCGCCGGTCTGGCGCGTCAGACGGCCCCGCAACAGGTCGGCCCGGAACTGACCGGCCGCATCTTCTCGGCCAAAAATAATGAAGTCTTCACCGCGCGTCTGAACGAAATGGTCAGCGTCGTGGGTAAGGTCACCGCCATCAACAAGGGCGAAGCCACCGCCGTCAATCAGGCCTCGGCCATGACCGGTCAGGCCGTCGCCTATGGCCTGTTCCAGGACCTCAGCTTCACTATGCGCAAGGGCGCGCGCGCCGCGGTCAAGACGAAGACCAACCCCGATGCCGCAATCGCGGCTCTGGGCCTCAACCCGGCCAGCATCAAGGCGGACGACAAGACGGCAGAAGCCGGCAAGGCCGCCAAATGATCAGCGCGGCCTTCGCTTCCGATGCTACCGGCGTCAGCGGCTTCGCGGCCCAATATGACGCCGGACAACCGGTTATCGTCACCCGCCGTCTGACCGACGATCTGGAAACACCCGTCTCGGCCTACCTCAAACTGGCCAGGAGCCGCGCCTTCTCGTTTCTGTTCGAATCGGTCGAGGGCGGGGCTCTGGCCGGGCGCTATTCGATCCTGACATTACGTCCTGACCTCGTCTGGCGCTGTTTTGGTGAGCGGGCGGAGATCGCGCGCGGCGAAGCGGCGATTGCCAAAGGGCTTTATGAGGCCGAAAGCGCACCGACGCTTGAGTCCTTGCGGGCGCTCGTCACCGCGCACCGTTTGGACATCCCGGCTGACCTGCCGCCAATGATTTCCGGCCTGTTCGGCGTGTTCGGCTACGACCTTATCCGGCTTTATGAGCCGCTGGGGCCTGCCAATCCCGATCCGCTGTCCCTGCCGGACGCCGTGGTGTGCCGCCCGTCGGTCATCTGCGTCTTCGACAATGTAAAGCACGAAATCCTGCTGGCCACGACCGTATGGCCGGGCGCGGGGGTTAACGCCCAGACGGCCTATAGCGCCGCCCTGTCGCGCCTCGATCAGGTCGAAGAAGACCTGCGCCTGCCCCTGCCGCCCAAACCCGTGGCGCTGGAGCGTGAACAGCCTGCCCTCACCTCACCCACCTCGGCGGCGGACTACAGCGCCATGGTCGAAAAGGCCAAGGACTACATAGCGGCGGGCGATATTTTTCAGGTGGTGCCGTCGCACCGCTTCGAAGCACCGTTCGACCTCGATCCGTTCGCCTTCTACCGGTCGCTGCGCCGTCAGAACCCCTCGCCCTACCTCTTCTATCTGGATTTCGGTAATTTCCAGTTGGCAGGTTCGTCACCGGAGATTTTGGTGCGCGTGCGCGACGGCAAGCTGACGATCCGCCCGATCGCCGGCACCCGCCCGCGCGGCAAAACACCTGAAGAGGACAAGGCGCTGGAGGCCGAACTGCTGGCCGATCCGAAGGAATTGTCCGAGCACCTGATGCTGCTCGATCTGGGCCGCAACGATGTCGGCCGCGTCGCCAAACCGGCCAGCGTGCGCGTGACGCAGAAATTCTATATCGAACGCTACAGCCACGTCATGCACATCGTCTCGAACGTCGAAGGCGATGCCCCGGCCAATCTCGATCCGGTCGATGCCCTGCTGGCCGCCCTGCCCGCCGGGACGCTGTCGGGCGCGCCCAAGGTGCGGGCCATGGAGATTATCGACGAACTGGAATCGGTCAAACGCGGCGTCGGCTATGCCGGGGGCGTCGGCTATATCTCCGGCTCCGGGTCACTGGACGTCTGTATCGTGCTGCGCACAGCCTTGTTCAAGGACGAAAAAATCTATGTGCAGGCCGGGGCCGGCGTGGTCGCCGACAGCGTGCCGCTCACCGAATATCAGGAAACCGTGCATAAGGCCTCGGCCCTGATCAAGGCCGCTTCGGAAGCCTGGCGTTATAAGCAGGGGAACTGAGTCACTTGAGGTCTGAGGGGCTGGCCGACAACTGGAAGCCGCCCTCAGTACCCGAACTGACCGCTTTGCTGACAACGGGCGTTGGACGCGGCTTGTCCTGCGACATGACCGGCCCGACCAGCATCGACGCCGCCAGCCACAAGCCCGACACCGCAAACGCCGCCGAAGCCATTAGCGCCTTGAGGATGGATGGCGTGCGCTCTACGCGCGTCTCCAGCAGCAGACGCGCCTGTTCCAGCGGCGTCAGGTTGTCATTGATGGCGGGCGTATGAGGCATGATCAGAGCCTTCTGAGCTGATTCTGGTCAGGTTTGAACTGTGCGCCCGCTATGGTTAATGAGGTGTAATCAAGCCGCCTTAGGGCTAAACCGGTCGAGCACGTGCCGCGTGATATTGCGCGCCAGTTCCTCCTCCCCAAAGAAGACGGTGCCCATTTTTTCCTGTTGCAGGAAGTGCATCTCCTCCTCGCTATGGGTGCGCAGCACGACCTCGATGCCCGGATTGAGGCGACGCGCCGCTTCGACCATCAGGTGGATATCAACCAGATCGGGCGTCGCCACCAGCAGCATGGCCGCGTGCTGGATATGGGCCTGCACCAGCACCTCCGGTTCGACGGCATCGCCATAGACGGCGGCCTTGCCGGTCTGGCGCAACGCTTCCACGCGCTCGCGGTTCTGTTCGACCACCACATAGGCGATGCCCTGGGCGTCCAGAGTGGCAGCAATACGCTTGCCCACGCGGCCATAGCCGACCAGCACCACCTGACCTTTCAGATAGCGCGCCTCCGTCGTCTGCGGCAGTTCGGACAGCACGTCCTCGCGCCGTTCATGCCGCCGCGCCAGTTCCGAGTGGGCCAGCACCCAGCGCGTCAGGGGGGCAATCGCCGCAAACAGGAAGGGATTGACCGCAATGGAGACCAGCGCCCCGGCCAGAAGCAGGTTCATCCCCGCTTGCGGCAAGATGCCAAGAGACACGCCCAACCCACCGAGAATAAACGAAAATTCGCCGATCTGAGCCAGACTGGCCGCCACGGTAAAGGCGGTGTTGAGCGGATAGCGGAAGACCAACACCAGAGCCGCCGCCGCAAGCCCCTTACCCACAATAATAATACTAACGACGGCCAGAACCTCCATCGGGTGTTCGATCAGCACCTTGGGGTCGAACAACATGCCGACCGACACAAAGAACAGCACCGAAAAGGCGTCACGCAACGGCAGGGATTCTTCGGCGGCGCGGTGGCTGAACTTCGACTCGCGCATCACCATACCGGCGAAGAAAGCCCCCAACGCAAAGGAGACGCTGAACAGTTCCGACGCCCCCCAGGCGATGGTGATGGCCGCCGCGATAACCGACAGGGTGAACAGTTCGCGCGAACCGGTCTTGGACACCTGCCACAGTATCCACGGAAACACCTTGCGCCCGGCCAGCATCATCAGGGCGATAAAGGCCCCGACGCTGAGCAGGGTCTGACCGATGGTGACCCAAAGAGTGCCGGTCGGGGCGCTCCCTGCCGAGCCATCGCTCTCCAAAAGATGCGCCAGCGGCGGCAGCAGGACCAGCACCAGCACCGTCACCAGATCCTCGACAACCAGCCAGCCAACGGCGATGCGACCGTTCATGCTGTCGATGGCGTTGCGCGCCTCCAGCGCCTTCAGCAGCACGACCGTCGAGGCACACGATAGCGACAAGCCGAAGACGAGCGCCGCCCCCATGCCCCAATCCCAGCCCCAGTGCGCCAGCGCAAACCCCAGACAGGTGGCCAGCGACATCTGCACAACCGCCCCCGGCAGGGCGATTTTGCGCACCGACATCAGGTCGCCCAGCGAGAAATGCAGCCCCACCCCGAACATCAGCAACATGACGCCGATTTCAGACAACTGCGCCGCAATGTGCGTATCCGCCACGAAGCCCGGCGTGGACGGCCCGATTAGGATTCCGGCCAGCAGATAGCCGACCAGCGCCGGCAGTTTGATTTTCTCCGCCAGAAAGCCGAACAACAACGCCAGACCAAAGCCGGACGCAAGGGTGGTAATCAGGGAAATATTATGGTGATCCATCGGTCGCCTTTAGAGTTTGAGAACAGAAAAGGCCCGCAATCCGGCGGCACAAATGCGCCGTCGCCGAGGAGACATGCTGAATTACGGATTGGGTTAAACGTCAGGGTTTAAGCGAATAATGTCAAGCCTTCATATAGAGAAAATCTATACTGAGGTAAATACAGGCACTATTGTGTGAGAACACGCCACATGCAAACGTTTAACTATAGCGCGGTTATGCGTTTGCGAATTTAAAATGAACATTGTTCAAAATGAAAGAGCGTGGTATGTTGCCGCAAACGGCAATCTGGCCGGACTCACAAAAGACGCGCTCACAGGGGTTTTCATGTCATCCAAACACGTTAGCTGGCCGCGATTGCTCGCCTTTTGCGGGCCGTGCATTCCCTTTGCGGCGCTCGGCCTGCCTCTGTCGGTGACCTTGTCCGAATACTACGTCACCTATATCGGCCTCAGCCTGGGCATGGTGGGCGTGGTGTTTATGGCCGTCAAACTGATCGACATTGCCGTCGATCCCGTCATCGGCTGGGCCATGGACCGCACCCGCACCCGCTTCGGGCGCTTCAAGCTGTGGATGGCCCTGTGCCTGCCGGTGTTGTTCGTCTCCACCGGCTTTATGTTTCTGGCCCCGGCAGGCGCGTCGGCTCTGTATCTGGGGATCTGGCTGCTGGTCATCTATATCGGCTTCTCGATGGCGGCGCTTAGCCAGTCGAGCTGGGGCAGCGTCCTGACCGACGACTATGACGAACGCACCAAGGTCTTCGCCTTGTGGCAGATTGGCAATATTGTCGGCCTCCTGTGCGTAGCGTGCATTCCGGTCGTCGCTCAGGCCATCGGCCAGACCT
Source organism: Asticcacaulis excentricus (assembly GCF_003966695.1). Taxonomy (NCBI): domain Bacteria; kingdom Pseudomonadati; phylum Pseudomonadota; class Alphaproteobacteria; order Caulobacterales; family Caulobacteraceae; genus Asticcacaulis; species Asticcacaulis excentricus. The sequence continues at coordinate 671,882 of NZ_AP018828.1, forward strand.
ACCAGACCGGCGTGCAGTGGATGGGGATTTTCATCATGATCACCCTGCCGCTGACCATCGGTATCGCCCTGTGGATCGTACCGGAAAAGATGTCCGATGCGGCCACGCATGAGGTGCGGCTGGGGGCCTATTTCGACATGATCCGCCGCCCGAACGTCATCCGGGTGCTACTGGCCGACCTGCTGATGGGGCTGGCACCGGGGATCATGGGGGCGTTGTTCTTCTTCTACTTTATGCAGACCAAGGGCCTGACGCGCTTTGAATGCACCATCGCCATGCTGCTCTATTTCGTGGCGGGGCTTGTCGGGGCGCCCTTGTGGAACGGGGCTTCGAAGCGCTTTTCCAAGCACCGCACCCTGATTGCCTCGGCCATTATCTTCGCCGTCGTGTACAGCGGGCTGGCCTTCGTGCCGGCGAACAACTTCCCCATCATGGCCGTGGCGGTGTTTCTGGCCGGCATCCCCTATGCCGCCTATCTGCTGCTGACGCGCTCGCTGATGGCCGATATTGGCGACGAGGTCTTGCTGGAAACCGGCCACGATCAGAAGGGCACGCTGATGTCGATTCTGTCGGCCACGACCAAGCTGGGCTATGCGTTTTCGGTGCTCACCCTGTCGGCTCTGGCCCTGCTGGGCTTCGATAATAAGGCAGCGCACAATACGCCCGAAGCCCTGTTCTGGGTCGAAGCCTTTTTTATCGGCCTGCCGGTCGTTTTTCTTTTGCTTGGCGCGTGGGCAATGACATCCTATGACCTGACGCCGGAACGCTATGCGTCCATTCAGTCCGCACTGAAAGCAAAAGGTTTATCCCGTGACTCAGGCTCCCCCCGCCCCCCCGGAAACGCCCATTGATGCGCTGATCGAGGTGATGAACCGCCTGCGGGCCAAAGACGGCGGCTGTCCGTGGGATCTGGCCCAGACCTTTGACACCATCGCCCCCTATACGATTGAGGAGTCCTATGAGGTGGCCGACGCCATCGCGCGCAAGGACATGCGCGACCTCAAGGAGGAACTGGGTGACCTGCTGTTTCAGGTGGTCTTCCACAGCCATCTGGCCAAGGAACAAGGCCTGTTCGATTTCAACGACGTGGCTCAGGCCATGACGGACAAGCTGATCCGCCGCCACCCGCACGTCTTCGGAGAGGCCGGGGACCGCACCGCCGACGAACAGAACGCCGCCTGGGAGGTGCAGAAGGCCGCCGAGCGCAAGGCCAAGGCCAAGCACGGCATTCTCGACGACGTGCCCGTGGGTCTGCCCGCCCTCACCCGGGCCGCCAAGCTGACCAAACGCGCGGCTCGCGTCGGCTTCGACTGGCCGTCGCTCGATGAAGTGCTGGACAAGCTGGAGGAAGAGGTCGCCGAGTTGAAGGTCGAGCTGGCGGCCGGTGATCACGAAAAGGCTAAGGCTGAGCTGGGCGACATCCTGTTCGTCATCGCCAATCTGGCGCGCAAAATGGACGCTGAGCCCGAAGACGCCCTGCGCGGTACCAATGCCAAGTTTGTACGCCGCTTTGAGAGTATCGAGGCCGAACTGGCCAAGCTGGGCAAGACACCGGAACAGTCGGACCTCGCCGAAATGGACGCCCTCTGGGACAAGGCCAAGCAGGACGAGCGCACATGAGCCTGCGCAGTTCCATCGAAATCTACGATCTGCAAAGCCGTCAGAGCCGCGTCGTCTTTCAGGGACCAGAGCTGTGGGAATCGCCGCATTTCACGCCGGACGGTACGGCCCTGATCCTTAATTGCGAAGGGCGAATCTACCGCCTGCCGTTTGGTGGCAAACCGCAAGTGATAGACACGGACTTTGCCGTCCGTTGCAATAATGATCACGGCCTGACGCCGGACGGTCAGACCGTGCTGATCACCGATAAGACCGAATTCGACCGCGCGTGCATCTATGCTGTGCCTCTGTCCGGTGGCACGCCACGGCGCGTGTCGGCGCACATGTCCTCCTATTATCACGGTATTTCTGCCGACGGGGCGTGGATCACCTATACCGGCATCCATCAGAAGGACGTGTTTGGCATCTATATCAGCCGCATCGACGGGTCTGACGAACGCGCCCTGATCGTCGGCGACGCCCTTCACGATGGTCCGGACTTTTCCACTGATGGTAAGTGGGTATGGTTCAATTCCAATCGCTCCGGTCAGATGCAGTTATGGCGTATTCGCCGTGACGGCTGCGACCTTCAACGCATGAGCGACAGCCCCTATGCCGACTGGTTCCCGCACCCGTCGCCCGATGGCCGGCATGTCCTGTGGCTGTCCTACGATCCGTCGGTAGGCCGCGACCATCCGCGCGATCAGACGGTGCGATTGCGGCTGATGCCTGCCGAGGGGGGCGAAGCCGAGACGCTGTTTGAGCTGTTCGGTGGTCAAGGGACAATGAATGTCCCCAACTGGGCTCCGGACGGATACAGCTTCGCGTTTGTGCGGTATTTTTAGATGACCATAGATGCAGCCCGTCGCATCCGTCATGGACTCCGGCAAGTGTTTCGCCGTTTTGTAAACCACAGATTACACAGATTGCACAGATTGGCGCTTCGCGCGCTTGGTGTTGGAGACACGCTCTGCGTTTCCTTTAGGACGCTAATAATCTGTGCCATCTGTGTAATCTGTGGTTTCTCTTATTCCCTCGCCTCCACCTCAAATCATCTATAGACCTCTGTGGAAACCTTTTATTTACAAGGGCTTTATCAAAAAATTGCACATTGCAATTCACAGACATAAATTTCAAAACGCAATTCAATAAATAATTCACTTGTTATCTGCTATTCATTTTGGCATCCGATTTCAGAACACCATCGAAAGCCCGCTGCCATGGTCAAAACGGCTCAAGCTCCCGTCAAATCCACCACGACCTTTGGCCGTCGTCAGGCCCCCAAGCCCGCGCCGAAGGCGGCCAAGGAAACAGCGAAGGACGCCGCGCGCGGCCCGCGGTCCAAATGCCCGATCAACCTGCTGCTGGAGGCGGTGGGGGACTCGTGGTCGCTGTTGATCATCCGCGACCTGATGTTCAAGGGGCGTTCGACCTATAAGGCCTTCCTCAATGCCGAGGAAAAGATCGCCACCAATATTCTGGCCGATCGTTTGTCGAAACTGGAAAGCGCCGGGCTGATCTCCAAGGCGACCGACCCGGATGATGCGCGCAAATACATCTATCGCCTGACCGAAAAAGGTGCCGACCTCGCCCCCGTTCTGGTCGAGATGATGCTGTGGTCGAACAAGTACCACATCACCGACACACCGAAGGATTTTCTGGCCAGCCTGCAAAAGAACAAGTCCGCCTTCACCACACGCATTGTGCGTGACGTGGCGACCGCTTCGCCGGCGAAGCCCGCTACGCCGGTGCCCAAGGTCGAACCGAAAGAGGAAACCCTCAACCTGTTCGACGGCTTCTGAGTGCAACCGGCCTTTCAGATACTGCTCAGACTGGATCAGGAACGCCTGCTCAGCCGCTGGCGTGTCTGGCGGCGGCGTCCCTCGGATATAGTTGTGGCGCTCGCCTTGCTGAGCGGATTGCTGTTCGGACTGTTTCAGGCCCTCAGCGCGCAGGCCCACGACAATCATCCCATCTGGGCCTATAGCGCCGCCCTGCTGTTTGTTGCCGCGTGGCAGGTTTACCCCTCGGCGCGGTCCGTCTATGCGCAAGGCCTGCTCCGTGGCCCCTTCTTCCCCCTGATCAGTGATCCGCAGGTGCGGCGCGTGTGGTTTGCCCTTCGCACCGCCGTCCTCTGCCTGCCCGTTGGGCTTACGCTTTTGGGGTTTCAGGCCGTGCTGGCCCCGCGCGATCTGGGCCTGTGGAGCCTGGGGGCGGTGTTGGGGCTGGGGGCCGGGATGGTATCGGCCCTGATGCCGCCGCTATTTGCCGCGGAAGCCTCGACGCGCACGGCCCCCTTGCCCTTCGCAGCTCTGGCCCCTCTATGGTGCCGTCTGCGCCACAAACGGTTGTGGCTGCCCTGCGGCCTTCTGATCATCGGGATACCGCTGGCGACGCATCTGGCCCTGTCCAACAACCCGGAACCCCAGACCGGCCTCGGCCTGTTTGGCATTGGCTCTGCGCTTTTGGCCGTTCTGCTCTGTCCGGTCTCCGGGGAGCTGACGCAGTTCCTGCGCTGGCAACCGGGGGCAATGGCCCGCTCCCTCAGGCAAACCGCCCTTAACCCCTTCGTCCTGTGGCTGGGCCTCAGCCTGCTGAGCCTGCTGATCAGTGGCGCGCCGCTGAAAGAGGGGCTGATGATCCTTCTGGCGCTGGCGGCCGCGGTCGGGGTGCTTATTCTGTGGACGTTTCTGACCCGATTCAGCCATACACCCGCGACGGCGGACTGGGTATTGGGGATTGATCTGGCGGTTGCGGCCCTGCTGGCCTTGCTGGCCCTGCCGGCGGCCCTGTTGTGGCTGGCTGTGCGTCTGATCCTCTTGATGCGGCGTGTAAGGAGAGAGAGATGGCGACCCAGCCTGCCCTGAGATGCGAAGACCTGTGCGTCGATATTGCCGGAAAGCGCATCGTGACATCGGTGTCGCTCAGCCTCGCGCCCGGACAATGGTACGGCATTCTGGGCGTGAACGGCTCCGGTAAGACCACCCTGCTCAACAGTCTGTGCGGGCGGTTGCCGGTGGCGCAGGGCCGTCTCTGGCTTGCGGATGAGGAGGTCACCGCCGTGCCGCAACGTCGCGCGGCCCTGTGGGGCTATGCGCCGCCGCCCGACAGCCTGCCGCCCGAACTGACGCCGCAGGTGCTGCTGGCGCTGGTGGCCGAAAGCCGTCAAGCTCAAGTGCCTAACGACCCGGCCCTGCTCGAAGCGCTCGATTACCACGCCCTCCGCCATAAAATGATCGGCACCCTGTCGGCGGGTCAGAAGCAGAAAATCGCCCTGATGTGTGCCTTTGTGGGCGAACCCGCGCGGATCATTCTGGACGAGCCCTTCAACTGGCTCGACCCGCTGGCCATCTATGCCCTCAAAAATTGCCTGACCCAGCGCGCCCGTGAAGGGGCCCTGATCCTGACGGCCCTGCACGATGTCAGCAGCTTCATGACGCGCTGCGATGCCGGTGTGTTGCTGGCCGATGGCGAAATAAAGCGAGGCTTTTCAAGCGATGACCTGAGCGAAGGACGCAAGGACATAGCGGCGTTCGAACACACGCTGTATGCCAGCCTGCGTCCGGCTTAACCCCTGAAATTATAAGGCTAATTTTGAGAATTATTCTCACCGAAATTTGCCTTGAAAAGCGATTCCCGCCCCCATATATCGACTCTGGTTCTATTCTATTCATTTCAAACCTGCCGAGGATGTCATGGCCTTCGAACTTCCCGCTCTGCCCTATCCGACCGACGCGCTTGAGCCGCACATGTCGGCCAATACTTTCAGCTTCCACCACGCCAAGCACCACAAGGCCTATGTGGACAATCTGAACAAGCTGATCGACGGCACCGAGTTCGCGGACAAGTCGCTGGTCGAGATCGTCAAGGCCTCGGAAGGCACCAATCCCGGCGTGTTCAACAATGCCGCTCAGGTGTGGAACCACACCTTCTTCTGGCACTCGATGAAGCCGAATGGCGGCGGTCAGCCGACGGGCGCCATCGCCGAAAAGATCAATGCCGATTTCGGCTCGTTCGACGCCTTTGTTGAAGCCTTCAAGACCGCCGGTGCGACGCAGTTCGGTTCGGGCTGGGCGTGGCTGGTTCTGGGGCAGGACGGCAAGCTGAAGGTCGTGAAGACCGGCAATGCCGAAACCCCGTTCACCAAGGGCGACAAGCCGATCCTGACCATCGACGTGTGGGAACACGCCTACTATCTCGACTATCAGAACCTGCGTCCGAAGTTCATCGAAACCTACCTCACCTCGCTGGTGAACTGGGACTTCGCCAACAGCAATCTGGACGCTCCGCTGCATCCGGGCGTGTAATTTCAGCCCTATTGGCTAGATTACGGGGCGTGGGGTCTGTGACCCCACGCCTTTTCTTTTGGGAGCTTCTCCATGGACGCCTCTGATCTGGCGACGGACATTCTTGCCCTGGCGCGCGCGCAGGGGCGCACACTGACAACGGCTGAAAGCTGCACGGGCGGGCTGATCGCCGCGGCCCTGACGCGCATTTCGGGCGCGTCCGAGGCGTTCCACGAAGGCTATGTTACCTATTCCAACGCTGCCAAGACGCGGCTTCTGGGCGTACCGGAGGCGGTTCTGGCCGAACACGGCGCGGTAAGCCTGCCCGTCGCCCATGCCATGGCCGAAGGGGCGCTGACCTCGGCCGGGGCCGATCTGGCCTTAAGCGTAACAGGGATCGCCGGGCCGAGCGGCGGTTCCGTTGAAAAGCCCGTCGGGATGGTCTGTTTCGGGCTGGCCTTCCGCCTGCCCGATGGCGAGGTCCGGTCTCAGGCCAATGTGCATGTGTTTGAGAATCTGGGTCGCGACTATATCCGCGAACAGTCGGTCATGTACGCCCTGCACTGGGCGCTGGAGCATCTGAAGGCCGAGGCTTAAGCCTTGTGGCCATAAAGCTGCTTCGCACGGGCCTCGAACACGCTCATCAGTCGGCTGACAGCGAGATTGAGATTGGCCTTCAGCATGGCGTTGAGGATGGGATTTTTGAAATCCATATCCATGTCGAAATCGACGCGCGTGCCGCCGTCAATTTCGGTAAAATGCCAGTGGCCGTTCAGCTTGCGCAGCGGTCCGCGCAGCAGGCCCATATGCAGGCTGAGGTCATCGGCGCGACGGGTAACGCGCGTCGAAAAGCGCTCAGACAGCATCTTATACCCCACCGACACGTCGGCATCGAACATGTGTACCCCATCCGAGGGGGAAGAGGCATTGTAGGCGCGTAAGGCCGTAATCCATGGAATAAACTCCGGATACCGCTTCACATCGCTGACCATGTCCCACAGGTCCGACGCCGCATAGGGCAGGACGCGCTCAAGGTGAAACTGCGCCACGTCTCAGGCCCGCTTACCCGCCAGTTGCGCGTCACGCGCCGCGCGCAGACGTTCGAAATCTTCACCCGCATGGTGCGATGAGCGGGTGAGCGGCGACGACGACACCATCAGGAAGCCCTTGGCACGCGCGATCGACTCATAGGCCTTGAATTCATCGGGCGTGACGAAGCGGTCAATGGCGGCGTGTTTGCGCGTCGGCTGAAGATACTGACCGATGGTGATGAAATCGACGCCGGCGGAGCGCATATCGTCCATCACCTGCATCACCTCTTCCTTGGTTTCCCCAAGGCCGACCATGATGCCGGACTTGGTAAACTGCGAAGGGTCGCGTTCCTTGACGCGCTCCAGCAGGCGAAGCGAGTGGTAATAGCGCGCGCCGGGACGGATCTTCAGATAGTTGCGCGGCACCGTTTCGAGATTGTGATTGAAGACGTCCGGCTTGGCGTCGATGACGATTTCCGCCGCCCCGTCCTTACGCAGAAAGTCCGGCGTCAGGATTTCGACGGTGGTTTTCGGCGATTGCAGGCGAATCTGACGGATGACCTCGGCGAAGTGTGCCGCACCGCCATCGGCCAGATCGTCGCGGTCCACCGAGGTGATGACGACGTGCGCCAGGCCCATCTTGGCCACGGTCATGCCAACGCGGTTCGGCTCATCGGCATCGAGCGGCTGCGGCAGGCCGGTCTTGACGTTACAGAAGGCGCAGGCCCGCGTGCAGGTGTCGCCCATGATCATCAGGGTGGCGTGGTTCTTGGTCCAGCACTCACCGATATTGGGGCAGGCGGCTTCTTCGCACACCGTCACCAGCTTGGCGTCGCGCACGGTCTGGCGCGTCGCATTATAGCCTTCGGAGCCCGGCGCCTTGACGCGCAACCAGTCCGGCTTTTTCAGAATCGGGGTGTCCGGACGATTCTGCTTTTCAGGATGGCGCAGGTCAGGCTTGGAAACCGAGGCGTCGAGCCGGTTGATCAGGGTAACCATGGGGACACTTTAATAAGGAAACAGTCCGTCCCTAATTGGGCTTTTTGCCCGCCATTATCAAGCCAAAAGGCCTTGTCCCTTATAACATAGGGTAACAGGGGATGGCCGAACAGCGGAATCTGGCCTAAGCTGGCCCCATGTTCACCGTCCGTCCGCTGTCGCCTTCCCTGTCCCGCCGCTGGTTACTGGCCGGTGCGGCGGCCGGCATAGGCGCTACGCTGGCGGGCTGCACGCGCACCGAAGGCCCGGACCAGACGGGTGTGGCCTTTACCGACTCGCAGATCCCTCCCGGCCTGTCGCCCGACGCCTATCCGCCCGCCGGGTTCGTGTGGAGCGGTTTTAAATTCGCCACCCTGCCCGAAGCGCGTTACGGTGTCGCCGCCCCCCCGCTCAATCCGCGCGGGCACCTGCTGATCCTGGCCGATGCTCGCTATCCCGCCGAAGTCTATTTCGGACTGGCGCAACAGGCGGTGTTGGATAAGCTGAGCGTATGGCTTTTCGAAGCGCCGGGTCAGGGCGGATCAGGCAAGTATCTGTTGCAAAATCAGGATATTGTCCTGCCCGACTTCAGACACCCCATTAAGGCCGCTGAGGCTTTCGTGACCGAGGTCATTCGCCCTTTGCCCGCCAAGCCTCTCTATCTGTTCGGGCACGGGTCGGGGGCCCTGACGGCGCTGGCCATGGATGCCCGCAACTGGCCGCTGCGCGGGGTGCTGGCCTATGCACCGTGGGACGCCTCGCAATCGGCCTCACCCGCCGAATGGCACCGCGAAGACGAACCCGCCGATGCCTGGGGCAAGGTGGCGCATCGCTGGCGCATGGCCAATCCCGATCTGCGTCGCGTCCACCTGAGTGAGGGTTGGCTCAAACAGGTGGAAGAGGCGCGCCGGGCGCTCAGCGGCTTCCGGCTGGAGTTGGGCCGTGCCTCCGCTCCTGTGATTGTGGCCGGGACAGGCGATCTCAAGGCGCTGTGTGGCGGGCGCACCCCCTGCGAGGCGAAACCCGTTGCCCGCGAAGAGGAATTAGGGCCCGTTTTTGAGACCTTTTTGAGCTTTGGCGCCTGACATAACGACCCCCTCTCAATTATTTGAACAATGTTCAATTGACTTGTGGCGCGTAGGCTCATAGGGTGTAACCAGAATTGATCGGCAGCCGCAGCGTAATGACGGCCCTTCAAGCCGGTCAAAGGGAGTGATCGCGCATGGTGCGCCCTTTTGATGTCGAAGCCGAAACGAAATCCCTGTTCGACGCGCTTCTCGACGCCGCAGAGAAACATGGCAAGTCCAAGCTCATTATAGAGGATCAGGACCGCCAGCCTTCGGACTATAATGAATTTATCCTGCGCACCTTCGTGCTGGCACGCCTGTTTGACAAGGCGCTGAAGAAGGAAACGCGCATCGGCCTGATGCTGCCGACTTCATTGGGCGGGGCTCTCAGCTTCTTTGCCCTGCACGCCCACGGGCGCACGCCGGTAATGATCAATTTCACCGCCGGGCCAGCCAATATCAAGACGGGCTGCCTGACCGCCAAGGTCAAGACGGTGATTACCTCGAAGCGCTTCGTGCAGCAGGCCAAGCTGGAAGATCTGGTTGAGGCCATGGGGCATTTCGTCCGCATCCTCTATCTCGAAGACCTGCGTAAATCCCTGTCCCTGCCGGACAAGCTGTACGGACTGGCGGCCTCCAAACTGCCGCGCCGTTTCGCCCACAAGGCCAAGCCCTCTGACATCGGCGTCATCCTGTTTACGTCGGGCAGCTTCGGCACGCCGCGCGGCGTGGTGCTCACCCAGGCCAATCTGGTGCTCAACTGCGCCCAGATCGCCGCCCATATCGAGTTGAAGCCGGAATGGGTGTGCTTTAACCCCATGCCGATCTTCCATTCGCTGGGCCTGACCGGCGGCCTGATCCTGCCGCTGTTGCAGGGGATGCGCAGCTTTCAGTACCCGTCGCCGCTGCACGTCAAGCAGATCCCCGGCCTGCTCAAGGAAACGAAAGCGTCGCTGCTGTTTTCGACCGACACCTTCCTCAACCAGTACGCCCGTCAGGCGCAGCCGGACGATTTCTCGACCCTCGCCTTCGTGGTCTGCGGGGCAGAAAAGGTACGCGACGAAACGCACAAGCTGTTCAGCGAACAGTACGGCCTGACCGTTATCGAAGGCTATGGCGTCACCGAAACCTCGCCGGTTCTGGCGGTCAATCTGCCGACCGACAATCATTACGGCACGGTGGGCCGCGCCCTGCCCGGTATGCAACTGCGCCTTGAAGTGGTCGAAGGCATCCCCGAAGGCGGACGCCTGCACGTCAAGGGCCCGAACGTCATGGCCGGTTATATCAATCTCGAAACGCCCGACGTCATCGAAGCGCCAAAGGACGGCTGGCACGACACCGGGGATATTGTGTCCATCGACCGCCACGGCTGCATCCGCATCCTTGGCCGCGCCAAGCGCTTCGCCAAAATCGCCGGGGAGATGGTCTCGCTGACCGCCGTTGAGCGGTTGGCCGAAGAGGTGTGGCCGGACCATCGTCACGCCGTCGTGTCGCTGGCTGACGACAAGAAGGGTGAGCGCCTGGTGCTGCTGACCGATCATGCGGCGGCGGACCTGTCCACCCTGTCTGATCAGGCAAAGGAGAAGGGTGTCCCGGCGCTGGCCATCCCCAAAAAGCTGGTCAAGGTCGAGTCGATTCCCGTCCTCGGTTCGGGCAAGACGGACTATGTCACCCTGCAAAAGCTGGCAGAGGTCGTGGCCAACGCCGCTTGACAGCCGCGACACGCCAGGGTTAAGGCGAAAACATGGCCATAGCCCGCACCCTTTCTCACGGCACAAAGGCCGGAAGCGAAACCCGCTTCTGGACGCTGATCGCTGTGGTCATGGGCCTGCTGGTTCAGGTGCTGTTTCCGCCGCACCTTCTGGCGGCATCGCGCGACGGGTCTGGCTTTGTCCTGTGTAACAGCCCGGTGCCGGTGGTCGATACGACCCTCAGTCAAGCCGTCGCCAAGGACAAGGCCGAAAAGGCCACTCAGGGCCTCAAATGCGCCGATTGCGTGCTGGCAGGCCTGACCGGACTGCCGCAACCCGACCTCACCGTCGTACCCGTCGTCTATACGCAAAGCCTTGCCGCGCTGACGCCCGCCTCGGATGTTGAGCAACCCAAGGCCCGCGCCCCGCCGCGTCCGCATTCCTGCGGCCCCCCACACCTCGTCTGATCGCTTTTCCGCTCAGCGTGCGTCACGCGCGCTGATACCTTGTGCTTTCAGACAGGTTATTTCATGAAAACCCGTATATTCGCGCTGTGCCTCAGCGCTTCCGGCCTCGCCCTGTGCGCCGCCCTGCCCGCTTTTGCCGCCCCCATCGCCTCCGACGCGGATGACATCCCCACCGTCATCGTCACCGGCCGCCTCAATCCTGAAGACCCGTCCGCCGTGCGCGACACCCGCGCCAAATTGTCGCGGACACCGGGTGCCGTATCGGTCGTCGCCTCCGAAACCTATGGCAACAGCTATGCGGTCGGAATGTACGACACGCTGAAAAACGTCTCCGGCGTGTTCGCCCAAAAGAAATTCGGCGAAGACAGCCGCTTCTCTATTCGCGGCTCCGGTATCGGTAACTCCGCGCACAATCGCGGCTCGTGGCTGTCCATTGACGGCGTGCCGGTCAATCAGGCCGACGGCTCCGGTGATTATCAGGAGATCGACCCGCTGTCGGCGCGCTATATCGAAGTCTATAAGGGCGGCAATGCCCTGCGCTTCGGCGGGGCGCAACTGGGCGGGGCGGTCAACTACGTCACGACCAGCGGCCGCAATGCCGGTTACCGCACGCTGGTGCGGCTGGAAGGCGGCAGTTTTGGTACCACCCGTGGACAGGTCGCCTATGCCGATGTCATCGGCGATTACGACCTCTATCTGTCGGCCAGCACCGTCCATGCCGAAGGCTGGCGCGACAATTCCGAACAGAACGGTAAGCGCGTGACGCTGAATATTGGTCGCCGCTTCGGCGAAGGCCGCTCGCTGCGCTTTATTTTTCAGGGCAATGACCTGGATCAGCGCATCGCCGGGGCTCTGACTCTCCAACAGGCTCTGACGACGCCCAAGGTGACGACCGCCGCCAACTATCCGCTGCTGCGTTACGGCCGCAACGTCAAATCCGCGCGCAGCACGGTGCAGGGCGACTGGCAGATCAACGACAACTGGCGCGTCGAAGGCGGCGTCTATGCCGCGTGGAAGCACCTCATCCACCCCATCTCCATCTATATTGACCAGCAATATCAGAACTATGGCGCCTTTGCCCGCCTCGACGGTCAAGGCACAGTGGGCGGCAAGCGCTACGACGTCTTTGCCGGGGTCAATTACCGAAGCGGCAATATCGACGCCCATACCTTTGCCAACAGCAATGGCCTGCCCGGCACACTGTCTGGTAACGCGGTGCAGAATGCCCAGAGCTGGGATGTGTTTGCCGAAGGCCGCCTGTTCGTCACGGAGCAACTGGCCCTGATCGCCGGCGGTTCCTATGGCTGGACCCGGCGCGACTACACCAACTATCTCAATACGGCCAACAATGCCGACAAGGATTTTGACTGGTTTGCGCCGCGCATCGGGCTTCTGTGGCAAAACGCCAGCGGTCAGCAGGTGTTTGCCAATATCACCAAATCGGTCGAAGCCCCAACCTATGGCGCTCTGGTGCAGACGCCCCTGCCGCAGTTCACCAGCGTGCGACCGCAGGAGGCCGTGACGGCGGAAATCGGCACGCGCGGCCGCTCGCAACACCTGACCTGGGATGTGGCGCTGTATCGGGCCGAAATCGACGGTGAGATGCTCAACTTCATCGTGTCGCCCGACATTCCCGCCGCCACCTTCAACGCCCAGAACACGATCCATCAGGGGCTTGAAGCCGCGCTCGACTGGCGCATCGGCAGCATCAGCAACTGGGCCGTCATGGCGCGTCAAACCTATACCTGGTCGGATTTCAAGTTCGATAATGACAAGACCTATGGCAATGCCCACCTGCCCATCATCCCCGAACACTACTACCGCGGCGAACTGGCCTTCAGCTCAAAGAACGGCTGGCGCATCGCGCCGTCGGTGGAATGGACGCCGTCGGATGTGTGGGTCGATTACGCCAATACGCAAAAATCACCGGGCTTCACCGTCTGGAACCTGTCGGCCTCCAAAAAGGTCAATGACGGGCTGGAAGTCTTCGTCGAAGGGCGCAATCTGAACGACACGCGCTATGTGTCGAGCGTCACGGCGGTGACCGACTTCACCAAGGTCGCGGCCAGTTCGCGCTCGGCCTTCTGGCCCGGCGAAGGGCGTGCCGTGTTCATCGGCTTCAAGCTGACGGGGCAGTAGCATGACCAAGGCGGCGAACGACACGGTTCGCCGCCAGATTATCGACTACCGGATGATCTGGCGGTGGCACTTCTATGCGGGGCTGGTGTGCATCCCCTTCCTCGTGATCCTGTCCCTGACGGGGCCGATCTATCTGTTCAAGCCCCAGATCGAGGCGGCGATCGACCGCCCCTATGATCAGGTAGGTCGGGCGGGGCGGGTTCAGCCCCTGTCTGTGCAGGCCGAAGGCGCACTGGCGGCCTTTCCCAACGCGCAGTTTCAGTCGGTCGAAGTCCGGCCGGATGTGACCGACGCGGCGCGCGTCACGCTGAGCGAAAATGGCGAACGGCTGCGCGTCTATGTGCACCCGGAAACCCTGACCGTGCTGAAATCCGTGCCCGAAGAGGCGCGGTTTATGAATGTCGTCAAAACCATCCATGGCGAGTTGTTTGCCGGACTGTTCGGCACCCTGCTGGTCGAAACGGCAGCGTGCTGGGCCATAGTGATGATCCTTACCGGCCTCTATCTGTGGTGGCCGCGGGGCACAAAAGGTCCGGCCGGAGTTCTGTGGCCGCGCCTTGAGGCTAGGCTGTTCTGGCGCGATCTGCACGCGGTGACGGGTCTGTGGGTGTCATTTTTCGCGCTCTGTCTGCTGCTTACCGGCCTGCCGTGGACGACCGTCTGGGGGGCCGGTTTCAAGGTGGTGCGTCAGGCGGTGATCGCTCAGTCGTCCAAACCCGACTGGTCCACCAGCCGCGCAGCGGACAAGGCCAGCGAGCACGACAGCCACGGCCACGGCAGTGCGCAAACCGGAGGCGCGGTCGATCTGACGCTTCTGGACCATATGGCGGGCGAACTGCGCGCTGCCGACCTGCCGCCGCCGGTCGTGCTGATGGCACCGGCCAAGGGCAAGCCGTGGCAGGGCGTCTCCCAGACCCAGAACCGGCCCAAGGGCGTCACCGTCACCTTCGATCACATGGGTGACGTGGCGCAGATCAAGACCTTTGGCGATAAGCCGCTGATCGACCGGGTGTTCGGTGTGGGTATCGCCCTGCACGAGGGCCAGTTGTTCGGCGCGCTCAATCAGGCGCTGGGGGTGCTGACCGCCGCAGGGCTTTTGACGCTATGCGTTTCGGCGGTGATGATGTGGTGGCGACGGCGACCGGACAAAGTCACACTGGGCGCGCCCAGCCGCCTGCCCGACGAACGGCTGGGCACGGGACTGGGTCTGCTGATACTGGGCCTTGCCCTCTTCCTGCCGATGATGGGGCTATGCCTGATCCTTGTGGCCCTGATCGAGCGATGGGTGCTGAGACGTATCGGCCCTGTCCGCGATTGGCTGGGATTGACGTGATGAAACGTAGGTTGCAAAATAAAACTAAATTTAAATTGCGTTTTGAAATTATAATTTTTCCAATAAAATCAAAAAGCCCGCTCTGCTTCAGAGCGGGCTTTTTTACGCTTGAAAGCGAAAAATTTCGACGGACCGCCCCAAGAAATTTTTCACAATACGGCGAAGGGGGTACATGGGGGAAACCTGTTTCCCCCATGATGGTCCTACAAATTGATCATACGACCGTCGGCATCCAGAGACGCTTCGAGGATGGCCTCCGACATGGTCGGGTGCGGGAAGACGGTCCCTTGCAGGTCCTCTTCCGTCGCTTCCATGGTGATCGCCAGACAGAAGCCCTGCACCATTTCCGTGACATTGGCCCCGATCAGGTGGGCCCCCAAAAGCGCGCCGGTCTTCTTGTCGAAGATGACCTTGACGAAACCGCCCGGCTCACCGGCAGCAATCGCCTTGCCATTGGCCTTGAAGGGGAAGCGGCCGATCTTGACGTCCAGACCCTTTTCCTTCGCGCCCTGCTCGGTGATACCGACCGAGGCGACTTCCGGCGTGGCGTAGGTGCAGCCCGGAATCGGCGGATTGAGGTTCGACAGCTTTTTGCCGGCCATGTAGTCGGCCGCGTGGACGGCTTCGTGAGAAGCCTTGTGCGCCAGCCAGGGCGGCCCGGCGCAATCGCCGATGGCGTAGAGGCCCTTCACATTGGTCTTGCCGTGGCTGTCGTTCTTGATGTGACCGCGGTCCATCTCGACGCCCAGCTTTTCCAGACCGAGGTTTTCGGTATTGGCCACGATGCCGACGGCCACGATGCAGCCTTCGGCCTCCAGCGTTTCGGCCTTGCCGACGACC
This sequence comes from Asticcacaulis excentricus, assembly GCF_003966695.1. Taxonomy (NCBI): domain Bacteria; kingdom Pseudomonadati; phylum Pseudomonadota; class Alphaproteobacteria; order Caulobacterales; family Caulobacteraceae; genus Asticcacaulis; species Asticcacaulis excentricus. The sequence goes on from NZ_AP018828.1 coordinate 687,313, forward strand.
TCGACCGATACCTTGACGCCCGCAGAGGTCTTTTCGACCTTGGTCACCTTGGCCCCCAGACGGAACTTGAAGCCACGCTTTTCAAAGGCCTTCTGGGCCTCAGCGGATACTTCCTTGTCCTCGACCGGCAGGATGCGGTCCATAGCCTCGACCACGGTGACATCAGCGCCCAGCGAACGATAGAAGGAGGCGAACTCGATGCCGATAGCGCCCGAACCGATCACCACCAGCGACTTCGGCATGGCCTTGGGCGTCAGGGCGTTACGATAGGTCCAGATGCGTTCGCCGTCCGAAACCGCGCCGATGGCCGGGATTTCACGCGCACGCGCCCCAACCGCCAGCATGACGTTCTTCGGCTCGATGACCTGTTCACCGCCCTTGTTCAGCTTGACGCGCACCTTGGGTGCATCCTTGCCGGGCTCCAGCGTGGCGAAGCCCTCGATCACATCGATCTTGTTCTTCTTCATCAGGTAGCCAACGCCGCCATTGAGCTGCTTGGCGACGGCGCGCGAGCGGGCGATGACCTTTTCGAAGTCGAAGCCCGGCTTTTCGCCGGTCAGACCGTAATCACCGAGGTGATTGATCTTGTCGAACACTTCGGCCGACTTGAGCAGGGCCTTTGTCGGGATACAGCCCCAGTTGAGGCAGATGCCGCCCAGCAATTCACGCTCGACGATGGCGACCTTCAGGCCGTTCTGAGAGGCGCGGATGGCCCCTTCGTAACCGCCGGGACCGGAGCCGATAACAACCAGATCATAAGACATGTTGAATCAACTCCTTAAGCCAACATTTTAATCGGGTCTTCGAGAAGGCCCTTCAATGCGGTAATGTACTTGGCACCGACCGACCCATCGACCACGCGGTGATCGCAGGTCAGGGTGACGGTCATGACGGTGGCGACCGCCAGTTGGCCGTTCTTGACGACCGGGCGTTGTTCACCGGCACCGACCGACAGGATGCAGCCCTGCGGTTCGTTGATAATGGAGGCGAACTGCTTGATGCCGAACATGCCGAGGTTGGACACCGAGAAAGTGCCGCCCTGGAACTCTTCGGGCTTCAGCTTCATATCGCGGGCGCGCGCCGCCAGATCCTTGGTTTCCTTGGCGATCTGAGCCAGAGACTTGGTCTCGGCCTTGCGGATGATCGGGGTGATCAGGCCACCGTCGATGGCCACGGCCATAGCGATATCGGCATTGTGGTGCATGGCAATGCCTTCGGGGGTGAAGGAGGCATTGGCTTCCGGCACCTGCTTCAGCGCCAACGCCACCGCCTTGATGACAATATCGTTCACCGAGACCTTGATACCTTGCGATTCCAGCGCCGTATTGATCTTGGTGCGCGCCGCCAGCAGGTTGTCGAGTTCGATATCGACGGTCAGCGGGAAGTGCGGGATGTCGCGGAAGGATTCGGTCAGGCGGCGGGCGATGACCTTGCGCATATTGTTGAGCGGGACGAGATCGTAGGACCCCGCCGGAATGCCCAGTTGCTCAAGGGTCTGTACCTTGCGCGGCTCAGCCGCTGCGGTGGTCGCCGCCGGGGCGGAACCGGCCTTGCCGGTGCCCGAAGCCAGAGCGGCTTCGATATCGCGCTTGATGATACGACCGTGCGGGCCGGTGCCTTTCAGCAGCTTGAGATCGAGCTTATTGATCTCGGCCAGACGACGCGCCAGCGGCGAAGCCGCCACGCGCACCCCACCCGAAGCGGCCGGGGCTGCGACGGGGGCGGCGGCCACAGGGGCCGGAGCCGCGGCGGGCTTCGGCGCTTCGGCGGCTTTCGGGGCCTCAGCTTTAGCCTGAGTCTGGGGCGCCGGAGCCGCCGAACCGCCCTCACCCGCTAGGCGCGCGATAGGGGTGTTCACCTTCACGCCTTCGGTCCCGGCTTCGATCAGGATGGCCTCAACCACGCCCTCATCGACGGCTTCGACTTCCATCGTCGCCTTGTCGGTTTCGATTTCGGCGATCACGTCACCGGCGGACACAGTGTCCCCGACCTTGACGTGCCACTTGGCCAGAATGCCCTCTTCCATGGTGGGCGAGAGCGCCGGCATCAGAATATCGGTCATGTGTGGCCCCTCTTACTTGTACGAGACTTGCTTGACCGCGGCGATGATCTTCTCAACGCTCGGGACGGTCAGGGCTTCGAGGTTGGCGGCGTAAGGCATCGGGACGTCTTCCTGATGCACGCGGGCGGGCGGCGCATCCAGATCGTCGAAGGCTTCGGCGGTGACGCGGGCGGCGACTTCGGCACCGATGCCGCACGGGCCCCAGCCTTCTTCGACGGTGACCAGACGGTTGGTCTTCTTCACCGAGGCGACGACCGTGTCAGTGTCCAGCGGACGAAGCGTGCGCAGGTTGACGACTTCAGCGTCGATACCCTCTTCGGCCAGCTTCTCAGCCGCCTTGAGCGCAAAACCGACCATGCGCGAGTGGGCGACGATGGTGACATCCTTGCCCTCTTTCTGAATCTTGGCCTTGCCGATAGGCAGGACGAAGTCTTCGACATCGGGGATTTCAAACTCGTTGCCGTACATCATCTCGTGTTCAAGGAAGACGATGGGGTTCGGATCACGGATGGCTGCCTTCAGCAAGCCCTTGGCGTCAGCGGCGTCATAAGGCGCAATGACCTTCAGGCCTGGAACGTTGGCGTACCACGCCGAATAGTCCTGCGAGTGCTGGGCGGCGACGCGGGCCGCGGCACCGTTCGGGCCACGGAAAACGATCGCCGACTTGATCTGACCACCCGACATGTACAGCGTCTTGGCCGACGAGTTCAGGATGTGGTCGATGGCCTGCATGGCGAAGTTGAAGGTCATGAACTCGATGATCGGCTTAAGACCGGCCATGGCCGCCCCCGAACCGATGCCGGCAAAGCCCATTTCGGTGATCGGCGTGTCGATAACGCGGCGGTCGCCAAATTCTTCGAGCAGGCCGCGAGAGACCTTGTAGGCGCCCTGATACTGGGCGACTTCCTCACCCATCAGGAAGACGCGGTCGTCGCGGCGCATTTCTTCGGCCATGGCGTCACGCAGCGCATCGCGCACCGTGATCTTGACCATCGGCGTGCCTTCCGGGAACTCCGGATCAGCCGCGGGCTTCGACACAGGGGCCGCCGCCGCAACCGGGGCTGCGGCTTCAACAGAGGCCACAGGGGCCGCTTCGGCCTTGGGCGCGGGCGCGCTTTCGCCACCGGCCAGACGCGCGATCGGCGTGTTGACCTTGACGCCTTCGGTGCCGGCTTCGATCAGGATGGCCTCGACCACGCCTTCATCGACGGCTTCGACTTCCATCGTCGCCTTGTCGGTTTCGATTTCGGCGATCACCTGACCGGCGGAAATCTCGTCACCGGCCTTGATGTGCCACTTGGAAAGGGTGCCCTCCTCCATGGTCGGAGAGAGAGCGGGCATAAGAATGTCGGTCATCTGGGATCAGGCCTCAAGATAAACGTCGGTGTACAGTTCGGACGGATCGGGTTCGGGGCTGGTCTGAGCGAACTCGACGGCCTCCATAACGATCGCCTTGATTTCATTGTCGATGGCCTTGATTTCGGCCTCTTCGACACCCGCCTGCTCCAGCATCGTCTTGATATGGTCGATCGGGTCGCGGGTCGTCTTGACCTCATCGACCTCTTCCTTGGAACGGTACTTGGCCGGGTCGGACATGGAGTGACCGCGATAGCGGTACGTCTTCATTTCCAGAATGTAAGGCCCCTTGCCTGAACGGGCGTATTCAGCGGCGCGCTCAGCGGCTTCCTTCACCGCGAACACGTCCATGCCGTCCACGGTTTCGCCGGGGATGCCGAACGACGCGCCGCGCTGCGACAGGTTGGTCGTCGCCGAGGCGCGGGCCAGAGCCGTGCCCATGGCGTATTCGTTGTTTTCGATCACATAGACGACCGGCAGGTTCCACAGCTTCGCCATGTTGAAGCTTTCGTAGACCTGACCCTGGTTGGCCGCACCGTCACCGAAATAGGTGAAGGAGACATTGCCATTGTTGCGGTACCAGTCGGCAAAGGCCAGACCCGTCCCCAGCGACACCTGAGCGCCGACGATGCCGTGACCGCCGAAGAAGCCGGTTTCGATGTCGAACATGTGCATCGACCCGCCCTTACCCTTCGACGAGCCGCCGATACGGCCGGTCAGCTCGGCCATAACGGCCTTGGGGTCCATACCGGCGGCCAGCATGTGGCCGTGGTCGCGGTAACCGGTGATGACCTGATCGCCGTCGATAGAGGCGGCTTCCATGCCCACAGCGACGGCTTCCTGACCGATGTACAGGTGGCAGAAGCCCCCGATCAGACCCATGCCGTAGAGCTGACCCGCACGCTCTTCGAAGCGGCGGATGAGAACCATCTCACGGTAATATTTCAGGAGTTCGTCTTTGGAGACATTGCGTTTGGCGGAACCCGTCGTTCCGGTGTCAGTGGCCTTGGCGGCGCGCGCCATGGAAACCTCCCTGGGGTTAATCGTGCCGCTCGCGCCTTACCCGCAGGCAGAGACGTTCGCAGCCGGTCAAAAAGACGTTCGAGCGCGCACCGGCATAAAAAGGCCGGCCGCCCATAGAGGGGGATGCAGTCAGTTTCGGTGATCCCGTGGGAAAATCCGGCAGCAGGGCCACCGGAATCTCAGGGTTCGTCAAAAACCGCCTGAATTCACGTCAGGACTTCTCTTAGGCAAAGCCCAGGCTGACGTAAAGTCCCCTTGCGGACTCAGGAATTGCGCGCAGGGGCGATGTGATCACGGATCACGTATTCGTTAGGGGCATTGAGCCCCAGGAGAACGCGGGCGCGTTCTTCAAGCAATTCTTTGGAAAGATTATCAGTTCTCAAATAACGGGCGCGGGCTTCAAGGTCCTGCCGCTCAGCGGCAAGATCAGCCAGAAGCTTTTGCTTTTCGGCCAGCTCAACCTGACGGGTTTCCTGCGAAAAGAACCCTTTATCGCCAGTCAAATACTGTACGCCGCAGTAGGTCAGAAATATAGCGATGATCGCGGTAGGCAAATAAGGCCTCAGTTTCTGAATCACAACTTTCGCCCCTTCTGGACGGACCACATTGACAGGAGGGATTTTTGGCCGCGTCGGTTTAACAAACTGTTACCGAACATGTCACTTCAACTGAAAGAATTTATCATAAAACGCGAGCGGCGCAGGATACCTGCGCCGCTCTTTTTGGCAGATTTGTAAAAAACGTCCCAGCCGGTGAGAGACCGGTTCCGGTTTTAGCTGCGGATCACCGAAAGACCCGCATAGACGGCTTCGTCGTCGAGGATCGATTCGATGCGCAGGAGCTGGTTGTACTTGGCCAACCGGTCCGAACGCGCCAGAGAACCCGTCTTGATCTGACCGCAGTTCAGCGCCACCGCCAGGTCGGCAATGGTCGAATCTTCGGTCTCACCCGAACGGTGCGACATCACCGAGGTATAGCCCGAACGGTGGGCCATATCGACGGCGTCCATGGTTTCCGACAGGGTGCCGATCTGGTTCACCTTGACGAGGATCGAGTTGGCGAGGCCTTCGACAATGCCGGTTTCCAGACGGTTCGGATTAGTCACGAACAGGTCGTCGCCGACCAGTTGCAAACGGTCGCCCAGACGCTCGGTCAGCAGCGCCCAGCCTTCGAAATCGTCTTCCGACATGCCGTCTTCGATCGAGCAGATCGGGAACTTGTCGGCGAGGTTTTCGAGATAATCGACCATCTCTTCGCGGCTGAGGACCTTGCCCTCGCCTTCCAGATGGTATTTTTCGTCCTTGAAGAACTCGGTCGAGGCCACGTCGAGCGCCAGCCAGAAATCTTCACCGGCCTTGTAGCCCGCCGCCGCACCGGCATCGACGATGAATTGCAGGGCCACCTCGGCCGAGGACAGGTTCGGCGCAAAGCCACCTTCGTCACCGACATTGGTGTTGTGGCCAGCGGCCTTGAGCGCCGATTTCAGGCTATGGAAGATTTCCGCGCCCATACGCAGGGCTTCGGAGAAGGTTTCGGCACCGGCCGGAACGATCATGAATTCCTGAATGTCGATGGGGTTGTCGGCGTGCGCGCCGCCATTGATGATGTTCATCAACGGCACGGGCAGGACGCGGGCCGACAGGCCGCCGACATACTTATAGAGCGGCAGGTTGACCGAAGCCGCCGCCGCCTTGGCCACGGCCAGCGACACGCCGAGAATGGCATTGGCCCCCAGACGGCCCTTGTTCTCGGTGCCGTCGAGATTGATCAGGATCTGGTCGATGTGACGCTGATCGCGGGCATCGAGGCCGCTCAGGGCCTCATAAATTTCGCCATTGACCGCGTCCACGGCCTGACGCACGCCCTTGCCCAGATAGCGGCTCTTGTCACCATCGCGCTTTTCGACGGCTTCGTGCGCGCCGGTGGAGGCACCCGACGGCACAGCGGCGCGACCGAAAGCGCCGTCTTCGAGGGTGACATCGACCTCAACGGTCGGATTGCCGCGCGAGTCGAGGATTTCACGAGCAACGATATCAATAATGGCGGACATGGCAATCTTCCCTGAGGGGTTTGAAAAACGAGGGTTGCTTAGCAAGCGCGCCCAAGCCTGACAAGCCCGCCACGGGGAATGCGTCTCATATATTGAGTATATCGGCGGGCTTCGCGAAGACGTGATCGGGCTTTTCGCTCAGCAGACTGTCTTCGTGGGCATAGCCCCAGGTCACGGCCCCGACGGCAATGCCCACCTTACGCGCCGCCTCGATGTCGCGCAGTTCATCACCGATGGACAAGGCCTCGGTCGGTTTCGTCTTGAAGGCCTTGAGCACGGTCTTGAACTTGGCCGCCTTGCCAAACAGCGACGATCCACAGGAATAATGATCAATCAGCGTGCTCAGTTCGCTGCCCAGAACGGTACGTACATTGTCGGCGTCATTGGAAGTCACCACCACCACGGTCACGCCGCGCGCCTTCAGGTCGCGGATCACCTCAGCGATCCCGTCGAACAGCACGATTTTTTCGATCTGCTGGTTTTGCAACCTCTGGGCATAGGTGGCAATGGCCGGCAGTTTGAGCAGCGGCACCTTCAGACGCTTCAGCAGCTCACGCGGCCCCAGACGGCGCAGTTCGTCAAGGTGCGAGCGGTCCGGGTTCTCAAAGCCGAAGCGTTCGGCCAGATGATCGAACACCTCAAGGAACCACGGAAACGAATCGGCCAGCGTGCCGTCGAAATCGAAGATCACCAGACGATAGGGATAGGGGGGCATGAAAGGCCTTCCGGAATCAAAAACGCGGCACCTGAGGCGCCGCGTCTTTATATCTTCGGTCGATAAAGGCGGTTAGTCCTTTTTCGGCGTAATCACCTGACGGCCCTTGTAGATGCCGGTCTTCAGGTCGATGTGGTGCGGACGGCGCAGTTCGCCGGTGTCCTTGTCTTCCACATACGAGTTGGCGCCGAGCGCGTGGTGCGAGCGACGCATGTTGCGCCGCGAGGGGGATACTTTCCGCTTAGGTACGGCCATGTCCGACTCTCTTTTTCAAGTGAGGCTCGATAAGCTTTTACCCAAGCCTTTCAAGCGTAGAATGATGTGTTGACCGGTTGTTCGTCCGGTCGGAAGGCGCGCCTTATGCCTCAAGAGCGCAAAAGGATCAAGGGGTCTGATGCAATAAATCTTGTATCGTCCGCGACCTGACGTAATGACGCTTATAAATGCGGCGCATTTCCGCCGCAATCCATTCAGATGCCGTTCAGCTTGGCGGGTGCTCAATGGCGTCATCCCACGCATATATCCTCAGGTGGCATTATGAAACCCTCCTTTTTTCAACGGCATCTGCCGCTGGCCCTGATCGGGGTTGGCCTTATCGGTCTGGCCGCCCCTACTCTCGCTTCGGCACAAGGCTATGACGGCTATTGCTATCAGCGCAAATCCAACTCCACCGCCACAGGCGCGGTGATCGGCGCTCTGGCCGGAGCGGCCATCGGCAACGGTTCCTCGCATCGCTACGACCGCGGCGGCAATACGGTCGCCGGGGCCGCCTTAGGCGCCGTGGTCGGCGGAGCCTTGGGCAATGCCTCGGTCGATTGCCACGATGGCCGCTACTATTCCTATGAACGCAGCGGCTATTACGACCCGCCGCCCCCGCCGCCGGGCTATGGCGTCGTCTATTACGAATCGCGACCGCGCTATGATGGTTATTATGTTTATCGCGAGCGCTATTACGGCCCACGCTATTATCCGGCCCCGCGCAGCTATTACTACCGCGACCGCTATGACCGGTACGACCGCTATGATCGTTATGAGCGTCGCGAACGGGAATATTATCATCATCGCCGTGAGCGATGGTAAAAGCGTTCCGTCGAATGCGTAGGAGTAGACAGGATTGATGCGCCGCGTTTTAACGCGGCTTACCCTTCGGGCGCCTTCGGCGTCCATCGCCCTTTCGGGTCGATGTGGCTCCGCTACGCTCCGCCGCGTCTGCGTGTGATCAAGAGGGCTTCGCTTCTTGATCATCACTCGCCGTCGAACCTCTCACGGTTCGAATGCATATCTTCGGCCCAAAAACAAAACAGACGGTCCCATAAGGGACCGTCTGTTTTGTTTTGATGGTCGGGGAGACAGGATTCGAACCTGCGACCCCCTGCTCCCGAAGCAGGTGCGCTACCAGGCTGCGCCACTCCCCGATAAAGAAGGCATCCCTTTAATAAGGGATACGCACACGCCCGAAACCGGTCGTCTGCGTCTGGAGGCCGCTCTATACGGAAACGCCGGAACTCACGCAAGCCTTTGCCGTCAAAAAAATGCAGTATGTTGGGGAGAAACGAGAGGATAGCCGCGGAGAACAGGCCTTACGAAATCTGTGCCCCTTCGCGGTTCGGAACCTGGAGCGGAGACCTTAAACACATAAGGGCCGCCCCGAAGGGGCGACCCTTATGTGTTTAAATGGTCGGAGCGACAGGATTCGAACCTGCGACCCCTTGACCCCCAGTCAAGTGCGCTACCAGGCTGCGCCACGCTCCGACACCTCTTCGCAGAGGCCTCCCCTGGTAAGGAGAACGCGGCTTATAGAGAGGAATAAAGCGGCCTGCAATAGGCCAGAGACGTTTTCCACCGCTCACATGCGGCGGATCAGAGCCCCTTGAGGCTGCGCAGCATGGTTTTTTGCGCGTTTTCGAGGCTTTGGGCGATGGCCAGAAGCCGCGTGCGCGTCTCTTCGCTCAGGCCGCGAACGACCGGCAGGGCCGACATTTCCTCGAAATCAAAGGCCGGTTCGGCACTGTCGGCCATGACTTTGCGCGGTAAGGGCGGCGCGGATACGACCTCCATCGGCGCCTCGTCCGGCTCAGCGTAACCCTCCGCCGCCGGGATAAAGGCCGTGCTGCCGCCCTGCCCGGCCGACAGAAGCGCCTTTTGCCCCTCATCCTTGTACAGCTTCTGCACGCCGCGAATCGTATAGCCGCGATCGTGCAGCAGCACCTTCACCCCCATCAGCAGGTCAATATCCTGCGGCCGATAGAAACGCCGCCCCCCGGCGCGCTTGGTCGGACGGATAAAGGTGAACTTGGTTTCCCAGAACCGCAGCACATGCTGGGGCACGCCCACCGCGTCAGCGGTTTCGGAAATGGTACGAAAGGCGAGAGGCCCCTTGGACACGTGTACTGGCCTTTTTTACGACTTATTCGCCGACACCGGCATCGACGCGCGCCTTCATGATCTGCGAAGCGCGGAAGGAGATGACCTTGCGCGGATCAATGGCCGCCGGCTTACCCGTCTTGGGGTTGCGCCCCACGCGAGCGTTCTTTTCGCGGACCTGAAACACGCCAAAGCCCGACAGCTTGACCGTCTCGCCCTTTTCCAGCGAATCAATGACCAGATCGAGGGTACGCTCGACCAGCGCGGCGCATTCCTGACGCGGCAGGCCCAGTTCGTTGTGCACCGCTTCGAACAGTTCGGCGCGGGTCAGGGTCGTGGCTTTCATATCTAATCCCCTCCGGAATGATCCATCAGAGGGAACCATACGCATTTTCCCGTTCACGTCAAAGGGTTGGACGCGGCTTGTCATCAAATAAATGAGATTTTCGTCTCAATATACGGTTAGCCCTACAGGCGGATCGCCGCCGCCGCCCAGGTCAGGCCGCCGCCCAGCGCTTCGATCAGCACCAGATCGCCCTTTTTGACCCGTCCATCCTGTATCCCCGCATACCAGGCCAAAGGAATCGAGGCCGCTGAGGTGTTGGCGTGTTCAGCCACGGTCGAGATGACCTTCTCACGATCCATCCCCAGCCGGTCAGCCACGCCGTCAAGGATGCGCTGATTGGCTTGGTGCGGGATGAACCAGTCCACGGCCTGATGGTCGAGCCCCGCCTTGTGGATGGCCGATTCGGCGGCTTCGGAGATTTTCTGCACGGCGTGCTTGAACACCTGATTGCCCTGCATGCGAATCTTGCCGACGTGCTGCCCCGAATTAAAGACCCCGCCATCGACGTACAGAAGATCGGTCTTCGAGCCATCGCATTGCAGGTCAAAGCTGAGGATGCCCGTATCCTGCGCCGTGCCATTACCTTGCACGGGCTCCAGAACCACGGCCCCGGCCCCGTCGCCGAACAGGATGCAGGTCGAACGGTCCGTATAGTCGAGGATGCGGCTCATCACCTCGGCCCCGATGACCAGCGCGCATTTCGACAGGCCGCGCGCGACAAACCCATCGGCCACGCTCAGGGCATAGACGAAGCCCGAACAGACCGCCTGCACGTCGAAGGCCGCGCCGCGCGGCACGCCCAGCTTGGCCTGAACGATGGAGGCGGTGGACGGAAAGGTCATGTCCGGCGTGGTGGTGGCGACGATGATGAGGTCTATATCCTCGATCGTGCGCCCCGCTGCCTTAAGAGCGATCTTCGCCGCTTCGACGGCCAGATCGCTAGTCAGTTGGGTATCGCCCGCCTTGTGACGCTTGCGGATACCGGTGCGCGCCACGATCCATTCGTCCGTGGTATCCACCATGCGGGTGAAGTCCTCGTTAGAGAGGACCGTTTCAGGCAGATAACCGCCGACGCCGGTTACCGCCGTACGTGTTACGCTCATGCTCAGGATACCTTTTCATCCGCCATCTGCGGGGGTTGCGGCGTTTCGGGCGATGCGATGTGCGCCTCGCGAACGTGGGCCAGCGCCTTGCGGATGTCCGTCGCATAGGCACTGGCGGCCAGCGAAATGGCGACGCTTACGGCATTGGAATAGGCCCAGGCCTCGGCCCCGCCGTGGCTTTTGACGACAATGCCGTTGAGCCCCAGAAGCGGGCCTCCATTGGCCGCACCGGGATCGACCGTCTTGGCCATAGCCCGCAGCGCCGGCGCGGCAAGAAGTGCCCCAAGCTTGGACAGCAACGAGGAGGTCAGCGCGTCCTTGAACAGGTTTTTGACGAACTTGGCGGTGCCTTCGGCGGTTTTCAGCGCGATATTGCCCGTAAAGCCATCGGTGACGACGACGTCCACCGTGCCCTTGCCGATATCGTTGCCTTCGACAAACCCGTAGTAATTGATGCCGTCCACGCCTTCGCGCAGAATACGGTGCGCCTCACGCACCTCTTCATGGCCTTTGACGTCCTCGGAGCCGACATTCAGCAGGCCAACCGTGGGTTTATCCTTGCCGCGCACAGCGCGGTGGAAGGCCGTGCCCATAACGGCGAATTCGATAAGCTGATTGGCGTCGGAGGTCACGTTGGCCCCGACATCGAGCACCGTTCCCATGCCGCCCTTGGCGTTCGGCCACGAACAGGCAATCGGCGGACGCTCAAGGTCCTCGGTGATCATTTTGAGGATCATCTTCGACAGCGCCATCAGCGCACCGGTATTGCCGGCCGAGACGACCGCGTGGGCCGCACCGCTTTTGACCGAGGAAATGGCCATAAACAGGCTGGTTGTCCGACGACGCAGGGCCTGAGCCGGCTTTTCGTCCATCGCCACCGACTGATCAGTGTGGACAATGGTGGCGACGGCCTTCAGTTCCGGACATTTGGCCAGTTCCGGCGCAATCAATGCCTCATCGCCGTGCAGCAGAAAGCGCAACCGGCCCGAACCGTCGCGCTTCAGCGCTTCTGCCGTACCCGGCACAGTCACACGGGGGCCATGATCGCCGCCCATGGCATCGATTGCGATGACAACTGTGCCCTCAGGGGCGACGCCTATGCCTCCCACAGGCGTTTCGGACGGCGAAATAGGATCAGGGGAAGACAAGGGACGCTCTAAGACCTCACAGAGATGCCAGGGTCGCCCTTATAGACCCTCTGACGCACGGCCGGAAGGTGGAAATAAAGCGAGTCCCCGAGGCGGCGGACGATAACGCCCCCGCCGAACTTATCAAGATGCTTTTTCAGATCGCCCGTTCAGGCGTCATCGCCCTTCAGGCGCGACAGCACGGCGAAAGGCGACGGCTCCTTGGGCTGATCCGGTTCCTCGAACACGGCACCGGGCTTGCGCGCAAAGGGATCATAGGCTTCCCCCAGCGCTTCGATGACGTATTGACCGACATCGATTTGACCATTGACCGCCACATCGGGCACATCAAGGTCTTCGACGCTCAGTTCCGTCTCTTCGTCGTCGGTCTTGTTTTTACGGGCCTGCGCCACCACCACGACGTCGATGCGCGCCGCGATCGGGTGACGGAAGGGATCGAGCGTCACGCCGCATTCCTGCGTCACTTCACCGCTCAGATCGACATCAACGATCACCTCATCGCTACCCGGTGACTTCCGGCCCTTCGTCGTGATCCTTGCCGTCAGCGCGTGCAGTTCGATCATGCCGAAGTTTTCGGCGATCAGCGTGCGGCGCGCCTCATCGGCCGTCAGGGTCAGATCGAGCCCGCGAAAGGCCTCGTCAAAGCGCACAATGTGCGTCCACAGCGGGGCATCGGCTTCGGTCATGGCTCAGTTCTCCTTGGTATTTAAACGCGATACATCCGGCCAGTTTACCTCACCGGCCAGCAATTTGTCTGCGCGCACCTGCGTGCGGACCTCATTCATATAGGCGCTCAGGCCCGCCGCCCACAGAGGGGCCTGCGGGTCCGGGTCTTCATCCGTGGCATAGACGGTGCGCAGCAGGTAATCGGCCTGCGCGGCGGTCGCGTCCTCTGCGCCCGCCTCGTCCCAGATTTCGTTCCAGCGCACCAGCCGCGTATAGACCTGCTGGCTGAGCTTTTTCATCTTTTTCGGCACGGTCAGGTCGCCCACCCCCTGTTCGCGCAGCGTATCGTCCAGCGCCAGCAGCAGCGAATCGAACAGGGCCTGAGAGGTTTCGCGATAGTGTTCGTCGTCCGATTTCAGGCGGTTGATCAGCAGGACGACATGCAGCACCAGAAGCTCGAATCGCGCACCGATCTCATCCTTCACGCCATAATCGGTATAGAAAACGACCTGACGCGACTGCGCCACAGCCGCCGCATAAAGGGCTTCGCCGGCCACGCGCGTCGGATTGGGCTTTTTCAGACCCAGACTTTCGCCGAGCGAGCTGAGGAATTTGTCGAGCATTTACGTCCCCGTCTCCGTTTGCGTTCTTGCCAAGCCGGAATATTTATGGCCTTCATTCGGCCCCAAGATTGCACTAAACAGTCTGGCACCCAAGGTCAAACCCGAACGGAACCTGATGATCAAGCCGTCCACCCTTCTGGCTCTCGCCGCCGTTGCCGCCGCCGCTTCCACGCTTGGCGCCTGCGCCCCCAGCGTTTCGCGTCAGGGCTATCTCGCCATCGAAGCCAATCCCGCCACCGACATCAAGGTGGGTGAGGACACGCAGACCAGCGTGCGTACCAAGTTCGGCTCCCCGTCTCAGGTCGCCACCTTCGACCCCGGCGTGTGGTATTATATCACGCAGACGACCTCGAAAATGACCTATAAGCCCGCGACCCTGACCTCGCGCAGCGTCACCATCGTCGAATTCGACAAGGAGACGCAGGCGGTCAAAAACGTAAAAACCCTGTCGCTGGCCGATAGCCGTGACATCGCGCTGAACCCCAACAAGACGCCAACCCGCGGCCGTGAACTGACGGCTCTGGAACAAATCCTCGGCAACGTCGGCCGTCAGACCCTCACCAACGAAGAAGACACCAATCCGGGCGGCCAGCGCCGCCGCGAATAGTCGTTACGCGATTTCTGAAATTCAAAACCCCTCCGGAGGCGTCTCCGGAGGGGTTTTTTGTTTCTCCACAGATAGGGATGTAGGGGCACCCTTCAGGGAAACCACAGATTACACAGATTTCACAGATTATGCGTTTCAAATCGCCCGCGACCGCTTCCAGAAGCTCCACGGCGCGAAGCGCCAATCTGTGAAATCTGTGTAATCTGTGGTTCTCAAAAACGACGCAAATCCCGCAATCCTGTTACAGATGCGAACCTATCTGTTGCCATCTGTGGAGAGAGCGGCGCTCACGCGAACGCCGCTCTCCAGTGATCAGGCTACATGCGCCAGCACAGCCAGCAGCAACAAGGCAACGATATTGGTGATCTTGATCATCGGATTGACCGCCGGGCCCGCCGTGTCCTTATACGGATCACCCACCGTGTCGCCGGTCACCGAGGCCTTGTGCGCCTCAGAGCCCTTGAGGTGACGCACGCCGTCCTTATCGACAAAGCCATCCTCGAACGACTTTTTGGCATTATCCCAGGCCCCGCCGCCCGACGTCATCGAAATGGCGACGAACAGGCCCGTCACGATCACCCCCAGCAGCATGGCCCCCAGCGCCTCAAAGGCCGGGACCGCGCCGCCTATGGCATAGACGATCCCAAACAGGACCAGAGGCGACAGGACCGGCAACAGTGACGGCACGACCATTTCGCGGATGGCCGCCTTAGTCAGCATATCCACGGCGCGGCCATAGTTGGGCTTGGACGTCCCGGCCATGATGCCAGAATCTTCGCGAAACTGACGCCGCACCTCTTCGACCACGGCCTGCGCCGCCTTACCGACCGCCGTCATGCCCATGCCGCCAAAGAGATAGGGCAAAAGGCCGCCGATCAGCAGGCCCACCACCACCCACGGCGAGGACAGGGAGAAGGTCAGTTCCCCCAGCCCCTCAAAGAAGGAGCCCGGCGCGGCATTGGCCGCGAAATATTTGAGGTCCGACGTGTAGGCGGCAAACAGAACCAGCGCCCCCAGACCCGCCGAACCGATGGCATAGCCCTTGGTGACGGCCTTGGTGGTATTGCCCACGGCGTCCAGCGCGTCAGTGGTGTGGCGCACCGCCTTGTCGAGGCCCGCCATTTCGGCGATCCCCCCGGCATTGTCGGTGACCGGCCCAAAAGCATCCAGCGCCACGATCATCCCGGCCAGGGCCAGCATGGTGGTGGTGGCGATGGCGATGCCATAGAGCCCGGCCAGCAGGTAACAGCCGATAATGCCGCCGACGATGATCAGGGCCGGAATGGCCGTGGCTTCCATCGAAACGGCCAGCCCCTGAATGACATTGGTGCCGTGCCCGGTGACCGAGGCCTGCGCGATCGACACCACGGGCCGCTTACCCGTACCGGTGTAGTATTCGGTGACGACGATAAAGCCTGCCGTCACCGCCAGCCCGATCAGACCGCACCAGAACAGGGTCAGGCCGGTAAAGCCCGCCGGGGCTCCGGCATAGGTGATGGGCGTATCGAAGCCGATCACCAGTTCGATCACCGCCGCCAGCGCGCCGATGGACAACACACCGGTAACGATCAGGCCCTTATACAGGGCGTTCATAATATGGTTGTCCTTGCCCAGACGGACAAAGAAGGTGCCGACGATAGAGGTGATGATACACGCGCCGCAGATGACCAGCGGCAGCAGCATCATCGGCCCGACCAGAGCCGTGCCCGCAAAAAAGATCGCCCCCAGCACCATGGTGGCCACCGTCGTCACGGCATAGGTTTCAAACAGGTCCGCCGCCATGCCGGCGCAGTCGCCGACATTGTCGCCCACATTGTCGGCAATGGTGGCCGGGTTGCGCGGGTCGTCTTCGGGGATGCCCGCCTCGACCTTGCCCACCATGTCGCCGCCGACATCGGCCCCCTTGGTGAAGATACCGCCGCCCAGACGCGCAAAAATCGAGATCAGCGATGCCCCAAAACCCAGGGCCACAAGGGCGTCGATCACCGGACGGCTGGTGCCTTCAAGGCCCAGAACGTCCGTCAGGATGAAGTAATAACCCGCGACGCCCAGAAGCGCGCCCGAGGCAACAAACAGGCCCGTCACGGCCCCGGCCCCGAAGGCGAGGTTCAGCCCCTGTTGCAGACTGTGCGAGGCGGCTTCGGCGGTACGCACATTGGCGCGCACCGAAATCAGCATCCCGGCAAAGCCCGCCGCCCCGGACAGGACCGCGCCAATCAGGAAGCCAACGGCGGCATAGGTGCCCAGCACCAGAAAAGCGGCGATGAAGATGACCACACCCACAATAGCAATGGTCGTATATTGCCGCTTGAGATAGGCCCCGGCCCCTTCCTGAATCGCCGCAGCGATTTCCTGCATCCGGGCATTGCCCTGTGGTTTTTTAAGCAGACTGAGGGTCTGAACGACCCCGTACACCAAACCTAACACGCCAGCCGCTATGACCAGCCCTATCCATGACGTCATACCAAACCCCTGTCGTTATCTGTTGTGGCGCGCCGGGTGACGCGCGTGCCGGGCAGGCACGTCCATACCCCTCCCGGCAAGATCAGGAGAGTGCCGCAACTTTCAGACAGGTGCAAGTTAGGTAATTGCGAAAGTAATCGCCGCAAAATGTCGCACATTTATTGCACCGCAACCTGTATTCAAACTTCACAAACCCGTGAACACTTGCGGTATAAGCGGTGGCGACACACCGTCAGTTCATCAACTTCTTGGGGTTTTGCGCCAGTATTTCCAAGGTTTCGATATTTCCCGCCCCGGCGATCTTGGTAAATTCCGGGATCATCACCTTTTTGAAACGCGCCTCGTCCAGCGTGTCGCGCTTGTTCGGCAGCGCGAAACTTTGCTTGTGCGCTGCACGGATCAGAAGGTCGCGGAAATAGGGTTCCTTGAGTCGCAGCGCATTGACGTCGGCCTTGGCCGTCAGGTTGATGCGCAGGGTCACAAACAGGTAGTTGATGACGCGGCCATTCTCGGTGACCGGCAGGGCCACGGGGGCCAGCTTGACATAAGGCTCACCGCCCTCCTTCTTGGCTTCGGAAGCCAGTGCGGGCATGGCGAAGGCGCACAGGAGCGTGCTGAGCAAAAGGCGTCGGGTCTGGGTCATGGCCTGAATTTAGGCGAAAACGGTTTAGAAGCCGTTTAGGGGCTCTGTGCAGATGGTTTTGAGAAACACAGATTACACAGATTTCACAGATTATACGTTTCAAATGGCAAGCGATCGCTTCCGCGTGCTCCACGGCACGAAGCGCCAATCTGTGCAATCTGTGGTTTCTCTAAAAAAGCTTGGCACACATGCGGGGCATCCGTAGAGCCTCTTCCAGGCCTCAGACGTGGACCCAGCCCTTGTCCTCGATCTCGATGACCTTGCCGCCGCTGATGACCGAGACCTCGCCGGTTCCGGCTTCGCAATGGCCGATCTCATAGAAACCGGCGGCCTTCAGAGCCTCGGCCCCGGAGGCATTGGCCGTGCACAAAATCTGGTAATCGTCGCCACCGGTGATCAGATCGGTCACATCGGCCCCCTGCGCGATGGCGGCGCGGGCCGCGGCCGAAGTCGGCACGCGGTCGAGGTCAATCACAAGCGCCACCTCAGAGGCTCTGGCCATATGCAGGGCGTCGGCGATCAAACCGTCCGAGACGTCCATTGAGGCATGGGCGTGATCGAGCACCACCTCGGCCAGATCGTCGCGCGGCTGCGGCAGGCGATAGGCCTGCACCAGATGCGCCTTGTGTGCCTCAGACAGTTCGTCAAATTCCCCGCGCAGCACGCGCAGGCCCAGATGGGCGTCGCCGATAAAGCCGCCAACCAGCACATGATCCCCAACCCGCGCCCCGGCGCGCGACAGGGCGCGGCCCACGGGGGCATGGCCGAAGGCGGTAATGCTGAGCAACAGCGGGCCTTCGGTCGAAACCGTATCTCCGCCGAACAGGTCGAAATCAAATTCATCCTGATCGAGGCGCAGGCCCGCCGCAAAGGCCGCCTTGCCCTCATAGGCCATGCCCTTGGGCCAGGCGGTCAGGAGTTGATAGCCATAAGGGTCGGCCCCCTTGGCCACGAGGTCAGAGATGTTGACCCGTAACAGCTTGCGCGCCACCTGATCGAGCGGATCGGTCGAAAGGAAGTGCACCCCTTCGACCATGGCGTCGGTGGTGACCACAAGGTCATAGCCTTCGCGCGCGCCCAGCACCGCCACATCGTCGATCAGGCCGCGCGCCTCGGCATTCAGGCCGGCCAGAGGCTTGAACAACCGGTCGATGACGCTGAATTCGCTGTTGTCGCCGGTCATGGGAGGCTTACCTTGCGTCCTTGGCGATGCCGTCCAGGGCGCCGTTGACGAACCGTGCCTCTTCATTGCCGAAGAAGGCCTTGGCGATCTCGACATATTCGTTGATCACCACCTCGACGGCGACATCCGGGCGGAATTTCAGTTCCCACGCCCCGGCGCGCAGGATGGCGCGCAGCGTGGTGTCGATGCGGTCAAGACGCCAGTTGGAGGCCAGACGCTCGGCGATCAGCACATCGATTTCGGCCTGAGCCTTGACGATGGTGCGCAGACCATCAGCGAAAAAGGCCTCATCCGCCGTGCCCAGACGCTGCTCCTCGCCGCCCTCGCCTTCGATGTGGCCATCAAAGCGGAAGTCGGCAAATTCGCGGATGACCGACTCAACGCCCGTCCCTGCAATCTCCATCTGATAGAGGGCCTGTACCAGCACCAGACGCGCCACGGTGCGGGCGCGCTTTTCCTTAAGCGACAGACGCCCGGACTCGGCCGCCTCATTGGCGTTCAGTTGCTCGATGACGGATTTCAGGCTCAGCGGATCAACCATGGTTGCCTCCGCGAAGGGCCTTCTTCAGGGCGATCATGTCGAGCGCCACCTTGGCGACCGTGCCGCCCTTGTCGCCTTCCGAGCGGCGGGCGCGGGCCCAGGCCTGATCCTCGTCCTCGACGGTCAGGATGCCGTAGCCGATGCACAGAAGCTGTTTCAGCGTCAGGTCCATCAGACCGCGCGCCGATTCTTCGCACACATAATCGTAATGGGTCGTCTCACCACGGATGACGCAGCCCAGTGCGACATAGCCGTCATATTTGCGCCCGGCGGGCCCCTGAGAGGCGTCTTCGGCCATGGCGATGGCGCCCGGCACCTCAAACGCCCCCGGCACGGTGATCACATCATATTCCGCGCCATAGGCTTCCAGCGCCGCCTTGGCACCGGCCAGCAGCTCATCGGAAATATCCTCATAGAAACGGCTTTCGACGATGAGGATGCGCAGGGGGGTATCAATGGTCAAGAGTTCAATCCTTGAGGACAGGTTCAGTCCGTACTTACTGGCTTATCGAGAACATAAAAAGCCAAATCTCACGACAGGGTGCGTTTAGCTGAGCGGTTTCCAGTCGATAATCTGAAGCCCGTAGCCTTCCAGCGCAGCAGGCTTAGGCTTGGAATCCGACAGGGCGATCATGTCACGCACCCCCAGATCGAGCAGAATTTGCGCCCCAACGCCATAGTCGCGCAGGCCGCGTGGCTGAGGCGTGCCCGCTTCGTCGGCAGAAAAGCGGTTGGAAATCACCTTGGGGTCGAGATCACGCAGCATGACCATCACCGCCGGGCCATCATAGGCGGCCAGCGCCTTCATCGCCTGTTCGACCAGACCGGCGCGACCGTCCGAAGCCCCCAGCACGTCGGCGGCGACATCGAGCTGATGCATCCGCACCAGGGTCGCCTTGTTCGGCACCGGCTGATGCTTGACCAACGCGATATGTTCGCCCTGATCGAGGCGGTTGCGATAGACGAACAGGCGGAACGGGCCGCCCCATTGGCTTTCGAAGGGCTTTTCCAGTACGCGATCGACAAAGCGCTCCGTGCGGCGACGATAGGCGATCAGGTCGGCAATGGTGCCGATCTTCAGGCCGTGCGTCTGGGCGAATTTGATCAGGTCGGGCAGGCGCGCCATTGTCCCGTCGTCGTTCATCACCTCACAGATGACGCCCGCCGGATAAAGGCCGGCCATGCGCGAAATATCGACCACAGCCTCGGTATGACCGGCGCGCACCAGCACGCCGCCATCACGCGCCACCAGCGGGAAAACGTGGCCGGGGCTGACGATATCGTCATAGCCCTTGGTCTGGTCGATAGCCACGGCGATGGTGCGGGCGCGGTCGTGCGCCGAAATGCCGGTGGTGATGCCGTCTTTGGCCTCAATCGCCACCGTAAAGGCTGTGCCATTGCGCGCGCCGTTTTCAGCGGCCATCGGTGGCAGGCGCAACTGACGCGAACGCTCCCCCGTAATGGCCAGACAGATCAGGCCGCGCCCGAAGCGCGCCATGAAGTTGACCACGTCCGGCGTCGCCATCTGGGCCGGGATGCAGATGTCGCCTTCGTTTTCGCGGTCCTCGGCATCGACGAGGATATAGGGGCGGCCATTGCGGGCGTCCTCCAGAATATCCTCGATGCTCGAGATGGGGCTTTCGGAGCTGACCGGGTTGAGGTCGGTGGCGATACGGTTGAAGGTCATGGGTATCTCTTACGAGTACGCCCCCTCACAGGAGCGTAGAAACAGGGGGCGCGAATTTAGAGCGATGTGCGGAAAAGTGTGAGCGGTTTTCCGCAAAAACATCGCGACAAAACAAAAATTTAGAGCGAAATGGCGTTTTCATCTAAAGTCATTTCGCTCTAGAGCGTTTCGCGCCAGCGCGCGGCATAGCGTGCCATCAGGTCGATCTCAAGGTTTAACTTGTCGCCCACCTTGCGGTCGGACAGGGTGGTATGCGTCCAGGTGTGCGGGATAATGGCCACGCCGAACACATAGTCCTCGACCTCATTAACAGTAAGCGAAATGCCGTCGAGCGCAATCGAGCCCTTGTGCGCGATATAGCGGTGCAGCGGGCGCGGCACACGCACCTTCAGGCGGTAGGCGTCACCGTCTTCGGTGAGGGCGATCAACTCCCCTACCCCATCGACGTGGCCCGACACGATATGACCGCCCAGCTCGTCTCCGACCTTCAGCGCCCGTTCAAGGTTCACGCGGTCGCCCACACGCCAGTGATCGAGCGTGGTAACGGCCAGAGTTTCGTTCGACAGGTCAAGCGTGTAACGGTCGCCGCGCTTTTCCACCACGGTCAGGCAGCAGCCGGAATGGGCGATCGAGGCCCCGATATCGACGGTCAAAAGGTCATAGGCGGTCTGTACCTCAAAGCGTGCCCCGCCGTCGTGGCGGTCAATGGCGGTCAGGGTGCCTATATCGGTGATGATGCCTGTAAACATACTGCGTCCTTACTTGCCATCTCTGCGTCAAAGGGAGACGGCGCTACTCCAGTTCGTAGCTTTCCCACAAATCGTCGCCTACCGCTTGAACGCCCACGCGGGTGAAACGGATCACCCGGTTGATGTCCGCAATGTCGAGAAAACCGATCACGGCGCGACCGTCACCGCCCAATATAGTGGGCGCACGGAACCATTCCAGTCGGTCCACCGCCCCCAGCTTGACAAAGGCCGTGGCGATCTGTCCGCCGCCTTCGACAAACAGGCGGTCGATCCCGGCCTCATTGAGTGCTTCCAGAGCCGCGATCAAATCGACGCGCTGATGCCGCGAGGCGACCTTCAACGGCCGCACACCCAGCGAGACCAGCTCCGGATTGAGGTCGTGCGTCGTCACTACATAGGTCGGGATGACGCGCGCCGTCTGCACGAGTTTGGAATGCAGCGGGATGCGTCCGCGCGAATCCAGAACGACACGCGCCGGCTGATAACCCTCATAGCCCTGCAAACGCACGGTCAGTTCGGGATCGTCCTTCAGGACGGTTTCGATGCCAACCAGCACAGCATCGTGCGAGGCCCGCAGTTCGTGCACGGCGCGACGGGCGGGCTCACCGGTGATCCAGCGGCTTTCGCCCGTGTGGGTGGCGATGCGCCCGTCGAGCGTGGTGGCCAGTTTGAGCGTGACGAACGGACGGATCATAATGCCCTCCAAACATCACCGCGTGATGTTTGGCAAGCGCAAGCGCGCGCCGCCGCCTTTGCGGCGAGCCTGCCCGGCACCTGAGGGCATAAAAAAAAGCGTGAAGCCCGTCTCCAGCCGGTCATCTCATCCTCATCGGGCTTCACGCATCATCGGTTGCGGACAGGTCCTGTTCGC